>NZ_CP022707.1:0-337500 GCF_025340265.1 Novosphingobium sp. 9 | reverse complement strand
CGCACCGAGGCATCGAGCACGGCCTCGCTTTCGACATAGGGCGGATTGGCAAGGATCAGGTCGAAGCGGCCAAGCGCGTCGCGCCAGCCCGGCGTCAACCAGCTGATCTCGCGCATTTCGGTGCGGGTCGCGAGGCCGAGCGCCCCAGCATTGGCCTGCGCGACGGCCAGTGCAGTGGGCGAGGCGTCGATGCCGATGCCCGTCGCTTCGGGCAGGTTCGCCAATACGGCCAGCAGCAGCGCGCCCGAGCCGGTGCCGCAGTCGAGCACGCGGCGCGCTTCGGGGCGGGCGGCAAGCGCCGTTTCGACGAGAACCTCGCTGTCACCGCGCGGGATCAGCACCGCCGGGGAGACCTGGAAGGGCAGGCCGAAGAACTCCTGCGTGCCGGTGATATAGGCGACCGGCTCATGCGCGGCGCGGCACGCGATCAGCGCCGCGAAGGCCTCGGGAGCGGGATCGAAGCTTCGGCGCAGCAGCAGGTCGGAGCGCGAGCAGTCCAGTGCATGGGCCATCAGCACTTCGGCATCGAGCCGGGCGGTGTCGCTGGTTTCGCTCAGGCGCAGCGTGGCGGACCGCATGGCCTGTGCGACGGTTTCTGCTGTTTGGGGGCTCACTGGTCCATCGCCGCGAGACGCTTGGCCTCGTCTTCGGCTATCAGCGCATCGACCAGTTCGCCAAGGCCGGTGCCTTCGAGAACTTCGGGCAGGCGGTGGAGCGTCAAGTTGATGCGGTGATCGGTCACACGCCCTTGCGGAAAATTGTAGGTGCGGATGCGCTCCGAGCGATCACCCGAGCCGACCATCGCGCGGCGCGCCTCGGCTTCGGCACCCTGAGCCTCGTCGCGCATCTTCTCGTAGATACGCGCACGCAGCACCTGCATGGCCTTGGCCTTGTTCTTGTGCTGGCTGCGCTCGTCCTGACAGGTGACGACAATGCCGGTGGGCAGGTGGGTGATGCGCACCGCCGAATCGGTGGTGTTGACGTGCTGGCCACCGGCCCCGCTGGCCCGGTAGATGTCGATCTTGAGGTCCTTGTCCTCGATCTGGACATCGACCTCGCTTGGTTCGGGCAGCACCGCCACGGTCGCGGCGGACGTATGGATGCGCCCGCCGCTTTCTGTCACGGGTACGCGCTGTACGCGGTGGACGCCGCTCTCGAACTTGAGGCGCGCGAACACGCCGGAGCCCGTCACGTTGGCGACCACTTCCTTGAAGCCGCCGACATCGCTGGCATTGGCCGAGACCATCTCCACCCGCCAGCCCTGTTCGGCAGCGTAGCGCTCGTACATGCGATAGAGATCGGCGGCGAACAGTGCGGCCTCGTCGCCGCCGGTTCCGGCGCGGATTTCGAGCATCGCCGGGCGCACGTCTGCTGCATCGCGCGGCAGCATGGCAAGCGCCAGTTGGCGTTCGACCTCGGGCAGTTCGCCCTTCAGGCGCAGTACTTCCTCTTCGGCGAGCGCGCGCATTTCCGGGTCCGGGTCGGCCAGCGACTGGAGATCGGCCAGTTCGCCGCGCATTGCGCGGATATCGGCGGCAAGATGCGCGACGCGCTCCAGCTCGGCATAGTCGCGACTGGCCGCGACGAACGCCTCGCCTTCGAGCGTGCCCGAGGCAAGGCGGGCTTCCAGTTCGGCAAAGCGAGCGCCGATCTGGCCCAGCCGCTCGTCGGAAATGCTCACGGCTGGTCCATTCACGGCTGAATCGACTGGAGCACCTGCTCGACCGCGAGCGAGGCCGTGGTCGTCTCGGTGGTGCGCAGGTTCGCCACGGGCGCGCCTTCGGTCATGCCGAACGAGACGAGCACGCGCGCGCCGAGCTTCACCGCCTTGTCGTAGCGCTTGCGGGCGCTGCCGCTGGCGACGATCTCGACGTCGAGCCCCTGATAGCGCAGGCCCGACATGACCTTGAGCGCGTAGGACAGCGCCGCATCGTCCTCGACCGCCAGCGCGACGGTAAGCTGTGCCGTCGGCACGGCGCCTGCATCGGCGACCAGCATCGAAAGCCGCTCGATTCCCGCCGCCCAGCCGACCGCCGGGGTGACGGGGCCGCCAAGGCTTTCCATCAGCCCGTCATAGCGACCGCCGCCGAGCACGGTGCCCTGCGCGCCAAGGCGCGAGGTGACGAATTCGAACGCGGTGTGGCGGTAGTAGTCCAGCCCGCGCACCAGCGTCGGCGCGCGTTCGTAGGCGACGCCTGCGGCATCGAGTCCGGCGGTGACGGTGCCGAAGAAGTCCTGCGCCTCGCCCGAAAGGAAGGTGTCGATCTTGGGTGCATCGGCGACGAAGGCCTTGTCGCGCGCGTCCTTGGAATCGAGGATACGCAACGGGTTGCGTTCCAGCCGGTCCTGCGAATCTTCGGAAAGGTCCGCCTTGTGGGCACGGAAGTACTCGACCAGCGCCGCGCGCCAGGCCTCACGGCTGGCGACATCGCCCAGCGTATTCAGCTGCAGCGTCACGCCGTCCGAAATGCCCAGTTCCTTGAGCAGGTGATCGGCCATCACCAGCAGTTCGACATCGGCGAGCGGCTCTGCGGCGCCCAGCACTTCGGCGTCGATCTGGTGGAACTGGCGATAGCGGCCCTTCTGCGGGCGCTCGTAGCGGAACAGCGGGCCATGGGTGGCGACCTTGAGCGGGGCGTACTGCTTCCAGCCGTCGGTCAGCCAGGCGCGGGCGATCCCGGCGGTGAATTCCGGGCGCAGGGTCAGCGATTCGCCGCCGCGATCCTCGAACGAATACATCTCCTTGGAGACGACATCGGTGGTCTCGCCGATCGAGCGCGAGAACACTTCGGTCTTCTCGAAGACCGGCATCTCCACGCGGCGGAAGCGGTAGAGCTTGCGGACGCGCTCGAAGGTCTCGACGACATGCGCGAAGCTGTCCGCATCGGCGCCGAAGATGTCCTGGGTTCCGCGAATGGCCTGGGGCGTGGTGTTCATGGTTCGCGCGCTTAGCGGGAATGTGGGTTGAGGGAAAGTGGCGGCCGCAAGTGACAATGGTGAGCTTCCGCAGCTTTTCCAAGTGTCGCAGATGGCTGTGGGCCTGCCGCGGAAGGCTTGCGTGGCCCTGCGCATCAAAGCGAAATTGGAGGGTTGCTCCTGTTTCGATGCTCGGCAATAACCTGCGCCCATGCTGAAACATATTGCGCTTGCAACCTCGCTCTCGGTCCTTGCCCTTTCCACCGCTGCGGTGGCGCAGGACGATCCCACCCGTTCGAAGCCGATGGCCCCCGCGCTGCCTGCGCCGGTTCCCGTCGCCAAGGACGTGCCCTATGCCGGTACGATCGGCCTGAACATCGATGCGACCGACCTCGATCGCGGCCTCTATCATGTGACGGAGACGATCCCGGTCGCCGCAGGCACCGGCGAGATCGTGCTGCTGGAGCCGAGCTGGTTGCCGGGCCATCACTCGCCCTCGAACCCGGTCGCGCTGTTCTCCGACATTCACTTCCAGGTCGATGGCAAGGATGTGCCGTGGGTGCGCGATACCGTTTCGGTGAATGCCTTCCACATCAAGCTGCCTGCCGGTGCCACTGCCGTCACCGCCAAGTTCGTCCACACCTCGCCGCTGACCAGCCGTGAGGGCCGCATCACCATGACGCAGGAAATGCTCAACCTGCAGTGGGACAAGATGAGCATGTACCCGGCGGGCTATTACACCCGCGGGATCACCTTCAAGCCGACTGTCAAGTTCCCCACCGGCTGGACCGTCTACACCGCGCTCGACGGTTTCGCGCGTACCGGCGACACCGTGACCTGGAGCCCGATCGACTACGAGCGTCTGGTTGATTCGCCGATCTTCGCGGGCAAGTACGCCAAGAGCTTCGATTTGGGGCACGGCGTGAAGATGAACGCCGTCGCCGACGAGGCGAAGGATCTCGAAATCTCGCCCGAGAACATGCAGAAGTATCGCAACCTGTCGAACGAGGCGGTCAGCCTGTTCGGCGCGCGCCACTTCGATCACTACGACTTCCTGCTCGGCCTGACCGACGAGATGGGCGGCATCGGGCTGGAGCATCACCGCTCCAGCGAGAACCAGATGGAGCCCAAGGCGTGGGTCGACTGGGACAAGATGGACTGGGATCACAACGTGATCGCGCACGAGTTCACCCATAGCTGGGACGGCAAGTTCCGCCGCGGTTTCGACCTGTGGACGCCGGACTACCAGCAGCCGATGCAGGACAGCCTGCTGTGGGTCTACGAAGGCCAGACTCAGTTCTGGGGCTATATCCTGGCGGCGCGTTCGGGCGTGCAGAGCAAGCAGACCGTGCTCGACATGTGGGCCTCGGCCGCTGCCCTCTATTCCGAGGGTGAGCCGGGTCGCGAATGGCGTTCGGTCGTCGATACTACCAACGATCCGATCATCGCCCAGCGCGCGCCGCATCCGTATCGCTCGCTGGAGCGCTCGGAAGACTACTACGTTGAAGGCGCGCTCACCTGGCTGGAGGCGGACCAGATCATCCGCGCCGGCACCAAGGGCAAGAAGGGCCTCGACGACTTCGCCAAGGCCTTCTTCGGTGTGCGCGATGGCGACTGGGGCGAGCTGACCTACAACTTCGACGACGTGGTCAAGACCCTGAACGGCGTTTACGCCTATGACTGGGCGACGTTCCTGCACAACCACATCTACGAGCCGAACCAGCCCGCGCCGATCAAGGGCATCGAGATGGCCGGGTACAAGCTGGTGTGGAAGGACAAGCCCAATTCCTACCAGAAGGGCGCGAACGACTATCGCCACTCGACCGACCTGACCTATTCGCTGGGCATGGCCGTGGGCAAGGACGGCACCATCAGTTCGGCGCTGTGGAACGGTCCGGCGTTCAAGGCGGGCCTCGTCAACGGCGTGCAGATCATCGCGGTGAACGGCAAGGCCTATAGCGGTGACGTGCTGGAAGACGCGGTGACGGCGGCCAAGAGCGGCTCCACGCCGATCCAGCTGCTGATCAAGCGCGAGGATGCCTATACCACGGTGCCGGTCGCCTATTACGGCGGTCTGCGCTATCCCTGGCTGGAAAGCACCACGCCGGGCAAGGAAAACGGTTTCGACCGTCTGCTGGCCGCGCGAACGAAATAATAACCACTTGTGTTGCACTGCGGTCCGAAGCCGGATCGTGGACGGCATGAGACGTTTCGGGGTGGGACGGTCTTCGTTCCGCCCCCGAATACTATGTTGCGATGCAGGTGCAGCGCGGCTAAGCCCGGCCAGTTCAAATTCTTTCACGCTTTTACGTAAATCAACTTACGTGATGCGGCGCATCAAATGAGGTTTCACATGCGTATCGACATGATCCCCGTCGGCAAGAACCCGCCGGAGAGCCTGAACGTCATCATCGAGGTTCCCGCCGGTGGCGAACCCGTCAAGTACGAGTTCGACAAGGCTTCGGGCGCGCTGTTCGTCGACCGCATCCTGCACACGCCGATGCGTTACCCCGCGAACTACGGTTTCGTGCCGCACACGCTCTCGCCCGATGGCGACCCGCTTGACGCGCTGGTCGTGGCCCGCTCGCCCTTCGTTCCGGGCAGCGTCGTGCGCGTGCGCCCGATTGCGGTGCTGAACCTGGAAGACGAGCACGGCGGCGACGAGAAGCTGGTCTGCGTGCCCGACACGTCGACGTTTCCGTACTACAGCGACGTCCAGGAAAAGCACGATCTGCCCGAGATCGTCTTCGCCCAGATCGAGCACTTCTTCACCCACTACAAGGATCTGGAGAAGGAAAAGTGGGTCCGCGTCGGCACCTGGGGCGATGCCGCAGAAGCCCGCAAGATCGTCGTCGAAGCGATCGAGCGCTACGAAGCGGACGCCAAGACGGAAGCCTGATCGCTTCTGCCAGCGCTGAAATACAAAAGGCCCGGTGGAGCGATCCGCCGGGCCTTTTGCTTTGGGGGAAGGGAGGAGTATCGCTCCTTAGCGGACGTTGGGTGCTGCTTTAAACAGGCGGGCCAACTGTGACATAGCATCCCAACATGCCGGTTTTGGAATGCCCGGCACTCTCCAGGTTGGATTAGCGCTCCATTCTGCGCGATAAGCTTGCAGTGACGCGAGGACAGTTTGCTTCGCGTGATCGGAGGCAGCGGGATTATCGTCAAATCCCGGCTCCCAAAGGCAACACGGGCAGATGCCCAAAGGTATGCCGCCAGCTTCATCGTAAGCGTCTGTAACAACGTATTCTGGAAAGCCACAGGCGGGACACAGCAATGTGCCCTGATCGTCGCGGATATTGAACTGTCGAGCGTCGACCATTCGCCGCTTCTAAGGAAAGATAAGTCCGTCCACCACCCCTCTTCGTCATTCCCGCGAAGGCGGGAATCCAGCAGCAACTTTGCGATGTAGGGCTTTTGGGACCGCCGTCTTCATCCTCACATCGACGCGAAACCGTTCACTTTATTCCGGCATCATCTCGGATATGATTCTGCGAGAACGGGGCGAGAGATGGAACCGCTGTCGCCCACTCAGGCTGATCGACGTTTGAAATCCCGCGTGGCGCGGACTGGATTCCCGCCTTCGCGGGAATGACGAATAGGGGGCGAGGGGCGGGGACTAGGGCGACAGCGGGGCTGGGCAGCCTTCTGGCCGTAATGCCCCTCCTCCCGCTCGCGCAGGGGGCGGCATCCCTCGTCCCTCACCCCGCGCTGATGCCCATGCACAGGTACTTGATCTCCATATAGTCCTCCAGTCCGTGGCGGGAGCCTTCGCGGCCGAGGCCCGATTGCTTGACGCCGCCAAACGGGGCGACTTCGGTGGAGATGAGGCCGGTATTGATGCCGACCATGCCTGCCTCCAGCGCCTCGGCCACGCGCCACACGCGGCTGAGGTCGCGCGCGTAGAAATAGCTGGCGAGGCCGAACTCGGTATCGTTCGCCAGCCGGACGCCCTCGGCCTCCTCGGTGAAGCGGATCAGGCCTGCCAGCGGCCCGAAAGTCTCCTCGCGCGCGAGCTTCATCTGCGGGGTTACGTCGCTGACCACCGTGGGCGTGAAGTAGGTGCCGCCGAGCGGGCTGCGTTCGCCGCCCGCCAGCACCTTCGCGCCGCCGGATGTCGCATCGGCAAGGTGCTCCTCCACCTTCTCGACCGCTTTGGCATCGATCAGCGGGCCGATCTCGCTGCCCTGTTCCAGCGCATAGCCGACCTTGAGCGCCTTCACCCGCGCCGCCAGTTTCTGCGCGAACTCGTCGTAGACGCCGTCCTGCACGTAGAACCTGTTGGTACACACGCAGGTCTGCCCGGCATTGCGGAACTTCGAGATCATCGCACCTTCGACGGCGGCATCCACGTCGGCATCGTCGAACACCAGGAACGGCGCATTGCCGCCCAGTTCCATCGAGCATTTCTTGATCGTCTGGGCGGACTGAGCCAGCAGCTCGCGGCCGATCTCGGTCGATCCGGTGAAGGTGATCTTGGCGACCTTGGGATTGCCGGTCAGTTCCCCGCCGATGGCGCCTGCGCTGCCGGTCACGACATTGACGACGCCCGCCGGAATTCCGGCCTCCTCGCACAAGGCCGCGATGGCCAGCGCGGAGAAGGGCGTTGCCGAGGCGGGCTTGATGACGATGGTGCAGCCTGCCGCCAGCGCCGGACCGAGCTTGCGGGCGATCATCGCATTAGGGAAATTCCACGGCGTGATCGCGCCGACCACGCCCACGCCCTGTCGCAGGGTGACGATGCGGCGGTCTGCGGCATGGCCGGGGATCACCTCGCCATAGGCGCGCTTGCCCTCTTCGGCGAACCATTCGATGAAACTGGCGCCATAGGCGATCTCACCCTTGCCTTCGGCCAGCGGCTTGCCCTGTTCGCGGCTGAGCAACTCGCCCAGATCGTCCTGCGCGGCGATCATCAGGTCGAACAGGCGGCGCATCAGCTTCGCGCGCTCACCTGCGGTCTTCGCGCGCCAGCCGGGGAGCGCGGCCTGCGCGGCATCTATTGCGCGGCGGGTTTCCCCGGCGCCCATCTTCGGGACGGTGCCGATCACTGCGCCGCTGCCCGGATCGGTGACGTCGAGCGTGGCGCCGCCATCCGCGTCGCACCACACACCATTGATGTAGGCTTGCTGGCGCAAGTAGCGGGTATAGGCCATCTCGGTCATCCTTCTCGTTTCTTTTCGCGGCTGTCAGGCCCTATCCGGGGCCGGTCTGCACAGGGGCAAGTTCCTGGCTGACCGGCACGCGGAGAACCGCAGTCTTTGGCGGAACTTCAGCGAGGTAACGCGCGGGCCTTGGCAAGTGCCCTGCAAAGTGCTTACTTTGTCGGATAACAAGCCATCACGGCAAAGACATGAATGGGAAGAGGGTCTTGCTGAAAGTTACCCTTCACGCGGAGGGGGCAGCGTGAGCGCGCCGGTCCTTCCCACGCGCCACGATCCCGCCTCGCCCGAGGCGCTGGCCCGCGCGGCGCATAACCGCGCGCTGGCGCAGGACTTGCGCGAGCGGGTCGCCAAGGTCGCGCTCGGCGGCGGCGAGGGCGCGCGCCAGCGCCATGTCGCGCGCGGCAAGCTGCTGCCGCGCCAGCGGGTGGAGCGCCTGCTTGATGCCGGGGCGCCGTTTCTGGAGATCGCGCAACTCGCTGCAGGCGGCCTCTATGACGACGAGGTGCCCGGCGCCGGGGTGATCGGCGGGATCGGACGCGTTTCGGGCCGAACCTGCATGATCCTTGCCAACGATGCGACGGTGAAGGGGGGCACCTATTTCCCGATGACGGTGAAGAAGCACCTGCGCGCGCAGGCGATCGCGCAGGAGAACCGTCTGCCGTGCCTCTACCTCGTCGATTCGGGCGGGGCGAACCTGCCGCATCAGGCCGAGGTGTTTCCCGACCGCGACCACTTCGGGCGGATATTCTTCAACCAGGCGCAGATGAGTGCGCAGGGCATTCCCCAGATCGCCTGCGTGATGGGCAGTTGCACGGCGGGCGGGGCTTATGTGCCGGCGATGAGCGACGAGACGGTGATCGTGCGCGAGCAAGGCACGATCTTCCTCGCAGGGCCTCCCCTGGTGAAAGCCGCGACCGGCGAGGAGATCAGCGCCGAGGATCTGGGCGGCGGCGATCTGCACGCCCGCAAGTCCGGCGTCGCCGATCACCTTGCCGAGAACGACGCCCATGCGATCAGCATCTTGCGCGATATCGTCAGCCATCTGCCGCCCGATCCTGCGCCTGCGGTGGAGAGCATCCCGGCGCACGATCCGCTCTATCCGGCACACGATCTCTATGGCCTGATTCCCGAGGACGTGCGTGCGCCCTACGATGTGCGCGAGGTGATCGCCCGGCTGGTCGATGGCTCGGAATTCCACGAGTTCAAGGCCCTGTACGGCGCGACGCTGGTCTGCGGCTTTGCGCATATCCATGGGCGCCCGGTGGCGATTCTGGCGAACAACGGCGTGCTGTTCTCCGAAAGCGCTACCAAGGGCGCGCATTTCATCGAGCTGGCCTGCCAGCGCCGGGTGCCGCTGCTGTTCCTCCAGAACGTCTCGGGCTTCATGGTCGGCGGGAAGTACGAGGCGGAAGGGATCGCCCGGCATGGCGCCAAGCTGGTGACAGCGGTGGCGACCGCGAGCGTGCCCAAGATCACGCTGGTGATCGGCGGCAGCTTCGGCGCGGGCAATTACGGCATGTGCGGGCGGGCCTACGATCCGCGCTTCCTGTTCACCTGGCCCAATGCCCGCATCTCGGTGATGGGCGGCGAGCAGGCGGCCTCGGTCCTCGCCACCGTCCACCGCGATGCCGAGAACTGGACGCCTGCCGAGGCCGAGGCTTTCAAGGCGCCGATCCGCACCAAGTACGAAACCGAGGGAAGCCCGTATTACGCGACGGCGCGGCTTTGGGATGACGGCGTGATCGATCCGGTGCAGAGCCGCGATGTGCTCGGCCTCGCGCTTGCCACCTGCCTGCGCGCGCCCGTGCCCGAACACCCCCGCTTCGGCCTGTTCAGGATGTGACTTCGATGACTGCTGCTCCTCACGATACCCTCTTCGTCCTCGATACCGACTGGGCCGACCCGGAGCATGGTGGTGATCGTCGTTTCTACTGCAAGGATTGCGTGACGGTGGAGGGCCTGCTGGCGCTGTTCCCCGAGCGGGCGGGGAATATCGAGGTGGTGCGCGTCGGCTGGCCGCGTCCGCGCACGGCGGTGGTCGAGCGCTTGGGCGAGGCGAACCAGAACCTGCCCGCGCTGGCCTTTGCCGAGGGCGGCTTTGCCAATGACATCGAGGCGGTGTTGAAGGCGCTGCATACCCGGCACCATTTTCCGGAACGCCATCCATGATCGCAAGTATGTTACCGGCACTGCTGATCGCCAATCGCGGCGAGATCGCCTGCCGGGTGATCCGCACCGCGCGCCGCCTCGGCATCCGCACGGTGGCGGTTTATTCCGACGCCGATGCGCAGAGCCTGCATGTACGCGAGGCGGATATGGCAGTTCGCATCGGCCCGGCCCCGGCGCGCGAATCGTACCTGAACGTCGCGGCGATTCTGGCAGCGGCGAAGGAGAGCGGGGCCACGGCGATCCACCCCGGCTACGGGTTCCTCTCCGAGAATGCCGATTTCGCCCGCGCGGTCACGGCGACAGGGCTGGTCTGGGTCGGCGCGCCGCCCCACGCGATCGAGGCGATGGGCCTCAAGGACGCCGCCAAGCGCTGCATGGCCGAGGCCGGGGTGCCGGTGACGCCGGGCTATGCCGGAGAGGACCAGAGCGAGGCACGACTGGCTGAAGCGGCGGCCCAAGTCGGCTACCCAGTGCTGATCAAGGCGGTGGCGGGCGGCGGCGGCAAGGGCATGCGCCGCGTCGATACGGCGGCGGACTTTGCCCAAGCGCTGGTCTCGTGCCGCCGCGAGGCGAGTGCCGCCTTCGGCAACGACAAGGTGCTGATCGAGAAATACGTCGCCAACCCGCGCCATATCGAGGTGCAGGTCTTCGGCGATACGCACGGCAACGTCGTCCACCTGTTCGAGCGCGACTGCTCGCTCCAGCGTCGCCATCAGAAAGTGATCGAGGAAGCCCCGGCTCCTGGCATGGATGCGGCCACGCGTGAGGCGCTCTGCGCGGCAGCGGTGCGCGCGGCCAGGGCGGTCGACTATGTCGGCGCGGGCACGATCGAGTTCATCGCCGATGGCTCCGAAGGCCTGCGCGCCGACCGCATCTGGTTCATGGAGATGAACACCCGGCTTCAGGTCGAGCACCCGGTGACAGAGGCGATCACCGGCGTCGATCTGGTCGAATGGCAATTGCGCGTCGCGGCGGGAGAAGCGCTTCCCAAGACGCAGGACCAGCTCTCTATCGACGGCTGGGCAATGGAAGCGCGGCTCTATGCCGAAGACCCGGCGCGCGGCTTCCTGCCCGTCACCGGGCGGCTGGAGCGCTTTGCCCTGCCGCGCGCAATTCGCCCTAGCCGCTATCTCGACCCGCAGACCGGCGCGCCGGTCGAACTCGATTTCCCCGGCACGGTGCGGATCGAGACCGGAGTGGAGCAGGGCGATGCGATCTCGCCGCACTACGATCCGATGATCGCCAAGCTGGTCTGCCATGCGCCAGATCGACGCGCGGCGGCGCTGGGGCTTTCCAAGGTCTGCTGGGACAGCGTGATCTGGCCGCTGCGGACCAATGCAACGCTGCTGGGATCGCTGCTCGTTCTGCCCGAGTTCATGGCGGGCGATGTCGATACCGGCTTTATCGCTCGCCACATCGACTATGCCGCTGCCGACGTGACGCCGCCGCAGTGGTTGCTCGATACGGTGGCGCAGCGGTTGGTGGGGGGCGGGGCAGGTCATATCGCCCCCGGTTTCCGGCTGAACGCGCACGCGGTCTCGACCGTGCGTTTCAGCGCGGGGGCTGAGGTGTTCGAAGGGGATAGGCAGGCACGGGTGAGCTACGATCAGGCGCACTATCCCCAGCTGGCACGGGACGGGGATTACCTGTGGGCCACGCTTCAGGGCACGACCTGGCGCTTCGGGCCGGAGCGTCACGATGCCAGCGGCGGCGCCTCGACGGGGTCGGGTGCGGTGCTGGCGCCGATGCCGGGCAAGGTCGTTGCCGTCGCGGTCGAAGCGGGGCAGAGCGTCGTGGCGGGGCAGGCCCTGCTGACGCTGGAGGCGATGAAGATGGAACATGTCCTGACGGCCCCGTTCGACGGAACGGTCGAGGAACTGACGGTCACGGTGGGTGCGCAGGTGCAGGTCGAGGCACTGCTGGCGCGGGTGGTCGCAGCATGAGCGCGCTTGTCATGCGGGAAGCGCGCGAGGCGGATCTTCCAGGCATTGTCCAGATGCTCTCCGAAGACCAGATGGCCAGCCATCGCGAGGCGCCGGAACTGCCGCTCGACCCGGCCTATCTTGAAGCCTTCCGCGTGCTCGATGCCGCGCCGGATCAGATGCTGGCGGTGGCCGAGATTGATGGGCGGCTGGTCGGCACGATGCAGATCAGCTTCCTTCCCGGCCTTGCCATGCGCGGCGCCTGGCGGGGCCAGATCGAGGCGGTGCGAATCGATTCGAGCGTGCGCGGGCAGGGGCTCGGTTCGCGCATGATCGAATGGGCGGTGGAGCGCTGCCGCGAGCGCGGGTGCCTGCTGGTGCAACTGACCTCGAACCTTGCGCGCACCGATGCCCACCGCTTCTACGAGAAGCTGGGCTGGAAGAAGAGCCATGCCGGTTTCAAACTGATGCTGGCCTGATCGGGGAAAGGAGCGAGGCGATGGCAGGCCGGTATTTCGACGAATGGCAGGTGGGCGACCGCGTTGTCCATGCGCCCTCGCGCACTGTCACCGAGACGGACAACCTGCTGATCTCCTCGCTCACCCACAATCTCCAGCCGCTCCACCTTGATGCCGAGGCGGCGGGGGGCAGCGAGTTCGGGCGCATCCTCGTCAATTCGTGCTTCACCTTCAGTCTGGCTGTGGGTTTGTCGGTGGCCGACACGACGCTGGGGACGCTGGTGGCGAATCTGGGTTTCGACGAAGTGCGCACGCCCGCGCCGGTGTTCGTTGGCGATACGCTCACTTGCTCCAGCGAGGTGGTGAGCCTGCGCCCCTCGAAATCGCGGCCCGGACAGGGAATCGTCGTATTCCGGCACGAGATGACGAACCAGAACGGTGTCTGTGTCCTTCTCTGCCTGCGCTCTGTCCTCCTCAAGGTGCGCGGTTGAGCGATGAAATTATCGTAATGAACGATTTGTTGACGATGATTCCCTAAGGGTCGGCCCAGGATCAGGGACGGGGCCAGCCCAAATGCATGTCGATGCCAAAACCATGATGTTGCTGACGGACGCGATTGCGTTCGTTGCGGCCGTGTTCCTGATGCTCGAATGGCGCGTCCTGCGTGAACGCTTTCTCCTTGATTTCGCTCTGGGTTTTTCCTGCATCGCGGTCGGCTGCACGATCGCGCCGATGCGTGAAGGTGTCTCGTTCCTGGTCGGCATCTGGTTCGCCAACACCATGGTCCCGCTGGCACACTATTTCTTCCTGCGCGGCGCGGCTTCGTTCGTTTCGCGACCGATCTCGCGCCTGTGGCTGACAATGCTGTGGCTCTGCGCGGCCGGACTTCTGCTCGTTCCGGCGGCGGATTATCGCGATCAGGTCTATTCGCTCGTCAATGCCGGGCTGGTGGCGATCTTCTGCCTGACTGCGGCCCGCCTGCTCCTGACTCCGGCTGCGAATCGCGAGCGCCGCATGCTGGGCGCTACTTTGGCGGCGCACGGCGGTTTTTACGCGATCAAGGCCGTGTGCGCCTTCGTGCCGGGCGCTTTTGTCGATCTGGCGCGCTATCAGGGCGTTATGGTGACGCTTTCGCTGTTCGAAGGGGTGTTCGTCGCGGTCGCGCTGGCGATGTCGATTGCCGGAGTGCTGCGCCAGCGCCGCGAATCGCAGGCGATGGAACTGGCGGAGATCGATTCGCTGACCGGCCTGTTCAATCGCCGCGGCTTTCGCCTTCGGGCGGGTCTGGCCTTGCGCCGGGAAGATGGTTGCGGTGCGCTTCTGATCCTCGATGTCGACCATTTCAAATCGATCAACGACCGTTTCGGACACCTCGCCGGCGACCAGCATCTCGCTCGCCTTGGCGGCTTCCTGCGCCGACGCGCCCCGTCCGGCGCCATTGTCGCAAGACTTGGCGGCGATGAGTTTGCGATGCTCGTGCCGGGTATGGACGAGATCGAGGCGGCGCGTTTCGCCCGCGAGCTGTGCGAAGGCTTTGTCGCCCACGCCGAATCCGGCAACAGCGGTACGCTGAGCATCGGTTGTGCGGCGTATGATGACGGCGATGCGGAGATCGACCGCTTGCTGCGTGAGGCCGATATCAGCCTCTATCAGGCCAAGCGTAACGGTCGTAATCAATCATGGTCGAACGGCGAGAACGATCTGCCGTCCGAAACCGTGGTGTCTTTCGCGGCTATCGCCTGAGACGGCGCCGGACACGCGTTTCGTCGACCGGAATCGCACCTGCGTCGATCCAGACTGGGTATTTTCGGCGCTGTGCGGGAAGCGGCTGTACCACTTGGAAAATGGTGGGCGATGACGGGCTCGAACCGCCGACCCTCTCGGTGTAAACGAGATGCTCTACCAACTGAGCTAATCGCCCGGCGTATGCCGTACCGCGCATTTAGGCGATTTTCCGATGCCGTCAACATCTCGTTTCGCGGAACAGAGCGGAACCAAGCGGAACGGAACGGCACCTAGAGTCCCGACATAGTCCCGACCAAATTTCAGGCACTCCTCAAACCGACTGTAGCGCACAGAAGCGCACAGCAGTCCTACACCTCACATCATCAACCATGCTGAGCATCCTACGCGGACGCATCCGCGCATTAGCGTCGTTTGATTTTGATGCCCCGCATATGCTCCGCAACCGGGTTACATTAGTGTTTATGTCTATTTATCAGATACCTAATAAGGTTACATTTAAGTGACCTCGTAGTTACCAGATAACCGTCATTGGTGGTGGTGATGACCTTAGAAATTGTCGTATGAAATCAGTATATTGTGATTTCAGGGTTACATTTGTAACCTCAGGTCACCTTGCTTTTAGGCCGCAGGAATGGCTGATTTCCGCGCGTTTCCTGATCAGGTCACCGATGTAACCCACTTGCGGAAAATGGGGGTGGACCAAGCCTGCGCAGGAACCCCGCCCAAATGCACAATTTTCGACGAAGAAGGGGAAGCGAAGCGTGGGGGAGAGCGCGGCGCGAGGGGTGGCCGGGCCTAGGCCACCGGGCCGCGTTGCGTTGCGTCGGGGCGCAATGATGTTGCGCGCTCGCTGCGGCGCTGGGAGGCGGGCTGCGGCGCGAGGGCACGAAAAAGGGGCCGAGGATCGCTCCCCGGCCCCTGACAGGCTCCAGCGCGGCTGCGCGCGGCTAGTTCGTGATGATCACTTCGCCGACCGCCTTCGACTTGGCGCCCCCGCCGACACTGTAGCTCAGCCGCTCACTGCGGAAGTCGAACCCTGCGAAGATCCGGCGCACCTCGGGGTGATCGTTGAGCGACAGGATGAACCGCCCCCGTATCCCTCGCAGCTGCTGGGCCATCGTTTCGAATTGGCTGCGATCGAACAGATCCCGGCCATAGTCCCCTTCGCTGCCGAAGTAGGGCGGATCGAGATAGAACAGCGTCCCCTCCCGGTCATACCGCGCAATGAAGTCCGACCAGGGCAAGCGCTCGATCACCACACCCGCGAGCCGCTCATGCACCGCCTCGATCATCGGCGCGAGCTTGGTCACGTCGAACCGCGCCGGGCCATCGGCCACCACGCCGAAGGTCTTCCCCCGCACCTTGCCACCGAAGGCAAGCCGTTGGAGATAGAGGAACCGCGCCGCCCGATGCATATCGGTGAGTGAGCAGGGCTCCTGCGCCAGCAGCTTTTCGAAGCCTGCCCGGCTCGTGATCTGCCACCGCAACATGTCCAGAAACGCCACGTAGTGGTGCTGGACGACGCGGAAGAACGTCGCCACGTCCTCTGACCAGTCGTTGATGATTTCGGCCTTCGGCTTGCGGTCGCGCCGCAGAAACACCCCGCCCATGCCGACGAAAGGCTCGGCATAAGTGCGGTGCTCGATCGAGTTGATCAGCGTGACCAAGCGCTTGGCGAGCTGGCGCTTGCCGCCGATGTAGGGCGCCAGCGGGCGCACGGGATCCACCGCCAAAAGCGGCGAACGGAGCATAGACTCCATGGCATTTGTTCCTTATTTGTTCCCACGCCGAGTCGGCAGGCGGGATGGTCTCCGAGGCGGGACCGATCGGGATCATGGCGAGGAGCGTCGTCGGACTTGGGGCGTTGCCGCGCCCCGGTCCCCCGCCTTTCGGCGGAAGGGATGTCTCAGCGAGTGCCTGAAGGCAGCTTTACGAAAGCGTCACCTACCTGCCGGATGATCGCGCCGTCGGCGCACACGTAATCCGCAAAGGCCAGCACCGCCTGACCGAACCATGCGTTCATCCGCAGCATGCGACGCGCGATGGGTACGATCTCGCTCTCGTAATAGCCGTCACGAGCCTCGGCCACGCTGCCGAAGCCCGCATTGTTGAGCGGCACGATCCCGATCAGCTGGGGCGGCGTGCGGTGCGCGGCCAGCATATCGTCGCGGCTGATCGTCTTCACCGCGTTAAATTCGTCCTTCGCAGTCACGTCCGCGATCGGCATGATCTGGATGCCGTCCTTCTTGCCGCCGGGGATGTGGACGAACATGTTCTTGAAGTTGCCGACGCCGCGCGCCTGGCCGAGCCGCTCGGCAATGGCGTCGGACGTCTCCATGTCGGCCAGCGCCTCGCTCAGATAGAACACGAAGCCCGCATGCGCGCCGTTGAGGTAGTAGCGGCGGCGGAACAGCGTGGCGTTTTCGTTGAGGAGCCCGGACTGGAGCGCAGACAGCCACTCCGGCATGCCATAGATCTCCTGCGCCACGTCCGGCTGCTGCAGCTGGAACACGCGCCCGGCATCGAACTGGTGAATGTCACCGCCGACGCCGTTGACGAACCAGAACACGCCGGGATCGACGCCAGCGCGCAGGTGCAGCGCCGGGGCGTGGTCCACAAGCGCAAGCCGCCCCGCCATATTCGGAATCCACTCCAGATAGCCGTTACCCATCTGCACGAAATCCAGCGCGAATCGCTCGAAGGCGTCGGCAGACAGCCAGCGCGAAGGCGTCTGCTGAGCAACCAGCAGGTTGACCTTCAGAGCAACAGCGCTGCGGTGAAACGGGCTCATGTTGAAGGTCTGCGCCAGTTTGCCCATTGGCATCGGCGGCTCGTACCACCTGCCGTTGTGCCAGATCTCGAAATAGGCGCTCAGCTCGCGCCGGTCGATCACGCTTTCGGGATCGCCGAACGCAAACATGCTCGCCTTGCCAACGGGCTGGCTCCCTGTCGTCACTTCAGGAACAGCCGGGCCGCTGACCGAAACGCTGAGGGCCTGATCGGCGGGGACGATGTCTGTGTCGCTCATGGGGGATCCAGTCAGTTGGAAAAGACCACGCGCCCGCCGCCGCCTTCACTGGTCGTGCCTGCGTCGAGGGGTTCGTTGGAAAGTGCGTGAAGCAGCGCCCAGGCGATATCGGCGTGGCCGATTTCCCCGTTGCGCCGGGCGATATAGGTGACGCCCTTCTTGCTGCCGGTCAGCGCCGGGCGAATCGCCATCAGCGCCTGCATCAGATCGGTCCAGCCCGCGTCGAATTCGATGCGTCCGGCGCGGAACAGGCTCTGCCCCTTGACCACCAGCGCCGTCTTGCTGGCAACCGAGTATTCAATGCGCCGCACGGTGGGGAACCAGTTCTTGACCAGCTCCCATACCGCCAGACCATGCCCGGTGGTGTCGATGGCGATATCGGTAACGCGATAGCGCGCTGCCACTTCCCTGATCGCCTGCGCCTGCCCGGCGAAGTCCAGCCCGTTGAGCCGATGCTTTTCCAGAATGCGGAACTTGCCTCGGCCTGATTGCTCGGGCGGGGCCACCACGATCAGCGCGGCATCGTCACGGCCTTGCTTGTTGGGATCGTACCCGATCCACACCGGCCGGTCGCCGAAGGGCCGCGCGCCGGGAATGTCCACCAAAGCCGGGCGGAAATCTCGCCACTTCAGGAAGCTGTCGACGCGCGCCGAGGCGATCCGCGAATAAGGGAAGCTGCTCTCGGAATCATCAACGAACTCGCAATCGTAGAGGTTGCGGAACTCCTCATCGCTCGATTCGGCGGCCAGCTCCTCGCGGTTGACCAGCTTGCCCATGCCACCGGCAATCGCATCGTCCAGCGTGACGATCTGTTGCCAGCTGCCATCGGGCATGTGGGCACCGGCCCGAAGGGTCCGCTTCGAGATATCGAACGGCACCTGCAGGCCGCGCGGGCGGGACCGGTTCCAGTCCTCGCCTGCCCAGAACTCGTAAGCCTCGTGGGTCTTGGTCGATGGCGTCGAGAAATAGGTGCGCTTGTAGATGGTGTGCGTGGCCATCGCCGCCGCCACCTTGCGCAGCTGGGCGAAGCCGTGGACCCAGAAGAACTCGTCGAAATAGAAGTCGCCGCTTTCGCCCTGCGCGGTATTGGAATTGGTGGATAGTGGATAGAGCCCCACCGGATCGAGCGCGATGCCGGGCGAGGCTTCGCTGTCGCGCTCCTCCTCGCCGGTGTCATGCAGACCACTGAAATCCAGCATGATGGGGTTGCCCTGCAACTCCACCCCGGTGACGCGCCGCACCCAGCCCACGATCTCGCGCCGGAACTTATTCGCCTGACGCTGGCTGGCTGACAGGAAAATCTGGTTGCGCGGCTGCTCGCCTTCCAGCACGCCTTCGGCGATTTTGGCCAGCGCCTCGCGAGCGAAGTACCAGGTCGCGCCGATCTGGCGGCTCTTCAGGATCTTGCGGGTGCGCTCGTTGCGATGCTCCCACCATGTGGCCTGGTGCGCGAAATTCTTGTCGTGGAAGTCGTCGAGCAGCGCCTGCCACTGTTCCAGCGTCAGGAAATTCTTGCGCTTCTCCGCCCGCTTCGCCTTGGCCTGGTCGTCGTTGCGCTTGCCGATCTTCGGGTTCAGGTCGGCTTCGCGACCCGTCTCGTTGTACTTGTTGATGCGCGCCGCTCGCTCCAGCTGGCGCATCAGGAAGTCCACCTGCTTCATGTGCCCTTCGGTGAAGGGCTCGCGGTCCAGCAGGTTGGCGATTTTCACCTCGACGCGATCGACGATCACGCGGACTGGCGGGGCATCGTCCCAGTTGTCGCGCCGCGCCCAGCTGGCGACGGTGTTGTATTTCTCGCCGATCTCGGTCGCAATCTCCGCCAGTTGCCAGCCCCGCCAGTACAGGCTTCGCGCCTCCCTGCGCTGGGCGCGCGCGACCTGTCGGCTGATCGCCGCCGGACTGGCGCTGTCGTCTTGGAAAGGGGCGGTTTGCGGCATGGCAAGTGCCATGCACCCGGTTTGAAGGCCGCTGGCGATGGCTTGCCGGGGTAGAGCCGCCCGTTACCGCGCCCGCGCGTTGAACAATTGTCCGGGCTCGGGCCTGAAGGGGCGGTGAGACGAGGGGGCGCCGCAACCGGCCCCGTCAACGATCAGCGGAGCCAAGCCCCATGAAGACCAAGTCCTTCCTTCTCGCCACCTCCGGCAGCACGGTCGATGGCCGCACCATCGACGACAAGATGCTGACCGAGATGGCCAACAGCTACGATCCCAAGACCTACGGCGCTCGCCTGAATATCGAGCATATTCGCGGCAGCACCGGACAGGCGCCGTTCCGCGCTTTCGGCGACGTCGAAAGTGTAGAAACGCGCGAGGTGGACGTCAATTTCAACGGCAAGACCGAAAAGCGCCTCGGCCTGTTCGGCACGTTCGATGTGAACGACGATGCCAAGGCGCTCAACCAGGCGGGCCAGAAGGTCTATCCCTCGATCGAGATCGAACCGAACTTCGCAGGCAAGGGCTATGCCTACCTCATGGGCGTGGCGCTGACCGACAGCCCGGCCTCGATCGCGACCGACCGCCTCGAATTCAACCGCCACCTGCCGGGCACCATCGCCCTGTCGCGCGACGAAGCCGCCCTGCTCGAATTCGCGGACGACACCGCAGAAACCGAGGGCGGCAAGGCGCTGCTGTCGTCCATGCGCACCATGTTCGATAATTTCTCGGCCAAGTTCGCCAAGACCAATTCCGCGCCGGAAACGAAGCAGGAAATCAAGGTCGACGCGCCGGTTGGGTTCGACTTTGCCAAGCTGGAGCACCTGCTCGAAGAGATGGCCAAGGGCTTCGCCGCCGCGATCGACACCATGCGGCAGGAATTCCACACCGAGGTCGATGCCTTGGGTGTGAAGTTCGCGAAGCTGGAGCGCGAGCAGGAGGACACCCCTGATCGCAACTTCACCCGTCGCCCCCAGAGCAACGGCAACGCTGGCAACTACGCCGGTATCTTCTGATCCATCCCGCCAGCCCGCCCCGCTTCCCTCATCAGGACTGACCGAAAATGCGCTATACCCTCTCCGATCGCGGCCGCCGCTCGCTGGATGGCCTATTCGCCGCCATCACCCAGCTCAACGGCGCAGCCCGTGGCATCGAAAACCAGTTTGCTCTCGATCCCACCGCCGAACAGCGGCTTGAGGATCTCCAGCGCGAGCAGGTTGCTTTCCTTGACCGTATCAACGTGTTCGGCGTGCGCGATCTCATCGGTCAGGTCATTGGCCTGGGCACCGAAGACATGATCGCTTCGCGAACTGGTGACGACGATCTGCCGCGCAAGACGCGCTACGTCGGCAAGATGGCCGACCGCAAGTTCCAGCTCGAAGACACCGAGTTCAACACCAAGCTGCCCTGGCAGATCATCGATAACTGGTCGAAGTTCCCGGATTTCGCCCAGCGCTACGCCAAGCACGTGGCAATTTCGGTGGCGCTTAGCCGTATCTCGGTGGGTTGGAATGGTACGAGCGTGGCAACGACCACGGATCCGACTGCCAACCCCAATGGCGAAGACGTCAACATCGGTTGGCTCCAGAAGCTGCGCATCGAAGCTCCCGAGCACGTCATGGGGCGTGAGCTTGCCACCGATGGAACCGCGACGGGTGCGCCTAAGCCGATCTACATCGGCCCGAATTCGGACTTGGACAGCGGCGATTACAAGAACATCGACGCGTTGGCCTACGATATGATTTCGCAGCTGCCCAGCTGGGCGCGCAGCTCGACCGAACTCGTCGTTATCGTCAGCCAGGATCTGGTGGACGAAAAGTACTTCCCGATGGTCAACCGTCCGCTGTCCGACACGATCGATGGGGGCCGTTCGACCAGCGATGTTGCGACCTATGATATCATCCAGTCGGCCAAGCAGATCGGTGGACGCCCGGCCGTGATCGTGCCGAAGTTCCCCGAAAAGACGATGCTCATCACGCCACTCAAGAACCTGTCCATCTATTACCAGGACGGTTCGCGGCGCCGCTACATCAAGGATGAGCCGGAGAACAAGGCCAGCCTGGTCGACTACAACTCGGTGAACGAGGGCTACGTCTTCGAGGATACCGATTTTGCGATCATGGCCGAGACCATCACTTTCGGCGTCCGCGATGCGGGCACGACCGAGGGCACCACGGAAACCGGCGACGGAACCGGCGGCGCCTGATCCCATACCCGAGGGCGTTGACGGGACCGCTGCCGTGGCCGGTGGCGTCCCAGAGCCAGTGCACCGGCGGGGTGGCCACGCGCCCCGCCGGACCAACTCACACAAGGATGCCCCGCATGGTAAGCCCCTTTCGACGCCACAAGGAAATGGTCAAAGGCCTCAAGAGCGCAGGCCCCAACCATGTGGCGCACCGCCGTCGCCCCACCGCTCCCGCCCAGCAGCTAGATACGCCCGTCGGGCAGGAATACGCCGCCCTGCGCGCCGTCCTGCACGACAACCTGCGAACGCTGGCGGACATCGCCTCGATCGAGGCCCGCAACCCGAAGAAGGCCGAGATGGCCGGCACCTTCGCCCCGTGGATCGAGGGCGTGCTCGCCGCCGGTGAAAACGGCAAGGCCGCGCAGGACGAGATCCTCGTCACCAACATGATCTGGGCGCTGGACTATCGCGATTTCGATTACGCGCTGCGCCTTGCCGCGCATGTCCTGCGCCACAACCTGATCCTGCCCGAACGCTACAAGCGCACGCCTGCATGTTTCCTTGCCGAGCAGGTCGCCGAATTGGCACTCGCCCAGCAGGAAGCCGTGGATCTGCGCTATCTGGTCGGCGTGCTCGGCATGGTCGCCGGATCGGATATGCCCGATCCCGTTATGGCCAAGCTGCACAAGGCCATCGGTCGCGGCTTCATGCGCAAGGCAGCGGACTTCGATCCGAGCGCGGACAACGCCCCGGCAGGCGGAAAGGCCGCCTACGCCGAGCAGGCGCTCATGCACTACCGCCGCGCCTTCGAACTCGACACCAACGTCGGGGTCAAGAAGGACATCGACGCGGCATCCCGCATGCTCAAGGGCCAGATCGACGCCGCACCCACTGACGAATCCGCCCAGACCTGACTAGCTCCGCCACGGCGCTCGGGGGGCGGACGGCTCGGACCGAAGGCCGCATGCGGTCACTCGGCACGCACCGTCCCCACCCCCCGTAAACCGCAAACCCCGTGAGGCACCATGACCGGCCTGATCTCCATGTCGATGCCCGCCACCTCTGCCGAGGATCCCGAAGCGCAGGTCGTGGCCGATGGCTGGTTCCCGCCGGTAAAGCTGTCGGCTGTGCGCGATGCGCTACGACTGGGCGATGGCGTGGTGACCACGCCTCGCCTGACCGCTGCAATCGAGGGGGCATGGTGCACGCCCTGCGAGAACTGGCCACGTGGCGCACCGCGCGCGTACTGGCGGGTGCAACCCAGCTTTCAGACGTCACCGATCAGCAGCTCAACCTGCGAAACTACGCCGAGCTGCTGTGGGAGCGCGCCGTGCGCTTCTTCGCTGGGGCCGACCTGTTCGCGCAATACGCGGACCTTTCCGCCACCGAGGCCGGTCTCGACCGCGCCGCCGAGAAAGCCCCCACCGCCGACGATCATCGCCGCATGGCGCTGGCGGCAATAGCCGACCTGCGCAGCGTCGCCGGTGCCCCTGTCGCCCGCAACCGAGTGGAACTGATATGACCTCCTGTCCCGCAACCTTCTTCGATTTCAACACCGGCTATTTTCGCCTCAATGAAGTGCTGTCGTTCGAGCGCGAAGAGATATTCGGAGATCCGCACCTTGTGGTCACATTGCGCACAGGAAAACGCTTCGAACACCGTGACTACAACGGGAGCGCGAGAGCGATTGAAAACCGGCTCTTGGCCGCGCTGAAAGCAATGGAGGGATGACCACGGCAACCGCCATGGACGGCGAGACCGTGGACGAGATCTGCTGGCGCGAGCTGGGCCGCACTGCTGGCGTGACCGAGCAGGTGCTCGCACTGAACACCGGGCTTGCCGCGCTGGGAACCCGCCTGCCTGCCGGAACGCAGGTCACGCTGCCCGAAGTCTCCGCCGCTGCGCCCGCGATGCGCGAAACCGTCCAGCTCTGGAGCTGATCCTTGCGCAAGATCGACACCCTCCGCACCGCGATCCTCGCCGCCCTGCCGGAACTGAACCGCGACCCCGATCGCATAAAGGTCTGGATCGAACGCGGCACCGGCAAATCCACCCAGACGGACGGGCGTTCACTGGTTTTCGCGTTCCAGCTCAACGTGCTGATCCTGAAAATGACCACGGACATTTCTGTGCTCGCCTTGGCAGTCTTCAACTGGCTGCGCAGCAACCAACCAGAGCTGATGGTGCCGGGCGTCGATGGCTTTACCTTCGATGCTGACTTCCTCGACAATGGCACTGCCGAGGTGTTGATCCAGCTAACGATCGACCAGGGCGTGACGGTTACGCCGAAAACTAACGGCGGCTATGATCTGGTCTGGGCGGACGAACCCGATCCGCTGTTCGCCGATCTCTTCGGCGACAGCACCGATAACACCCCGCCGTCCGGTACGATTGACGGAGACGTGCTGCCACCCTGGGAATCCTGATGGCTGACGATTTCGACGCATTCGGCGCATGGTTCGGGCGCATCCTGCAGGGCCTCGACCCCGCCCACCGCCGCCGCGCCGCGCTCAAGCTGGGGCAGGCCCTGCGCCGCTCCAACCTCAAGCGCGTGGCCGACAACGTGCAGCCGGACGGCTCTCCCATGGAGCCGCGCAAGCCCCGGCTCGATCGGCGTGGGCGCCTCGCCCGCCGCCACACCGGCAAGATGTTCAAGGGCCTGCGCCGGTTGAAAAACTGGAAGATCGATGCCGACGAAACCGGTGTCGAGATCCGCCCCGCCAACGGAAGCGTCGATCGCGTCGCAGCGGTCAGCCAGTACGGCGAGATGGCGCTGGTCGGGAGGCTGCGCAACGGATCGCCCATCCGATACCGCTACCCCGTGCGCGAGATCCTCGGCTTCTCGACCGAGGACGAACGGCTCGCGATGGAAATCGCCGAAGCAATGATCAACCCGGACGCGTGAACCGCGCCCATTGAGGTAGCGCTCGCCTCTACCCCGACGCCGCCTTCGCGCGCGCGATAGCATCGACCATGCCATGGGGCATGGTTACTTCCACCGCCTCATCCGCTGCCGTCGATCTTTCGACCCTGCCTGCGCCGGTGCTGGTCGCGCAGCCGGACTTCGCCACGCGGTTCGCGGGCAAGCTGGCGACGTTCCTGGCACAGGACGAAACCTTCACCGCGCTGCTCGAAAGCGATCCGGCCTACGCGCTGCTGGAGGCTGACAGCTACGACGAGGTCGTGCTTGCGCAGGCCTGCAACGACGCTGCAAAGGGCATGCTGCTGGCCTTTGCCACCGGCCCGAACCTCGATCATCTCGGCGCGCTGATGGACGTGCCGCGCCTGACGATTACGGCGGCCACCGATACTGCCGATGCCGTGATGGAAGGCGATACCGCTTACAAGCGCCGCATCCAGCTGGCCCCGCATTCCTTCTCTGTCGCCGGGCCGGAACTGGCCTACGTGTTCCACGCGCTGTCTGCGCATGCCGATGTGCTCGATGCGACGGCGGTTTCGCCCAGCCCCGGCGAAGTCGTTGTGACGGTGATGTCCCGCAGCGGCAACGGAGTTCCCTCTGCCGACGTGATCGCCGCCGTCGATGCCAAGCTGCAAGGCGCGGTGCGACCACTGACCGACTTCGTGACTGTGCAGGCCGCCGAGCCGGTGGACTATACCATTGAGGCCCAGCTGTACGTTTTCGCCGGTCCAGATCAGTCGCTGATCCTCGAAACCGCGCAGGCGGCACTGACTGCCCATGTCGCCGACGTGCGCAAGCTAGATCGCGATATTGCGCGGTCGGCAGAGGTCGCCGCGCTGCACGTCGGTAACGTCCAGCGCGTGGTGCTGCTGGACAATACCGACATCCCGATTTCTGCGGGCCAGTTCGGCAATGCCACCTCGATCAGCGTCACCATCGCGGGGACCGAACTGTGAGCCTGCTGCCGCCCAACTCCACGAAGGTCGAGCGTGCGCTAGAAACCGCGATGCTGTCCGGTATCGACCTCTCGGACGTCGGTACATCGTGGAACCCCGCGACCTGCGCTGCGGCGGATTTGCCGTTTCTCGCCTGGGCCGTGGCCATCAGCCATTGGGACACGGACTGGACTGAGGCGCAGAAGCGCGAGGCGATTGCGCAGGCGATCCTGTTTCACCGGATCAAGGGCACCCGTGCCGCCGTCCAGCAGGTGCTTGACCGGTTCAATCCGCTGCTGACGATCCTCGAATGGCATGAGCAGTCGCCCAAGGGCACGCCGCATACCTTTCAGGTGCGGGCCGACATGCTGGAGATCCCGGCCGAGTTTTTGAGCGCGTCCACCGCTGAGGCGATCGTGCGCGATGTGGCCGCCGCCAAGCCGCTGCGCGCGCATTTCGACTTTGTGCAGACGCTGGAAGCGCAGGCGACGCTCTACCTCTCATCCGGCGGCCTCGCGGGAGCCATGTTCCGCGCCGACCTTGCCGCCACCCACGACACGAGCCGCGACTGGAGCCTCGTGCTCCAGACCGAGGACGGGGAACCGATCCTTACCGAAGACGGTACCGATTATCTGGAGACTGCCTGATATGGCCGCCCTTGTCCTCCAACTGACGGATGCTGGCACCGCCGCCGTGCAGGCCGCATCCGGCACCGACCAGACCGTAATCAGCGATCTGGGCCTGACCGCCACCGCATTCGACTTCGCCCCGACGCTGACCGCGCTGCCGGGCGAGTTCAAGCGTCTGCCGATCACCTCGGGCGTGGCGGCAGCGGCCAATATCTCGCACCTGACGGTTTACGACACCAGTTCGGACGCGTGGACGGCCACGGGCATCGGCCTGTTCCTGGACGACGGCACGCTGTTTGGCGTGTTTTCTTCGGCCGATGTCGTGCTCTCCAAGGCGGCGGTCGCTTTTGGTCTGCTGATGTTCGACGTGATCTTCGCCGCCGATCTCGCCAGCAATATCGCCTACGGCAACGCGACTTTCCTTTATCCCCCGGCGACCGTGACCACACGCGGCGTGGCCATGCTGGCAACGCAGGACGATGTCGATGCAGCTGAGGACGATCTCACGATCGTGACGCCGCTCAAGCTGGGCACGCGTCTGGCTGCCCTGTTCGAACCGGTCACCGCTGCAATCTCCGCACTGGTGGCACGCAAGGTGACGGGCACAGGCCTCATCTCTGGCGGCGGCGACCTTTCCGCCGACCGTGAACTGACCGTCAACGAGGCCAGCGCGGAAGACATCACCGAGGGCTCAAGCGCAGACACCGTCGTCACCCCGCGCCGCCTCGGCCCGATTACCATGCTGCTCGCGCAGAACGGCTTCATCCGGTTCTTCGGCTTTCAGATGGTCTGGGGGCGGGTCACGGCTGTGCAGAACGGCTCCACGGCTGTCGTCTTCGTGCAGCCGTTCCCAACCGCCTGCTTTGCCGCGGTCGCCAGCGGTGGCGGCGCAGGCGACACCGATGCCAAGGACAACCGCCCCAACGTCGTTGCCACCACCATCACGAAGACCGGCTTCTCGCTGTGGAACGCCGACGACAACGACGATTCAACCTGTTTCATTGCGGTGGGGTGCTGAGCCATGGCCAAGATCATGACCTTGTCGGTGCTGGATGCAGCATCGGTGGACGGCACCGAGACCGTGCCTGTCGTCAAGAATGGCGAGACCTATCGTTCGCCCACCGGCCCCCTTCTGGCGCCGCATATCGCCAAGGCCGCAAGCTACGCCGCGCTGGCGCAGTCCATTGCCACGTCGGTGCGCCGCGCGCTGGTGATCGACTATGGCGATACCGGCATTGTCGAGGCCCCGCGCTATCGCAGCACGGCGGGCCGGGCGTTCCGCAATGCGCAGGGCTACTGGGAGTTCTCGACGCTCGATGATCAGGAGATCGTCCACTACGATACCTCGGGTAATATCGTGGGCGTCGATTTCAGCCCGGCCGCCAGCTATGTCGGCGCGCCCTTCAACACCGGCACCGCGCCGGGCACCGCCGATCCGCTTTACCTCAGCAAGACGACGGCCACGACGGTCAGCTATTCAGGCGCACATACCTATCCCTCGATCTACGGCGCGACCGGGCTCGGGATGGCGATCAACTTCGGCACCTATGCCTATTCGAACCCCTGTTCGTTTCCCAACATCACCCAGGCCTTCGTTGCCGGTGATCTGATCCGCGTCGAGGCCATCGTCGCGGTCCAGTCCTTCACGACCGCACAGACCCTCTATTTCATCCCCTCTGCCGTCTCGGGCACGATCCCGACGCTGACGGTTGCGCTCTCGCTCAATGCAGACGGCACGGTTGCCTCGGCAACCTCATCTGCCCGGCGCTGGGGCTATAGCGTGTTCGGCACCTATGGCGGGGTGACGTTCTATCTCGTGTGGTCGGAAGGCAAGGCGACCGCTGCTGGCACCGTTCGCCCCGGCTTCCAGGCCGCTGCCTATGCCTCCGGCATGAGCGCAACCCGAACCTTGCTGGTCGAAGACGTGCGCCTGATCAAGAACGGCCCGACACTGCCGAACATGGCGCCCGTGTGCGGCACCAAGACCTTCGGCGACAGCTACTATCAGACCAACGGTAGCGGCAAGTCGATCAACATGAAGTTCGATCGCATGCGCCGGGGCCGCACTGCCGTATGGGACGGCACGATCCGGCCCGCTTCGGCAACTTATCGCAGCGGCCCGCGCGCCGATCCCTACCTGCATGCCGAAAGCCGCATCGAGCTGGAGCTGTCACGCGAGCAGACCAGCTATACGTTCCTGCGCCCCAACTACTACCAGATGCTCGATCTGACGCCCAATTCGTGGAGCGAGGCATACCTGGTCTATGTCAGCGACGAATTCTTCGACGCCGACATCGTCGCCCCATCGACCGCGACGTATCCGACCTATGAAATTCGCGGCGCTTTCTCCGCGCCCAAGCGCTGGGGCCAGATCCGGTCCGTCAACACCAACGTCACCCGCAATCCGGGTACGATGACGCTGCGGCATATCCACCTGTTCCCACGCGCAAGCACGCAAGGCGAGCAGATCGGCCAGACCTTCACGACTGCCCAGAACATCGGTTCGGTTGGGCAGTGCTCGATGACGGAAATGGCTATCTCAGGCCATACCCAGCACCACTCGCGTGGCTATCTCAAGACGTTCTTTGGCGAGACCTACAAGAGCGAGGATTGCCGCTGGCTGGGCGTCGCGAGCCACGTAGGGCAGAACTATTACATCCGCGACGTATGCTATAACCGCATGAGCCGGGGCTTCGGCCATCTGGGCAGCAGCACGACCACGCCTATCGTCCTCGACATCAAGGGCATACGCGGGGAAAAGCTGTGGTCGGATTTCATCTACTTCGGTCGCGGCATCTATAGCGGCACGATCGATACCGCGATCCGTCAGGGCAGCACCGTCTCGCTCTACGACGTCTACCATGCGCGCGACCAGATCTGTGTCGACATCGGCAACGGCATCCAGACGTTGGACGAGGCGGGCCTTGCCGTCACTGATCTGCCGACCGATCGTCAGGTCTACCTCTACAGCTACCGCCCGAACGCCGGAGAGGCGATCGTCACTGATGCTGACGATCTGTTCCTGTGGAAGACGCAGAGCCGAATCACCAAGCTCTACCCGCCCAGCACCGAAGGCGGAGCCTATCCCGGTTACATGGCGAACATGGGGGATCCCGTATTCCCCAATGGCGCCTATACCTATGCCGGGGAGCCCGGTCCCAAGTTCACCTCGTTCGCAGCGGCTGAGGCGGCGGGCCTGCCGGTTGATATGACGGCCTACGTCTATTGCGACGACACCGGATCGCACGCCGATCCCTATACCGGCGAACAGGTACTCAATCGCGGCGTCTACAAGATGCTGCGCGGCTATGGCCTGTGCCGCCTTGCCGACACCTGGCCACACAATTCGGGCAAGACCTACACGACGCTGGCCGATCTGCAGGCGGTAACGGACATGCTCGCCTATGCCCGCGCGATCGTGACCGAGGCGGGGGATGCCTATGGCGTCTACGAGTATTCAACGACGCTGGGCTGGGTGAAGCTGGCCATCAACGTGACGCTGCCGGTCTATGCCTCAACGCCGGGCGTTCCCAGTGCTGCAAACCCGCACATCTTCTGCACCATCGACAACATCAAGAAGACCGGGGCGAGCACCTTCACGTTCCTCACCAGTTCGTCGCCTGCAGAGACGGGCGCCTCGACGCACCCCGATTACATGCAGCTGAACCTGCAATACGCAACGCTCGATGGTCTGCTGATCCAGAACAACGTGCTGTGGGACGTTGGCCAGTTCTTTTTCCTGCAGGGCGGCGCCAGCAGCCCGGTCAAGAACATCACCATCCGCAACAATATCGGCGCTACCGATATGTACAACGCCTTCTACATCCGGCCCGAGACATGGTTGCCGGGCTATGAGCAGGTGATCGAGAACAACCTGGTCCTGAACTTCAAGCCGCGCGGCTTCGATGCCAACGGATCGACCTCCTATCCCTGGCTCGACAGCACCAACGTACCGGCAGGTCAGCTGCAGACCGACAACAACTGGTTTGCCGCACCCACGGGCGTGAACACGGACACCAACGCCGCTTCGCTGACCAACCCTCGCGGCACATCAACACGCCAACACCGCTCAAATGGGGCATGGGTTTTGCCGACAGCGTATCGAGCGCGGCAGTGCCCAGCACGGTCGATATTCTGCCAGCATCGCAGCTGGACGAGGGCTATCCGCGCCGGGACATTGCCTTCCTCGACCAGCGCTTCACCGACGACTTTCAGGCGACCAGTAGCCTCGACATCAGGACGACGCAGGAGGGCTTGCGCGATTCGATGATCATGTCGGCCGAGGTGGACGAGATGCTCGAATGGTTCGCCGAGATGTTCCAGCGCGAGCCCGATTACACCTTCGTGGTGCCTGCCAGCACGGCGGCCGGGACCGTGATCGCGACCGGCATCCCCGGCGCATGCTGGCACGCGAAGTACGGCGGCGCCGAACTGGGCCAGTTCACGCTTGTTGGCGGGCAACTGGCCGTCGGCGCCGGTGTCACGCTTACCGGCTCCAACTTCAAGAAAATGTTCATCGCTGACACCGGCCTGATCATCAACATCGACGTCCAGTAAGGAGCGCCTACCCGTGGAAGCATCCCAGACCATCGCCAATTACCAGGCGCTCACCATCCGCCGCGACGCTGCTGTCGGCATGTCCGTCATGGACGAGGCCGGGGCGCCATCATCTATCAGTCCGCTGACGTGTTCGCGGTCTCCAGCGGGGCGCTGGCGGTCTCCGCCGATCTCGCCGAGACCGCCTCACCGGTCCGCGTGATCCTCGACACCGGCATGGTTGTCGACGTGACGATCGAGGACGTGGTGGCGGAGGCAGCCGACGATCCTGACACCGGGGAGGACGCGTCGTGATGCACCTGATCGACCAACTCCCCGAGGACATCAAACAGGCCTTCGACGCGGTTTCCGCCGTCGCTTTGCTGGGAGCCCTTATCAATATGCTGCCTGCCATCTCCACGCTGCTCACGATCGTGTGGATGGCTATCCGCGTCTATGAGACCAAGACCGTGCAGGGCTGGCTTCGCGGCGAAAAGGAGGAAGGCCAGTGAAAGCCATTCGCTCCTTCCTCGCCGGAATCGAGGCGCGCTTGGTTGCGGACTGGCGAGACCAGTGGCGCTACTGGTCGGTGCGCCTGCCCAGCCTTGGCCTGCTGCTGGGACCGGGCGTGCAGGGCATCAGTGAAGCGTGGACCTCCATGCCGCCCGATCTGCGCCACATGATCCCCTACGCCCAGCAAATCGCCTGGGCGCTGTTCGCAGGTGGGGTGGCCGCCAAATTCTTTCCCCAGGCCAAAACCGCTGCCCTGATCCAGCAGAAGCGGGAGGAGCGTGACCGTGGCTGATGCACTGGAAACCCAACCCACATGGACGCCTGGCAAGAAGCTGACCGGCGCTGCGCTCACTGCTTTCACGGCAGCGACCGTCGCGCTAGTCGCCCCGGTGCTCACCGAGCCGAACGAGGGTTACAGCGGCAAGGTCTACAAGGATCCGGCCGGTTACCTGACGCAGTGCTACGGCGAGCGGCAGATCGATCCGAGCGTGATCTATTCCAAGAGCGCTTGTGCCACCAAGCTGCGCGCGCGGATGGCAAAAGACTATGGGCCCCTTATCGTGAAGTGCGTGCCTGAGTTCGCCGATCCGGCGCACCAGCTTGCCTATGGCGCGTCGATCGACGCCAGCTACAATGCAGGCCCCGCAGCCTTCTGCCGCTCGCCCATGGCGAAAGCCTTTAATGCTGGCCGGTGGGCCGCTGGCTGCAAAGCGTTCCCCGGTTGGTATGTCACGTCGCGCGGCGTCCGGTATCCCGGCCTCGTGCGCCGCCGAGGCGAAGAGCAGACGTTCTGCCTTACCGGGAAGCAGCGCTGATGGGTCTAATCGTGCCCACATGGGCCTACGCCGCCGGTGGCCTGGCGCTGACCGTTGTCGGCTTTGGCGCAGGCTGGACCGCACAGGGCTGGCACCGGGACAGCGGCGACCTGAAGGAAGTGAAGGGTACCGCCAAGGATCTGCAAAAGCAGGCCGACCGCATCGATGCCGCCGCCACCACCTATGAGCAGAGTCGGCAGGATGCTGGCGTGAGAAGTGAGACGCGAACCAATGAAATCCGCACCATTTACAAGGATCGCCCGGTCAGCGTCGATTGCGCTGCTCCTGACGCTGTGCGCAGCGTGCTCGACGATGCGGTCGCCGACGCCAACGCCCGAGCTTCAGGCCAACCTGCGCCAGCCTTGCCCACCAGTACAGACACCGCCAAGCCCGCTCCTTGATCCCGATCGCGGGGTTTGGGAGCAGAGCCTCATCGCACAGTACGGTGACTGCGCCGAACGGCATCGGATGACGGTGGAGGCTTGGCCGAGGGCGGATACTGCTGGGAAGAAGTGACCGGGCGGGATTTCCAGGGCAGGTTGGCCTGCCCGGTCACGTACTGGCCAACGAACGGGTGGTCAGCATGCCAGCTTTGGGAGAAAGCGCTGACAGGGATAAGGTTGCCGCAATGAAATGATCAGATGGCAAATCCTCCAAATGGGATTGTCCCGAATGGACCACCCCGCACCCTGCATCCGCGCCAGTCGTCCCACTTGTGATCGCCGATATGCCCTGCGGCCCGAAAACACATAAGATGGTGCTCGGGCCCCGGATGACGGCACATACTGTTGTTGATGATGAACCCCTCACGGGGGAATGCGACGATATTCTTACTCATAACGCGATCCAGTCCAGCTCTGCCTCGTCCACAGCCTCGAACATATCGCCATCGGCCATGTTCGCGCGCAGGTGGGCGCGGACCTTCTCCGGGTCGCCATCCAGCGGAAAGCGCGGATCGGCCTTCGCGGCCTTGATCAACTCGGCGCGTAATCCCGTCTCGTCCTGCCTTACCAGCCAGCGACCGAATGGCCCGCGCTCCTCTTGCGATTGCGTCCGTCCCGTGCCGTTAACCTGCAATCGCGCATCCGGCGGCGCTGGCGTAAACGCGCGATAGTCCGTGGGCTTCGTGCAATCGTGCCATAGCCCTTTGCCCGCCGCGATCCTGCCGACTTCCCGGCGCAGATCGTCCAGCGCCCGGTCCCTGTTCTCCATGGGTTTACCTCCTTACCGCACCCGCGCAACGGCGCGTTTCCATATTCGCTCTTCTGGCCAGGGCAGCTCGAATGCGCCCTGCTGAAACTCGATCGCTTCGACTTTGACGGGGCGCACCTTCCGCTTGGTGAGCGAAGCGCACCTGCGACACCAGAACCGCTGCGCCGCCCGATTGAGTCGGTCGTCCCAGTGGCGCCGCTCGAAATGCCACCACAGGCCATGCGCTTCGAAGCAGCCCCAGTGTCCGCAGCGGCATTGAACCAGAATGCACTGCTGCAAGGTGGCAGCCTCGAATATCCGGGTGGGCAGCATCACGCCGGACTGCGACCATTTCACCGCGCATGCCCCGCTTACTCAGGCTCAGGCAGTGCCAGCTCGGTCTGCGGATCGTCGGCGGGCAGCTCTACCCCGCAGAACCGCAGATCGAGCACCGGCTCGTCTGGGCGCTCATGCGCCGCATCCACCTTCTCGCCGAGGCGATGAAGCAGGGCAGGCATGAAGTCGCGAAGGGCGGTCTGATCGTCTGCGCTCGCCCCGTCGCGGTCGGCCAGTTGCAGGTATTGTCGCCCGAGGGACAGCATTTCGTGGTCTGATAAGGGGTTGGCCATTTCAGGGTCTCGCATGCGAATCGTCATGCCGATCCTCATAGCATGTTCCACATTTGTTCTCATATCCCCGGTGCGACGAGCCTCGTTGACTCCTCCCGCTGCGGGCGCATGATCCGGCCATGTGTAACCTCTATCGCATGGAGCAGAGCGTGGCGGAAGCGGCCGATCTGTTCGGCGTACAAGCCGACAGCGGCGCGAACGTCGCATCCGAGATCTACCCCGGCTATCCCGGCCTCGTCGCCACCTGCGAGGGCGTACGGGCGATGACATGGGGCTTCCCGCTGGTACTCAAGAGCAAGAAGACCGGCCAGCCTCTCAAGCCGAAACCGGTGAACAACGCTCGCGAGGACAAGCTATCAACTGCCTTCTGGCGCACCAGCTTTGCCGAGCGCCGCTGCCTGATCCCGGCGAGTGCCTGGGCGGAAGCCGAGGGAGCCAAGGGGCACATGACGCGCACCTGGTACTCGCTGCCGGATCAAGAGCTGTTCGCCGTAGGCGGCCTCTGGCGCCCGACGCATGAATGGGGCGAGGCCTATTCGATGGTCATGGTCGATGGCTGCGAACAGATGGCCGACGTGCATGACCGGATGCCGACGATCATAGCGAAGGCCGACTGGCAGCAGTGGATGGAGGGCAAGCCCGAGGAGGCGTTCGCGCTGTGCCGGACGTGGGAAGGGCGGCTCGACGTGGATCGCACGGATCAGCCTTGGGTGAAAAGGACGTGACGCGTGAGTCAAGAATTCGCCCTAGTCGGCCGTTCGAGGGCCAATCTCCCGCGCAGAACAGCGGTCAGTCCGGTTTCCCTTACCGGGCAGGTTCGTCAGCAGCCGGGAGGGGTAAGCTACTTTGGGATTTGATCACTAGTTGGTTCATCTTGTTGATGATAACGCCGTCGCGTCAATGTTGTCGCCAGCGATCACGCAAGCTAATGAGAGCCAATGGAGAAATCGGTTTGACTTTAGGAACGCTGGTTTGTGGTGCTTCAGCGGTTGCTGGCGCAGCGTCCACAACATTGGATCACTTGGGCGCGTCAATTGACAGGTTCTCGGGCAAAGCCTTGACTTACCTCAATAACGACTTCGATGAGGAGGCGCAGAGCTTTGGGGCGTTCTGCGCGCGGGTGACCCTAGAAAATGCGTGTGCAGCACTCGTCGGCAGGCTTGATTCCTTCCGAATGCTTTACCTGGCCGAATTCCAAGCCCAGGGCGCCTACGAATACGGAAAGCCGACCAAATCGGGTTTCAAGTGGACGGGGGACGTCTTTTCGGAAGATAAACCGCTCAACACGCTTTGGAACAGCGATCATGATTCCGCCAAAGTCAGCAGGGCGCTATTTTCACCGCATGTTGACGCAGTACACTGGCAGCCGGCCTTCAACGAGGCGCTCGATTATGTAGCCAATGAGAGCTTGTCCGGGTTCGAAGAATTGACGAGCACTGATGCGGGATCATTTATTTCTATTACTAAAGGTCAGTGCGCACCACTTTACTCGAAACTATCGAAGGGCGTCCACTGGGACTTCTTCGTTGCATCGGTAATGATGGACGAGGGTACATTGAAGGATGCCATTCGCGACTGCCTGACTGTCGTCAGCAATCTTGCGTTCGTTTCCCATTTTATCCCTACTTGTTACAGATCGCTAGATCGTGCCCAAGCGGCATCCGAGTATTTGGCTTTTCGGGAAACGTTTCAATGAACACGAATATTGCAGAAGACGTTGATGCGGGCCTCATCCTCGCTGCGGAGGAATGTCCGCCTGAAAAGTTCGAGATCTACCATTCTTTCTCCAGCCACGACAAGGTCATCATCCGCAAATTGATGGCGCATGGACCCGTTTTGATCCGGGGCGGGCGGGGAAGCGGAAAGTCTGCTCTTTTGATAGAAGCCCACCGGAGGATGCGACAGGCTGGAACGACCTTCTCAATCTACATGAGCCTTCGTTATCTGCCCCTGCTCCAGTCGGACGGGGCGGAGTACGTCGGCCATTTTTGTGGCTTGTTGTCAAAGGCGATCTCTCAGGAATTGAGCGAAACCGGTCGGCAAGTGGATTTCGAATATTCTGAAGATGTGGTCACTCTTCAGAAATCCCTGTTGACCCTAGCTCGACAACTCGATCAGCGGATTGTGATCCTGTTCGACGATGCGGCACACATCGGCCGAGAAAAGCCGCTTGAGGCCTTCTTCGACCTGTTTAGAACGCTGTCGAGCAGCCTCATCTCATGCAAGGCCTCGATATATCCCGGCGTTACAAAATTCGGTGTGCGCTTTGACGTGTTCAACGATTCGACTGTCGTCGAGATTAGTCGGTCTGACGTATCCAAGGATGACAGCTACTTCCTCGATGTGATCCTTGCCAGATACCCGAGACTCGCCGAACGATCTACTTTTTCCGATCGTCTGACTCCCGAGGTTTTCTCAAAGATATTGGGTCGCGCAGTTGTAGGGAACATGCGGGGTTTCATACTAGCCTGTAACCGCTTTGATAGCGTCGATAAGATCAGCATCCCGGATCTTAACAGCTGCCTACTCGCCATGGCTCAGGATTATTATTGGCCGCTGATGGAGGAAGTGGCGCCGAAGCTCGGCGTTTATGAACCGTTGATCGACCCTGCCACATCCGTCTTCGAAAAGATTATTGAGCACCTCACTCGGCCTTTGCAGCACGCTACTAAGCTGATCGCTCAAGACCGTGTCACGATCCACAAGGGCATCGTCAGCGAGTTTGCGAAGGTGTTCGAAATTCTGGAATATCTTGGCTTTCTGGCAAAGCGTGAGGCCTCGCGCGCGATGAAGTCGGGAGGCAGGGGGGCAGTGTATGCTGTCAACCTTTGCAGCATCCTTGAAAAAATCCCCACGAGTCGTTTGACGATAGAGATGATCGACGATTGGATCGCGGGCAGGTCCGAACTATCGGAGATTCATCTTTCTGGTGGAATGTTTTCGACGATCGAACTTCCGGAACTGTCGGCGGATCATGCCTTGGGTATCCTCGACAAAAACATCGAGATACTCGGCAAGAGCAGGGCTTATCCATATGGACTTACCGTCGACAAAATCTCGAGGCTGAAGCAGGCAGGAATCGCGACAATCCAGGATTTGTGGCACACGGATGATACCACGCTGCAGGAGATCGAGGGGGTCGGTCCTGCCGCAATAAAGCGTATGCGGGATGTCATGCAGCAGGCGATTTGGATGTGAATGCTAGTGGGTGAGTGGGCTGACAATCGCTCTTCTTGCGGCGATAATAATGCTACTCGACCAAAATGATGCCTATCTGCAGTGTTGATAAGGCTCCCCCGTCGCCCACTTGCCGGTTCCCGTCCGCTTCTGTTAACTACTGGACGTTCGCCCAATGTACAGTAGGCGACTGACGTTGGCCCGCAGCCGAAGCCGGGTGAATGTCAGCTACCTCTACGGCTCGTCTCCGAACCGGACATTCCGAAATCGGCCACCTATTGCCACCAGCGCGCCAGCCCCCGCCCGACCAGATAGGCCCCGGCATCGCGCCCGTTGACGCTCACCGTAGCGAGCGTGCGACCGTATTTGTCGTGCCCCGATCGCTGCACTCGCACCGGCCCGCGCGCTAGAAATACCTTGAGCGCATCACGGCTGCGGATACCGGCGGCATAGTCGCACCAGTGCGTGCGCTTCTTCCATCCCCGGCAGCTGGGCGAACCGCGCAACTCAGGCGCGTCGATGTTGGAGATACGAATGCGCTCGGCGCCGCAGCGGATGGTGTCGCCGTCATGGATTTTAAGGGCGGGACATGTCGTGAGCGCCGCAGCAGCGGCAAGGATCATTAAAGGCATGAGGCGCCCCTAGCGCCGAAAGAAACCGAGCGTCGATCCTAATTGTGGGCAATGCCTCAGGATGCTGGGGGATCGCTCAAAGCAGATCCACGGGTTATGCCCGGCGTCAGGTGATACTTGAGGCTGATCCCGTCCGCCACCACATCACCGCTCACCGCAACGTCACCCTCGATCGTCACGGCCCCTTTGATCGTCACGCCCCCCGGCGCCTCGATCGAGGCCGTCCCTCCGCCAGGCAGCACCGCAGTAAGCGCATGGCTCTCGGGATCGTACCCGATCTTTGCGCCGTCCTCGTACTCGACCAGCTCGGCGAGCGTGTCACCGGCAGGCGGGAAAGCATCGGTCGGCACGCCGCATAGCGCCACTGCCGCCGCGATCTGACCATCCGGGACGAGCAGGATCACCGCCTCGCCTTCGCTGGGGGGCGACCACTTCCGCGTCTTGCCGGATCGCCCGGTGAACCACCGGATCGGCGGCGTGGTCGCGCCCCCGTCCTCGTCATTGGGATCGCCATAGCGCACCACGCATCGTGCCGCTTTCAGATCGACCGAGACGATCGCGCCCTCGCGGATCAGTTCGGAAACGTCGGCGGGGATGTCTTCCTGATAGTGCATCTGGGGCATGTCGGGCGGTCCTCATGGCAGCTCTGCGGCCCGGCCTATCGTGTCCAGCAGCCCACCGCGCGGCGCGGCAGCGGTAGCGCCCGCCTCTACCCGCGCACCCGCTGGCGCCAGCGCGCGAGCGCGGCTTTGGTGGGGGCATGAAAGGGATCGACGCCACTTCCGGGAAAGCCATCGACGGCACCGCGCACCTCGCGCAGTCGATCGGCAAGATCCTGACCACGCCGCTGGGCTCTCGCGTCATGCTGCGCGATTTCGGCTCGATGCTTCCGCGCCTGATCGACCGGCCCGGCAACGCGGCGAACGTCATGCTCCTGCGCGCCGCTACGGCCCTCGCGCTCAAGACGTGGGAGCCTCGGATTGCGATCTCCAAGGTCACGCTTTCGGGCAACTTTGCGGACGGCACCTTCAAGATCGGCATCTCGGGCAAGCGGACAGACACCGCGACGAATGCCGAAACCACCCTCTCCATTCCCATCTCGAACTGAGGAAGCCCGATGACCCACGGCCTCACGCTCACGCAATCGTCCACCAGCGCCGTCATCGCGGCTGTCGCCAGCCTGTCGGTGATCGGCCTGATCGCGACGTCGTCCGTTACCGCGCCCGAATCGTCCGCCTCCCTGGACGCGGCCTTTCCGCTCAATACGGCGGTACTGGTGACCGACGTCAACGCCGCTGCTGGGCTGGCGGGCAGCGGTGGCACGCTGAAGAATGCGCTCCTCGCCATCGCCGACGTGGTCACCCCGGTTATCGTCGTGGTGCGCGTGGCGGAGGGCGAGGATGCCGACGCGACCAACGCCAATGTCATCGGCGCCACGGACGGCAACACCTACACCGGCCTGCAGGCGCTGCTCACTGCCGAAGCCTCGCTGGGCCAGCGCCCGCGCATCCTCGGTGCGCCCGGCCTCGACACGCAAGAGGTTGCCAACGCCCTGGCCATCGCGGCCAAGAAGCTGCGCGGGCGTGTGTTCGCCAAGGCCATCGGCGACGACATCGCCGCCGCCGTCACCTACCGGGGCGAATTCGGCGCGAAGGAGCTGTCGCTGATCTGGCCGGACTTCAACACCTGGTCCGGCGATGCCGTCGCCCGCGCCATGGGCCTGCGCGCCCAGATCAACGCCTCCACCGGCTATCACAAGACGATTTCGAACGTGGTGGTCGATGGCGTCACGTCCATCACCAAGGACGTCCATTACGATCTGCTCGATCCGACGACCGATGCGGGCGTGCTCAACGATGCCGACATCATCACGCTGATCCGTGACAACGGCTATCGCTTCTGGGGCAACCGCACCTGCGCGGGCGAGGACGATGCGGCGTACAGCTTCGAAAGCGCGGTGATGACCAATTACGCGCTGCAGGACATCATCACCGAGACCATCAAGGCCGACATCGACAAGCCGATGACCGTGCCCATGGTCAAGAACTACCTCGAGAAGGTGAGCACGGCCTTCGCGGCGGAAGTCACCGCCGGGCGCGTCGTCGGCGCCGAGGCGACCCTTCCGGCGGACAGCAACACCTCCACCGAACTTGCCGCCGGTCGCCCGCACTTCAAGATGCGCTTCACGCCCTGCGCACCGATGGAAAACCCGAACGTCGATCTGGAAATCACCGACGATTACTACTCGGATTTCGCTGACCAGATCGCCTGATCGCTCCCCCACATTTTCCGCCCGGCGCCGATACGGCCTGACCGGCAGCAAGAAGGATCCCGGCCATGGGTATGCCGTCCAAACACATCAACAGCACCGCCTATGTCGATGGAGGAAGCTATCTTGGCATTGTGGCCGAGTTCGAAGAGCCGAAGCTCGCTATCGCCACGGACGACTGGCGCGGCGGAGGCATGCTCGGCCCGGTCAAGCTGGACATGGGCCTTGAGGCCATGGATGCCACCCTCACGATGGGCGGTCACACCGCTGCGCTGATCCGCAAGTTCGGCACTACGGCGGTCGATGGCGTCTCACTGCGCCTGGTCAGTGCCTACCGTGCCGACGATGGCAGCGCGGCCACCTCGGTCAACATCTTCATCAACGGTCGCTTTTCCGAAATTGACCTGGGCAAATCGAAGGCAGGCGATGCGACCGAGCACAAGTACACCGTGCCGCTCTCGTACTACCGTCGCGAGGTGAACGGCGTCGTCGATATCCGCATCGACATGGTCAACGGCGTGTTCGAGGTCGATGGCGTGGACCGCTACGCCGAGATCATGGCCATCCTCACCAGCTGATCGAACCAGATCCGCCGGGCGGTCCTGTTGCGGGGCGCCGTCTGGCGGTGGGCCGGGGAGGACCGTGAGCCTTTCGCCCCTCCTCGGCCCCGATTGCCCCGCACTATCTGAAGGACGCCCCGCACATGGCCGAAGACAACGACACTGCCGGCAAGAGCCGCTTCACCACCGTCCCGCTCGAATACCCCGTCATTCGCGGCGAAACGAAGCTCGAGACGCTGGATATCCGCAAGCCCAAGGCGGGCGAGCTACGCGGCGGCCTGACGATGCAGGACATCCTCACCACCGATGCCACCGCGATGCTCAAGCTGATCCCGCGCGTTACGAACCCCCCGCTCACGCCGGACGAGGCCGCCGATCTTGAGCCGGAGGATTTCGCGCAGATCTGCGGAACGATCCGTGGTTTTTTTCTCACGAAGGCGGAGAGAACGATGATGGACGAGATGGTGGCGGAACATCAGCCGAAGACCTGATGGCTGACATCGCTGCCATCTTCCACTGGACGGCGGCGGATATGGACCATTTCTCGATCGACGAACTCTTCGACTGGCGTGAGCGCGCCGTCACGATCTGGAACCGCATGCAGGGCAACAAGGACGCCTGAACCGTGAGCAACAAGCTCTCCCTCGTGGTCAACTTCCTCGGCGTCGACAAGATGTCGGGCGCGCTGCGCAACATCATCGGCCTGGGCAACAAGGGCTCAGTCTCGATCAAGGGGCTGACGGGAGAGAGCCGAAAGCTCGAAAAGGAGCTGGCCAAGGTCCGGCGCGAGCTGTCGTCCAGCGCGGGCAACGTCACGGAGTTGATGGACCGGGAGCGCGATCTGGAGCGCCAGATCGAAGGCACAAACCGCCAGCTCGCCCGCCAGCGCGGCCTTGCCGCGATCAACGCCGATACCATGGCGATGATGCGCCGCGCGACGGAACTGAAGTCCAGGGGCACTGACAACATCGTCGCCGGTGCCACCATGGCCGCGCCGCTGATCCTCGCCACCAAATCCGCCGCGGACTTTTCCAGCGGCATGGTCGATATCCAGCAGAAGGCCGCGCTGTCGAACCGCGAGACCGATCGCATGGCGGACACCATCATCCGCGCGGCGGCTGCGGCCAAGCAGCTGCCGGAAGCCATGCGCGGCGGGGTGGACGTGCTGGCGGGGCTTGGCCTGGATCCGCGCACTGCCACGCTGATGATCGGCTCCATCGGCAGGCTGGGCACCGCCTTCAAGGTCGACATCTCGGACGGCGCCAACGCCGCCTATGCCAACCTCAACAACCTCAAGGTTGCCGTCGGCGATACCTCACGCGCGCTGGATATCATGGCTGCGGCGGACAACGCGGGCGGTTTCGCGGTCAAGGACATGGCGCAGTACTTCCCCGGCCTCACTGCCCAGATGCAGGCGCTGGGGCAGAAGGGGCTTCCTGCTGTGGCGGATCTGTCCGCCGCGCTGGAAATCGCGCGCCGCAGCTCGGGCGATGCGGACGAGGCCGCGAACAACGTCAAGAACCTGCTGGCCAAGATCAACGCGCAGGCCACCACGCAGGCCTTCAAGAAGAACTTCGGCGTGGATCTGCCCGCCGCGCTGAAACGGGCCTACGCGCAGGGCAAGACGCCGCTTCAGGCGATTGCCGAACTGACACAGAAGGCCACCGGCGGCGATCTCAGCAAGATCGGTCTGGCCTTCGATGACATGCAGGCGCAGTCGGCCGTGCGCGGCCTGATCCTAGGCATGCAGGATTACGTCAAGATGCGCGACGAAATCGGGCGCAGCTCCGGCACGATCGACAAGGCCTTCGATCAGCGCGTGGCGCGCGATGCCACCGTACAATGGACCGCCTTCATGGGCTCCGCCTCGCAGCTGGCGATCGTGCTGGGCACCACGCTCCTGCCGGTCATTACGCAGGTGCTGGGGCAGATGACGATGATGGCCTCAGGCGTTGCCAGTTGGGCGCGAGCGCACCCCCAGCTGGCCAGCGCGATCACGCAGGGCGTTGCCGCGCTGATCACCTTCCGAATAGGCCTCGGGGCCGCGCAATATGCGCTGGGCTCCCTGCTCGGGCCCTTCGCCAAGATTCTTCCCTACTTCCGCAAGGTTGAAGGGGTCTCGGCGTTCGGACGCCATCTGGCGCTGTTCGGGTCCATCGCCTCGCGCACGGCCGGATTCGCAGTCCGCAGCTTCGGCATGATCCGCATGGCGATGATGTTCCTGGCACACGGCGTACTGCGTGCCGGAGCGCTGATGCTGGCAAATCCCATCGTCGCAATCATCACTGCGATTGTCGTTGCGGTCGGCGTGGCGGGCTATCTGATCTACACCCATTGGGACAAGATCAAGGCCGCCTTCGGCACCGGCGTGGCGTGGGTGAAAGACAAGCTGCAGGCGCTACCGGCGTGGCTGAAATCCATCAGCAGGATGATGATGGATGGCCTGCTTCTCGCCATCAACCCGCTCGCGCTGGGCGCCAAACTGATCCAGATGGCCAAGTACGGCATCACGCAGTTCAAGAATTACCTCGGCATCAAGTCCCCCTCGCGCGTCTTCATGGCGCTGGGCGGCCATGTCGCGGGCGGTCTGGAACGCGGCATCGATCAGAACCGTCACGGCCCAGCGCGCGCCGTGCGCCGCATGGCGGCAGGTGCTGCAGCGGCAGGCGCCATGTCGCTCACTCCCATGGCCGCCGCTGCACGTCCGGCAATCGCTGGCTCCGCGGCGCACAGTGCGCCGATTCACATCCACGTCCACGCTGCGCCCGGCATGGACGTAAAGCAGCTCGCGGAGGAAGTCGGCCGGGTGATCGAGCGCAAGCAGGCCCAGCAGGGCCGCAGCCAGTTCAAGGACCGCTGATGGCGGACGCAACCACCTCGCTCACCGGCGCCAGCCCCGCCCAGCTGCTCACGCTGGGCCTGTTCGTCTTCGGCATGGACACCATCGCCTATTCGGACTTTCAGCGCCGCATGTCCTGGCGGCATGAGCGCAGCGACCGTTTCAAGGCCCGCGCCAGCAGCCAGTTCACCGGGCCGGGCGAGGACGCGGTCAGCATCGCCGGGCTGATCGTGCCCGAGGTCGCGGGCAACTACGGCGCGATCACCACCCTGATCGAAATGGCGGACACTGGCGGCAACTGGCCCCTGCTGGACGGCTTCGGCACCGTGCTGGGCCATTTCGAGATCGACCGGATCGACCAGACCCATCGCACCGTGCTGGCAGGCGGCATCCCGCGCGCGATCGACTTCGTGCTCGAACTTACGCGGATCGACTGATGGCAGAGGCAAACATCGCCGGAATCCTTCTGACGCTGGATGGCGTCGATCTGGCGGACAAGATCAATCCCCGATTCAAGGAACTGACCCTCACCGAAAAGCGCGGCGGCGAGGCCGATCAGCTCAGCCTCACGCTCAACAATGCCGATGGCGCCATGGCCCTGCCCGAACCCGGCAAGATCATCGGCCTATCGCTGGGCTGGATCGCGGGCACCGATGTGCCGCTCGGCCTGGTCGACAAGGGCCGCTTCACCGTGGACGAGGTGGAAGATACCGGCCTGCCGGACGAGATCTCGATCACCGCCCGTTCGGTCGATATGAACGGCACCTATCGCAAGCGCCGCACCCATGCCTGGAAGGACACCACGCTTGGCGCCGTCGTCGGCGAGATTGCAAGCCGCAACGCCATCACCGCACAGGTCCATCCCGATCTGGCAATCAAACCCATCACCGCGATCGAGCAGGCGGGCAAGAGCGACATGGCCTTCGTCCGCGATCTGGGGAGCCGCTACGATGCGGTGGCGACGTGGAAAGACCGCAAGATCATCCTGATGCCGGTGGGCAGCACCACGACAGCGTCCGGCACCACGATTCCGATGCTCACCATCACCCGCCGCGAAGGCTGGGAGCACCGCTTCACGCAGGCCCAGCGCGACCAGTACGACGGCGCCGAGGCCCAATACCATGATCCGGCAGCGGGCAGACGCCGCACCGTCTCCACCGGCGGAACCAACCGCAAGCGTCTCAAGCGGGTCTATGCCAGCGAGGCCGATGCCCATCAGGCCGCCACCGCCGAGGCCGCACGCGGCCAGCGCGGCGCCTACCAGTTCGAATACGACCTCGCGATCGGGGATCCCGCGATTGTGCCCAACCGACGCGTCACGCTGTCAGGCTGGAACACGAAGATCGACGGGCTGTCGTGGTTGGTGGACGGCGTGGATACCAGCATGGGCGCAGGCGGCCTGAAGCAGCGGTTGACGCTGGAAAGCGCCTAAACTCTACCCGGCATCAAGCGCTTTCCTGCAAAAGGCGCCCCCAGCATGACCAGCGCAATAATCGTCGATCACATCATCGTTCGTGGGCGTCCACCAGTTGATGTCGTGCGCATTCGACAGGATCGTGTCGGTGTCGCTGCCGAACTGAACGATTTGCTGCAATTCCTGACGGTCGAAGGTCAGCAAGATAATCTTGTCAGCAACCCCATTGGTAGCGGGGGCAATCCCCTTGGCGCGAACCCAGAAATTCAGGGTATCGAAGTCCCCTGACACAGGCGGCTTTCCGGCATTGAGCTGCTCGCCCACTTGCTTCACAGCCTCGCCCGCCGCCGCGATCAACCTTCCGTCGCGCTGCGTGGCATCGAGCATCACTTCCATGTTCACGACGTGATCCATGCCCTGCACGAATTTACCATCGGGCTTGATACTGATCTTCGGTGGCTCGCCCGAACCGCAAGCACTCAACATGCAGATGCTCATGATGAGCGGCACTACCCAAATTCGCGAATTCATCATTCCCCCTCAGTCGTCCGGCCAGATATCATCTGGATAGAAATCGTCGTGCTGCTCGTGCCGCCGCGCACTGTGGGCCTCCTCGATCGCGACCACTGGCGTCTCCCCGTCGAACGCAACGCGGATCCACGCGCCGAACTGTGCCTTGCCCTGAAACAGGCACTGCACCTCCCGCCCTGATCTGATGATGGCGCCCAGCCTCGGCGCGCGCTCGGCGGTGATGTAGCCAATCTGGGTCCGCCGCACGGAGAAGACCGCAATCGCATGAGGGTCGCGCGGGTTCGCAGGCTCCGGCCGCAACTCCACGGGCTCTCCCGGTACGCAAAGCAGGATCTCATATCGCCGGTCCGTCCCGTCCGGGTTCTCGTACTGGGCGCCCACGACGGCGAGGGACATGGCGGGCAGCTTGTCCGAAAGAATCATCAAACGCTTTTCACCACCGCAACGACCCTGCCCACGATGTAAAGTTCGCCATCGCCTGCGATTTCATCGCGCACCAAATGGTTGTCGGAACTGATCTTCATGGTGCCGTCCGGCAGAGCACGGAGTCGTTTGATCATTCCCAGGCCAGCAAACGACATAGCCCAGATCTTGTCGCCCATCTCCGGCACGGTCTGGGATCGGTCGATGATTACCACGTCCTGATCGTGGATCGTCGGCATCATAGAATCGCCCATGCCCCGCGTGCTGCAGAGCATATTAGGAGGCGAGTTGGTGAACTGACGAAGCCACTTTCGTGAGAATTTCACCTTCTCGACCTGAATGACTGCACCATCCAGAAACGTACCGCCCATTCCATAGGCCAGATCGATGCTGTCGATCTCCACGTCGTCCAGATTTGGCAACGGACCAGTGTCCTCGCCATCGGTGTCCAGCTCAGGATTTTCAACGTCGCCCTTCAGGTAGGAAGGGGTTGTTCTCAGCGTCGCGGCGATCAGGTCCAGAACACGCGTAGTCTTTGTTTCTCCACTTAAAAGCCGCGAAATGGACGGCTGTGAGACCCCAACGGCGGCAGCCAGTTGTGATCGATTGATCCCTACTCGCCGCATCGCGGCTTCGAGACGTGCTGGCACGATTTCCCACATCGTGCGCACATTATACGTCCGCGTATATGCATTCATTCAACTTTTCCGTTGCTAAATATACGTTCCCGTCTATACGGAACCGTATGACGACCATTAGCCGCTATGAAGCCCTGCGCGAAGTCCGGGCCTGCTTCGAAACGGAGCAGGCCATGGCCGACGCATTCAGCGTGACGCAGCCCACCGTCTGGCGGTGGCTGAACCAGTCGAAGCAGCTTCCGGCGGAAAAGGTTTTGCTTGCTGAGAAGCTGACTGGCGTATCCCGTCATGATCTTCGCCCCGATATCTATCCTGTAGATCTGCCCCCGGCGCCCGAGCGCTGGACCGGCGTCGATCAGTGCACCAGTGCACGCTTCGTAGGGACCGACCACCGCGCCGGATACGGCAATCGGCAGAACGGTTTGGACCGCGCTCCTCGCCGTCAGGGGGCTTCGCGATGACGAAGGAACGCCGCCCGCTCACCCCCTATCGCGCGCTGTCGCGTATTGCCGACCTGCTTGGGTGGGACGGTTGCGCCGAGGTGATCGGCAAGTCCGAATGGTCGGTGCGCAAATTCTCCGATCCCGATACCGGACGCGAAATCAGCTTTATCGACGCTGTCCGGCTCGACGATGCCTATGGCCGGGCCGGGGGCGAGGATCGCCCGTTTCACGAATGTTTCGGTGCGAGACTCGGCCTGCTGACCGCCGCCAACCACGATGCCGCTGCCCAGCTGCTCGAAACCTCGGGCAAGGCCGCGAAGGAATCGGGCGAGGCGATTGCCGCCGCCCTGATGGTCGCGGCGGACATGCGCGACGCAGGTGCGGTGACGCGCGCGATTATCGAAACCGAGGAGGGCATTCAGGCGCTGTTCGCGCAGCTCGCCCGCCTCAAGCTGATGGGGGGACAGGTATGAGCGGGGAAGGCCACATTCGCGGAAGACCGCTGATTTTCGCGCCGATGGCATTCCGCCTGCGCTCGGGCGGTTCGCAGTCCGGCCGCGATGCCGCCTTCGTGCTCTGCCCGAAGTGCGAGGCCCCGGCCTTCATCCGCCGCAGCGAGCGCATCACCCCCAAGGTGAAGCACCTGCACGCGCACTGCACCAACACCGGCTGCGGCCACACCTACATGGTCGAGGTGTCGTTCGTGCATTCGTTCAATCCGGGGCTGATCGACCGGCCCGATCTCGATCTGCCGGTCTGCCCGGTCGATCAGGTGCCGCACGTCCTGCCGCCCTCGCGCGGGGCCGAACCGGATGACGATCAGATGAGCATGTTCGTCACCTGACGCGCCGGCCACCCGGCCCGCCACTCACCACACGCTGATTTTTACGAACGGCCGCTTTGGCCGAGGGGGAAGTTTTGTCCAACGTACACGTGAGCAAGGGATGCCAAGGCTGCGGCCTGCCCTGGAAGACGCTCTTCGATGCTTTCACCAACGGGATCGGATGGCGCCGCCTCTGCGGTTTCTGCCTGCACGAAGCGGACCGGGCGGAGGACGCCGGGCAGTGAACCTCGAAGCCGAAGTCATCAAGGCGCTCACCGCACAGTTCCAGTTCCGCAAGACCAAGGGCAGCTGGATGCAGGAGGGCAAGTGCCCCAGCTGCGGCCAGCGCGAAGCCTACTGCTCTGCGAAGGAGCCCAAGATCGTCCGGTGCGGGCGGCAGGAAAAGTGCGGGTGGGAAGACAGCGTCCGCGCCCTCCTGCCCGATCTGTTCGAGGACTGGTCGAAGCGCTTCCCGGCCTCCGAGGAAAACCCCGCCGCTGCCGCCGACGCCTACCTCTCGCATGAACGCGGCCTCGATCTGCGCCTCCTGCGCGGCACCTATACGCAGGAACTCTATCGCGACAGCAAGACCGGCCACACCAGCGCCACCGTGCGCTTCCCGGTGGGCGATACCTATTGGGAACGCATCATCGACAAGCCGGGCCGGTTCAAGGCCAAGGCGCACTTCGCGTTCGGCGGCAAGCCCGGCGGCCATTGCTGGATCCCGCCCAGGATCACGCTGGAACAGCTCGCCACCGCCGAAGACATCTGGATCACCGAAGGCATCTTCAATGCGGTCGCGCTTAATCAGGGCGCCAAGCTGCTCGCCGTCTCGGCCATGTCCTGCAACTACTGGCCCGAGCACTTCCTGGCGGATCTCAGTGCAGAGCTGCTGCGCCTCAAGCGCACCCTTCGCCCACGCCTGGTCTTTGCCTTCGATCCCGGCGGCGCTGGGGTCAAATGGGCGCGCAAGTTCGTTCGCCGCGCACAGGCCGAAGGCTGGGCCGCTACCGCCGCGCAGGTCAGCCCCGATGGCGAGGGCACATCCAAGGACTGGAACGACCTCCTCCTCGATCACGTCGAATATCGCGGTGAGGGTGATACCGGGCCGCTTTCCGGTCCCGCGATCGAGGGATACCTCTGGAACGGCGCGGTCACGATCGCAGCGACGCCCCACGAAAAGGCCAAGCTGATCTACGACCGCAAGAAGCTGTCCAGCTTCGATTTCCGCCACGGCAACCGCCTGTGGTGGTGCAAGGTCACCTACAACGACGATGAAGAGCGCACGCTCATGGTGGACGAGATCTCCACCTGTGCCTTCCGCATGCTCTACCGCGAGCGTGACGACATCCTCGACGAAACCAACTACTTCCTTCAGGTCGATTTTCCCGACGCGCCCACCCAGAAAGCCCGCTTCTCCAACAACGCCTGCGCGAACAGCGCGGAGTTCAAGAAGCGCCTGCTCGCCTTCGCGGGCCAGTGGTCGGGCACGCAGGAACAGCTGGACCGGCTGATCCGTCACCAAATCCGGCACCTCAAAGTTGTCACCCCGGTGCTCGCCACCGGCTATTCCGAACCGCACCGCGCGTGGATCCTTGGCGATATCGCCGTGCGCGAAGGCCGCCTGATCCCCCTGAATGGCGAGCGCTACTTCGATTTCGGCAAGCAGGCGGTGAAGCTCTATTCCGAAGAGCGGCTGCTCGACATCACCTACGATGCCGACAAGCTCGATTTCGAGTGGCTGGGCGATTTCTGGACCGCCTTCGGCCCCAAGGGCTTCGTCGCGCTCGCCTTCTTCACGATGTCGCTCTTCGCCGTGCAGATCCGCGCACGCGATGGCTCGCTGGGCTTCCTCGAAGTCACCGGCATGCCCGGCTCGGGCAAGACCACCATGATGATCTTCCTGTGGAAGCTGCTCGGCCGCTTCAATCACGAAGGCTACGATCCGAACGCGGGGTCGCTCGCCTTCCTCGGACGCGTGATGATGAAGGTCGCCAACCTTCCGGTGGGCCTGATCGAGGGCAAGCGCGACGATGACAAGCCATCGGGCCGCCGCTCGTATGACTACAACGACCTGCTCACCATCTACAACGGCCGCAACCCACGCGGCACCGCGCGCAAGACCAACGGCTTCGAAACCTCGGAACCGCCGTTCCTCGGCTCGATCTACCTCATGCAGAATGAGCGGATCGATGCGCAGCCTGCCGTGCTCGAACGCCTCATGTCGATGGACGTCGACAAGTCGCGGTTCTCCGAACACGCCCGCGAGGCGGCGACCCGGCTCAAGCGCTGGCCGATGGAGCGGCTCTCCGGCACCATCGTCCACGCCACCCGGCTTGAGGGGAAGTACCTCCCCGCCTTCTTCGAGCACTTCGAACGCCACCAGCGCACCATGGGTGATCGCGTCGAAGGGCTGGTCAACGATCGCTGCATCCTCAACCACAGCCAGCTGGCCGCAGCCGTCGAATGCCTGCCCGGCCTGTTCCCGGACATACGGCCTGAATGGATCGCGGAAACGCTGCAGCTGGTCGATGCCATGGCGATCAACCGCCAGCAGTCCTGCGGCGGCGATCACCCTCTGGTTGCCAAGTTCTGGGACCAGGTCGAATACCTGATCGACCGCGAGCCGGGCACCGCCCACGCCGAAGGCAAGTCGCTCAACCAGCATCGCAAGCCCGATCAGAAGATCGCGATCCGCCTAGTGGAATTCGAGGCGCGCGCACGTCAGGCCGGGATCGTGCCGCCTGATGGCGATGCCCTGCGCAAGGTTCTGCGCAATTCGCACTCGCGCAAGTTCCTGAAGTACGAAAGCGTGAATTCGCCCTCGGGCAAGCACGTGAAGTGCTGGATCTTCCAGCAGCCTCTCGATGCTGGGCGGGTGATCTGATGGCCCGCGCGTCCGCATCCCCGGCGCCGCTGCGCCACGATCCCTATTACCCCACCGTGATCTGGCAGAGCCGCGATTACCGGCCTGACGGGACGCAGGATCTGCCGCCCCTTCGCCACGAATACGAAGCGATCCTGCAGCAGTGCCGCACCGCCGTCGCCCGGCGTGAAAAGGCCTATCCCCAGCTCGTGCGCGAAAAGCGCCTCGATCCCGAAACCGCCGGGCGCGATCTGGACGCCTGGCGCGTGCTCGCCACCGAATGGCAGTGGATCGTGACGGGCGAGGGGGAGGCTCCGCACCACGCCTCGCTGCCAGCCCGCATTGATGCCGTCGCTCTCGCCCTAGATCGCGTCGGCGCCGAGATCCAGCGCGCACCAACCGACAGCCTGCTTCTCCAGCGCGCGATCCTCGAAGGGCTCGCCTGGCACCTGGGCGACGGCCGCGCGGGTCCCGCCATCCACCACACCGCCCGCATCAACCATGCCTTGCGCGCCCGGCGGGCCGCACAGGCGCAACGGAGTGCTGCCTGATGTCCCGTGTTCATCCCAGCCACTGCCCCTGCCGTGCCTGCCGCCCGGTCGGCCCCGCGCTCCAGCGCACCTCGCGCCTGCGGGTCGCCGCCGCGCTGATCCTGCTCGCCGCCGCCGTGATCGCGGCCCGCGCCTTCCTCTTCACCTGGTCCAGCATCTGACCTTCGGGAGATCGTCCCCATGCGTATCCATGCCAGAAAGACCCACCCTGCGAATCACGCGCCGCGCCAGATTCCGCATGTCTTCGAATGCGCCCGCTGCGATGCGATCGAGCTGCGCCAGTCCCCGCGCCTGCCCGAGGGCTGGGATGTCGAATACATCGACGATGAAGCCATCGCCCACTGCCCCGATTGCACGCTCGATCTGATGGCGGGAGCCGTCCAGTGAGCGCGCCGATCACCCCCGAAGAGCGCGAGGACATGCGCTTCCGTCTCGAAAACGAGGCGCTCGGCAGGATGGGCGACCGCTGGGAACGGATACTCGTCCGTCTCTACCTCGGCCTCGCTGCCAGCGGTGGCGGCGTCGTGCTCATGGCCTACGCCGCGCGGGAGCTGCTGCGATGATCGCTATCCGCAAGGCACAGGCCGCCGCGCGCGAAGCCGTCATCGCCGCCCGCTTCCATGGTGAGCCGCTGCCTGCCAACCCCTATTGCCCCGGCTCCGCCTCGCACCGCTGGTGGACTATCGGGATCGAGCGCGCCCAGACTGCCGCCGACAATCTCCTGCGGATCGGACGCTGACCGTGCCGCCGCTGGTTATCACCCCCCGCGCGATCGAGCGCTTCATGGAGCGCGTCGGCGGCACGCAGGCACAGGCCGAGGCGGCGCTGGCCAGCCCGGCGGTGCAGATCGCCGCCCGATTCGGCGCACGCTGCGCGCGCACGGCAAAGGCGCGGATCCTCCTGCGCTTCTGCGATGGCCTCGCCGTCGTCATCACCGTGGTTCCGCTGGATTACACACCCGCCCAGCTGATCCCCTTCTCGCACGGCGGCGTGCCGTGGCTCCGCCGCAATTTCACGAACACCGGCCAATGACCGCCCCGAAACTGTCCCCCCATCAGCTGCTCATGCTGCGCACGTCGCATTTCGATCCCAAGGACGGATGCGGCTTCGGCGTCGGTCTGCGGAGCGCCGCCACTTGGCGCACGGCCCGCAGTCTAGAAAAGCGCGGGCTGGGCTGGATTCAAGGCGGCCACCCCAACGGCTCGGAAATCGAAGGCCTGTTCTTCGCCAACCGCAACGGCACCGAAATCACATTCCCGGCCGAGCTGGAAGCTTTCCGCCGCCGCACAAAGAGGTTCGAACCATGAACATTCCGCCCCGCAAGCGCTTCGATCACACCTGCACCGTCATCATCCGCTGGTCGGAAGAAGACCAGGTCTGGCTGGCCGAATGCCCGGAACTCTGGCCCTGCATAACGCACGGATCCACGATCATCGAGGCGGTCAAGATGCTCGACGAGATGATCGACGGGCTTGAAGACCTGTGAACGCGCCTATCTGGATAGGCTACGATCCGGGCGCGCCGGAAGGCGACATGACTATGGTCCGCATCGGCCCGCACACGCTCTATTGCGCCGACGCCTACCGGCTGCGCCCGCAGCTTGGCTTCTTCGATGCCGAGGTGATGGACCCGCCCTACGTCATCAGGACGGCGGGCGGCGGATCGTTTCGCAAGCACCGGCCTTATCTCGACCAGATCCAGCAGGAGGGCCTCGATCGCGGTTTCGATCACAAGATCATCAATCCGCTGCTATGCGGCAGCGTCGTCGTGTTCTGCCACAACGACCAGTTGCCAGGCGTCTCGGCTTATCTCAACGGCCTGTTTCACCGATTCGCACTATGCGTCTGGCGCAAACTCACGCCCATGCCCGTCGCCAACAAGCACTACGTGCCCGAATTGGAGCTGTATTTCCACGCATGGAACCGGGGCTATCACCCTGAGGGCAGCCTCGCTGACCTCAAGCGCGTGGTGGAATGCCGGTCCCGTGCCCTGAAGGACTACGCGCATCCCGCGGTCAAGCCCGACGAAGTGATGAACAAGATCCTTCGGAACGTCTCCGGGCGCACCGTCATCGATCCTTTCATGGGCACCGGCAGCACCGGCGTTGCTGCGATCCGCGCGGGCAAGATCTTCACCGGCATCGAGCACAACCCGAAGCACTTCCAAACCGCCATCGCCCGCATCTCCGCCGCCTGGGAACAGGCGAACCGGTGACACAGCAGCTACTATTGACTGAAGCGGAAGCCGCAGATCGGCTGCGCCTCTCGATCCGGACCTTGCGAAAGGCCCGGAACGAGGGGCGTTTGCACTACGTGTTGATCGGGCGAGCGATCCGCTACACGATTGCGGACCTCGAATCGTACATCGAAACTCTCCGCCAGGTGCAGCCACCATTTTCACCGAACGATCCCACCCGCAACGTCACCAGCACCGGCAAGCGCCGGTCGGGCGAAGTGATTTCGTTTACGGAGCGCAATCGCGCCCGGTGATCACGTGAGCGTCTACAAGCCCAAGGGCAAACCGCACTTCCATTATGACTTCCAGTTTAGGGGCCGTCGCTATCACGGCTCCACAGGCTGTGACACCAAGCGCGCTGCCGAAGCATTCGAGCGGCGCGAACGGCGTTTGGCCGCGCTACCGGATGAACGCCGCCCGCCGATCACTGTGGATCAGGCCGCAGGCCTCTACCAGGACCACGCCGAGCTGCTGCCCAGCTGGCCCACCATGAAGTACATGCTGGCCGAGCTGGTCCATGGCCTTAACCCGAATCGCCTGCTTTCCGAGATTTCTCAGCGCGATTTGCAGATCTACTTCGCACGCCGTCGCGATTCGCGATCGAGCGCATCGGTGAACCGCGAGATTGAAAACGCCCGCGCCGTCTGGCGCCGGGCCATGCGCACGAAGTACGATATTGGTGAGATGCCCGATTGGGCGCAGCTGATGTTGAAGGTGCCGCGCAAGCCGCCGCGTGAGCTGGAGATTACCGAGGAGAAGAAGCTCTTCCTCGCCATGCGTAATGACGTGGCCGATGCCGTCGATTTCCTGCTCAAGTCGGGATGGCGCCGCAGCGAGGTCTTGGGCCTGCGCTGGGAAGACGTCAGCATTCCCCGCAAGGTCGCCGTCACCCGCATCAAGGGCGGCGATATCGTGACCCGTCCTCTCACAACTGCCCTGGTCGAGATCATTGTACGCCAGCCTCCTTGCGATGATGAGGAAGGGCAGCCCTTCGTGTTTACCTATGTCTGCCAGAAGAGCAGGGGAGCACGCCGCAAGGGCAAGCGCTATCCGCTGACGCCCACGGCCCTGCGAAAGCCGTTCGACCAGGCGCGGACGGATGCCGGAGTAAGCAATTTCCGCATCCATGATCTGCGCCACACGCGCGGCACGCGAATCGTGCGCGCGACGGGATCTCTGGCGGCCGCGAAGGAAGCTCTCAAGCACCGCCGCATCGAAACGACGCTCCGCTACGCGCACGTCCTGGACGAAGACGTCCGCAACGCCCTCGAAGCGAGCGAGTCCCGACATAGTCCCGACCAGGATAAAAAGGGGAGGCGGAAAGCCTAGCTTTCCTGCGGCACACAGGCAGATTGACAACTGCCGTGTAAACGAGATGCTCTACCAACTGAGCTAATCGCCCGGAGCCTGTGAAGGCGAACCGTGAGGACGCGCTATTGGTGGAATTCTTCGCTGTCGTCAATGCCTCCCGGCGCATCATTCTTCATTGCGGTTCCACACAGGTTCGGTGCGCAAGCCGAGTTATCAAGGCTGAGGGAATCGGCTACAAGCGCTCGGGACGATGAAAAGCCTGTTTCCTTTCCGCTCCCGACGATCTCCGGCCGAGGCTCCGGCCCAGAGCGAGGCTCAGCCGCCACTGCCGCCCGGTGGTGTACCTCCTGTTGCGACCGCAGCGATGCAGCCGAACGGCGGCGTCGGGGCGACGCCTGCGCCGCGCCCTTCGCGCTGGCGCCGGGTATGGCGCTGGACGCCGCGGATTCTGGCAGGGCTGCTGGCGGTGTTCATCGTGCTGGTCGGCTGGCTGGCGATCACCGCGCCGCTGTCGAAATCGCTGCAACCGATCACCCCGCCGCGCATCACCCTGCTGGCGGCAGACGGCACGCCGATCGCGCGCAACGGCGCCGATGTGGCCGCGCCGGTCGAGATCGCCAAGCTGCCCAAGATCGTGCCCGAGGCTTTCGTGGCGATCGAGGACCGGCGCTTCTATTCGCACTGGGGATCGATCCGCGCGGCATCGCGCGCGCTTCGTTCAACAACCTGATCGGCCGCTCGACGCAGGGCGGCAGCACGATCACCCAGCAGCTAGCCAAGTTCACGTTCCTCTCGCCGCGCCGCAGTCTGGTGCGCAAGGGGCAGGAAGTGCTGATCGCATTTTGGCTGGAGGCCTGGCTGACCAAGGACCAGATCCTCGAACGCTACATGTCGAATGCCTACTTCGGCGACAACACCTATGGCTTGCGCGCGGCGGCGATGCACTATTTCCACCGCCGTCCGGAGAACCTGACGCTGGGACAGGCGGCGATGCTGGCAGGCTTGATGAAGGCGCCGTCGTCACTCGCACCGTCGAGCCACTACGATCTGGCCGAAAAGCGCATGCGGCTGGTGCTGCAGGCGATGGCAGACAACGGCTATATCACGCAAAGCGCGGCCCATGCGGTGCGCGATCCCAAGCTCGACGTGCGTGTGGCCAGCAATCTGCCCACCGGCACCTACTTCGCCGACTGGGCCCTGCCTCAGGCGCGCAAGCTCGATCCGGGCACCTATGCCGAGCAGAACTATACGACCACGCTCGATGCCCGTCTGCAGATCGCCGCGCGCGATGCGATCGCCAGTGCCGGGCTCGGCAAGGCGCAGGTCGCACTGGTGGCGATGCATCCCAATGGCGAGGTCGTGGCGATGGTGGGCGGCAAGGATTATGCCGACAGCCCGTTCAATCGCGCCACGCAGGCGCGCCGCCAGCCGGGATCGACCTTCAAGCTGTTCGTCTACCTTGCCGCGCTGCGCAAGGGCTGGACGCCCGAGGACACGATCGACAACACCGCCTTCACTACCGGCAGCTACCGCCCGCAGAACGCGAGCGGCCACTATTCCAAGACGATCACGCTGGCCGATGCCTTCGCGCGCTCAAGTAATGTCGCGGCGGTGCGCCTGTTCCAGAATGTCGGCGATGATGCGGTGATCGGCATGGCCCGCGAACTGGGTGTGACCTCGCCCTTGCCCAGCGGCGATCCCAGCATTGCGCTGGGCACCGCTTCGATGACGCTGCTGGAACTGACATCGGCCTATGCGGGCGTGGCGGGCAATCATTTCCCGGTGACGCCCACCGCGTTCCCGGTGCCGCCGTCGCACTGGTACGACTGGTTCCTCGACCGGCGGCACAGCCTGTCGGACAAGGTCCATGCCAATATGGAGCAGCTGCTGCGCGGGGCGATCAATCACGGGACCGGGCGCGCGGCAATGCTGCACGCGGCCAACTTCGGCAAGACCGGCACCAGTCAGGATAACCGCGATGCCCTGTTCGTGGGCTATTCGGGCAATCTGGTGGTGGGCGTGTGGGTCGGCAACGACGACAATTCCTCGCTCAAGGGTATCCATGGCGGCAGTGCGCCTGCGCAGATCTGGGGCCACTTCATGCGTCAGGCGCTGGGCGAGCAGGCCGCGCCAAGGCCACGTCCGAACCCCGGTGGCCCGGTCCAGCCGCTCGACGTGCCCGATCTGGGCGACGTGCCGGTGGAGGTGGGCAACCTCCACATCGACAATGGCAGCGCTTCGATGTCAGGCTCGATCAACGGCGTGCCGCTGGATGTGCGGATCGACAGGAACGGGGTGAACCTGAACGGCCAGCCCTTGGTCAATCCCAGCGGTCTGCCGAGCCCGGCGCCGACATCCGGCAAGCCGCCCGCCACGCCTCCGCCTGCGCAGGATGCGCAGGCGCAAGGGGACTGACGGAACTCTTACCAGTCCCACCAGCGGCGACGGCGCGTTATCGGCGCTGCGTCGTACGTAACGTGCGTGACCGGCTGGACGTGGGGTTGGACCGCCTCGGCCCGCGCGGCGCGCAGCTCCGCTTCGTGAGCGCGCAACTCGGCATCGTGCGCCGCCAGGTCCTCGCGGCGGGCTTCGCGCAGGGCATAATAGTGGTGCCACATGTGGCTGTGCGCAAAGGCCAGCATCAAGCCGCCGATCAGCGCAAGATCACGCAGCGCCGCGCTGACCTGCACCGGGTCGTCGATGCGATGGTGGAAGAACAGGATCGTCGCCGCGCAGAACAGGCCGAGCAGCACCGACACCGCGCGCACGGCAAAGCCGAAGGCAAGACATAGTCCGAAGATCAGCTGGAACAGCCCGGCGACCAGCGTGAAGCTGACAGGCAACCCCGCCCCCAGCAACGCCAGCTTCGCCTCGCCGGGGGTAAGCAGCATCCGGGCACCGGCGACCGCGAAGATCAGCGCCAGCAGAATGCGCCCGAGAATGGCAATGGGTTTCGACATCGACTCTCTCCCATGGGCTTAAACCCTTGTGGAGAGAGAAGCGTCCGGAGTGTCGTCAGGTTCCGGACGCTGGAAAGTCGGCGTTGTCGCTCAGAGACGCGGCAGCGTCACGCCGCGCTGGCCCATGTACTTGCCCGCGCGGTCGGCATAGCTGACCTCGCACGGCTCGTTGCCCTTGAGGAACAGGAACTGGCAGGCGCCCTCGTTGGCATAGATCTTGGCGGGCAACGGCGTGGTGTTCGAGAACTCCAGCGTGACGTGGCCTTCCCAGCCCGGCTCCAGCGGGGTGACGTTCACGATGATCCCGCAGCGCGCATAGGTGCTCTTGCCAAGGCAGATCACCAGAACATCGCGCGGCACGCGGAAGTATTCCACAGTGCGGGCGAGGGCGAAGGAGTTGGGCGGGATCACGCAGACGTCGGTCTTGCGATCGACGAACGAGTTGCTGGCGAAGTCCTTGGGATCGACCACCGCCGAATCGACATTGGTGAAGATCTTGAACTCGTCCGCCACGCGCGCGTCGTAGCCATAGGACGAAAGGCCGTAGGAGATGCAGCCGTCACGGCGCTGGCCTTCCACGAACGGCTCGATCATGCCGGTTTCGAGGGCCTGCGTGCGGATCCACTTGTCGCTGAGGATAGACATATTCGCTGCTTTGCCGATGCGCGGGAGTTTGTCCACTCCCCCACCAGCGTCCACGGGCTTTATTCCAAGCTTAACACAAGGATGGTACGCCTTGCCGCCATGACCAGCCCTGCCCGCATTCTCGTCGTCTTCGGCACCCGCCCGGAAGCCATCAAGATGTTCCCGCTGATCCATGCCCTGAAGGCGGACGAACGCTTCGAATGCGTCGTCTGCGTTTCGGCGCAGCATCGTCAGATGCTCGATCAGGTGATGGAGATCGCCGGGATCGTGCCCGACCATGACCTTGACGTGATGCAGCCGGGCCAGACGCTCGACGGGCTGACCGCCACGCTGCTCACCGGCCTCGGGCAGGTGATGGATACGGTTTCGCCCGACCGGGTGGTGGTGCAGGGCGATACGGCAACGGCGATGGCAGGCGCGCTTGCGGCCTATTATCGCAAGATCCCGGTCGATCATGTCGAGGCGGGCTTGCGCAGCCACAATATCTATCACCCCTGGCCCGAGGAGGTGAACCGCAAGATCATCGGCACGATGGCCAGCCTGCATTTCGCGCCGACCGCCACTGCCGCCGCTGCGCTTATCAACGAGAACATCGATCCCGCCCGCGTCCATGTGACCGGCAACACGGTGATCGACGCGCTCCACTGGGTCAGCGGCGAGATCGGCAAGCGCCCCGAACTGGCGGGGGACCTTGCCGCGCTGGAACAGCGCTTCGCGGGCAGGCGAATCATCGGCGTCACCAGCCACCGGCGCGAGAATTTTGGCGAGGGGATGGAACAGATCGCGCAGGCGATTCGCCGGATTGCCGAGCGGCCCGATGTGGCGGTGATCTTCCCGGTGCATCTCAATCCCAACGTCCGCCATGTGATGAACGAGCGTCTGGCCGGGCTGGACAACGTCGCGCTGATCGAGCCGCTCGACTATCCGCACTTCGCCAGGCTATTGAATATCGCGGACATCATGCTGACCGACTCGGGCGGCGTGCAGGAAGAGGCCCCGGCGCTCGGTCGCCCGGTTCTGGTCATGCGCGAGACGACCGAGCGGCCGGAAGGCGTCGAGGCAGGCACCGCGAAACTGGTCGGGACCGATGCAGCGCGCATCGTTTCCGAAATTTCAACCCTGCTCGACGATAAGGATGCCTACGAGGCCATGGCCCGCGCTCACAATCCGTTCGGTGACGGAGACAGCGCGCGCCGTATCGTGGAGCTGCTGGCGAATGAAATCGGATAACAAGCCTGACGTCTGTGTCGTGGGCCTGGGCTATATCGGCCTCCCCACGGCGGCGGTGATCGCCCGCGCAGGCTGCAAGGTACTGGGGCTGGACGTGTCGCAGCGGGTGGTCGACACGATCAATCGCGGCGAGATCCATATCGAGGAAGTCGATCTCGATGGGCTGGTGCAGGGCGTCGTCTCGCGCGGGCTGCTCTCGGCCTCGATCGAGGTCGCACCTGCGGACATCTTCGTGATCGCGGTGCCGACGCCCTTCGACGAGAACCACGCGCCGGACATTTCCTATGTGCTCTCGGCGGCGCGCACGATCGCGCCGGTGCTCAAGGCTGGCGACGTGGTGATCCTCGAATCGACCTCGCCGGTCGGCACGACCGAGCAGATGCGCGACATGATTGCCGAGATGCGCCCCGATCTTAAAGTACCGGGCCTGACGCGCGAGATTCCCGATATCTCGATCGCCTATTGCCCCGAACGCGTGCTGCCGGGCCGCATTCTGGAAGAACTGACCAACAACGACCGCTCGATCGGCGGCATCACGCCGCGCTGCGCGCGCAAGGCGCTGTCGTTCTACAAGCGCTTTGTGCGCGGCGAATGCGTGACCACCGATGCGCGCTCGGCGGAAATGACCAAGCTGGTCGAGAACGCCTATCGCGACGTCAACATCGCCTTCGCCAACGAGTTGTCGATGGTGGCGGACCGCATGGGGCTGGATGTGTGGGAGGTGATCCGCCTCGCCAACCGCCACCCGCGCGTCAACATCCTGTCGCCGGGACCGGGCGTGGGCGGACACTGCATCGCGGTCGATCCGTGGTTCATCGTCCACAGCGCGCCCGAGGAGACGCCGCTGATCCGCACCGCGCGCGGCGTGAACGACGGCAAGATGCACCATGTCATTGCCCGCGCCGAAGCACTGCTGGAAACTCATCCCGAGGCACGCGTGGCCTGCCTTGGCCTCGCGTTCAAGGCCAATATCGACGATTTCCGCGAGAGCCCCGCGCGTTTCGTCGCCAGCCGCCTGGTACGCCGTTTCGGCAGCCGGATCAGCGTGGTGGAGCCTTATGCCGCCGAACTGCCGCTGGAATTCAAGGATACCGGCGTCGCGCAGATCGATATCGACGATGCGCTGGAGATCTGCGATATCCTGATCGTGCTGGTCGATCACGACGTGTTCCGCGTGGTGCCGCTGGCCGAGCGTGCGGACAAGCTGGTCTACGATACGCGCGGCATCTGGCCCGATCAGCCGCGTGTCGTGCGCGAGGAAGAGGCGAAGCTGCGGCTCGCCGTCTGAAACGCCGCTACGCATCAGCCACCTACAGAAAGGGCCGGTCCTGATGGACCGGCCCTTCGTGCATCAGGCGTCGCCTGCGCGATCAGCGATGGCAGACGCGCACGCGGTGATGATGGCGCCACTCGGTGTGGCACACCACGCGGTGATGATGACGTGCCCAGGCGCCGTCGTGCGGACGGGCCGAAGCCGTGGCCGGAGCCAGGGCGAGAAGCGCGGCAGCAGCGGCAAGCGTGCCGCCGGCGGCGGCGAGAATGGTCTTGGTCATGGTGTCCGTTATCCCTTCCTAATGGACGATCCCGATTGTAACGCCGGGATTGCTCTTAGGTTGCAGACGGGACCAATCCCCTACTTGCAGACCTTCACCTTCTTGTGGTTCTTCACCACGTAACGGCACGAAACCTTCTTGGCCGGGGTCTTCTTGACGACGACCTTCTTGGTCTCGACCTTGTGCGCAGGGGCAGCGATCGCGGCAACCGGCAGCGCGGCGCCCAGCGAAAGCGCGGAAATCAGGGCGATATGGATGTTCTTCACGTGACGATACCTTTTCCGAGACGGTCGCACCCGTCGCAAGGCTCTCAAGCACGGAACGTCCGTTCAGGGGAGCCGGGGCATCGCAGATACCGGTCGGTCTGTCGCAGCGCGGGGTAAAGCCCCGGCAAGCAGGCTCAGTCCTGGCCGAATGCGTTGGGTATCGGGCCGGGATTGCGCTTTTCCTGCCGGGCCAGTTCGCGGCAGGACCGGATCGTCTGGACCACGAAAAGGATCAGCAGTACCACGCCGACAGTGCCGACGAACCAGTCGAACGTGGTCATCGTCGTCATGTCGCGCTGGCGGTCGCCGAAGATCAGCATCGACAGCGTGAGACCGATCAGCACGAAGCGCAGTTCGGTCGGCCCGGCGGACAGGTAGGACAGGCGCATCTCGCCCAGCACGCGCACGGCCAGGAAGGCGTGGACCGAGAGCAGCAGATAGCCGACCAGCGCGATCAGCGCGATGTCGAGGCGGACGTAAGGGCTGAAGCCGATCCCGGCGAGGATCAGGAACGTCGCGAGGCCATCGCAGCTGTGATCGAGGAAATAGCCGTAGCGCGGACGCTCGATCCGGCGGAAGCGGGCGAGGCTGCCGTCCATCGAATCGCCGAACCACTGGATCACGTAGCCGGGCAGACACAGCAGCAGCCAGTCCTCGTTCAGCAGGCTGGTGGTGTAACCGGCGAAGATCAGCAGCGCGCCGAACATGCCGATCCCGGTCAGCAGGTCGGGAAATACCCATTTCGGCATGCGTGGACAGAGCCAGTTGAGCAGCCGTCGCTCACCCTTGGCGAGGAAGTTCTGCTGGATACGGTCGATCGCTTGCGGGGCCGGGCTATGCATTGCGCCTTATCGTGACAGAACGAAGACTTGGCAAGCCCGGCCTGCCGTGGGCGCAGGCCGGTTTGGGACAGTGCGAGAACCGCGAACAATTGTCCTTTATTTTCAGCAGGCCACCACGTTTATCGCAAGGCCGCCCTGGCTGGTTTCCTTGTACTTGCTGGACATGTCGAGCCCCGTCTGGCGCATCGTCTCGATTACCTGATCGAGTGAGACGCGCGGCGTTTCGCCATCGTGCAGCGCCAGTTTGGCAGCGTTCACAGCCTTCACCGAGGCGATGGCATTGCGCTCGATACAGGGGATCTGCACCAGTCCGCCCACCGGATCGCAGGTCAGACCAAGGTTATGCTCCATGCCGATTTCGGCAGCGGCGCAGACCTGTTCGGGCGTACCGCCCCAGACGGCAGCGAGCCCACCTGCCGCCATCGAACAGGCCACGCCGACTTCGCCCTGACAGCCCATTTCCGCGCCCGAGATAGAGGCGCGCTGCTTGTAGAGCATGCCGATCCCGGCTGCCGTCAGCAGGTAACGTCGCGCCTTGGCGGGCACCGCCAGATTGCCGTCGCTGCAATACTGGCGCAGCAGCGAGGGGATGATCCCCGCCGCGCCGTTGGTGGGCGCGGTGACGACGCGGCCGCCGCTGGCGTTCTCCTCGTTCACCGCCATGGCATAGAGATTGAGCCAGTCCATCAGGGTTTCGGCCTGATTGTCCTGTGGGCGCGAGATCAGCTTCTGGTGGATCGAGCGTGCCCGGCGGCGCACGCCAAGGCGCCCCGGCAGCAGGCCATCGCGCTGGAGCCCGCGATCGATGCAGGTGTTCATCGCCTCGGCAATGGCATCGAGGCCCTCCAGCGTTTCGGCTTCGGGGCGGCGCACGGTCTCGTTCGCGAGCATGACCGAGGCGATGTCGAGACCGCTGGCCTTGCAGACGGCCAGCAGCTCCTCGCCCGAGCCGAAGGGGTGCGGGACGGGCGGGCCACCCGGCACCTGATCGTCGGGCACCGGACGTTCCAGTTGCTGGCGCGTCGAATAGAAGCCGCCGCCGGTCGAGAAATAGTCCTGCCGGGCCAGTTCGCTGCCCGCTGCATCGAAGGCGGCGAGCACCATGCCGTTGGGATGAAGATCTGGAATGCAGTCGAAATCGAGCACGAGATCGGTGGCGGGATCGAAGGCGATGCCCCGAGCGCCCAGCAGTGCGACGCGCTTTTCGGCGCGGATGCGCGCGGCGGCGGCGTGAGCCTCGTCAGGCTCGGCGGTCTCGGGGCGGAAGCCCGCAAGGCCCATCAGGCAGGCGTCGGGCGTGCCGTGGCCATCGCCGGTCAGCGCCAGCGAGCCCTGAAGCTCGATCCGGATACGCGCTACGGTATCGAGCACGCCATCGTCGGTCAGCGTTTCGAGAAACCGCGTGGCGATGCGCATCGGTCCGACGGTATGCGAACTGGACGGGCCGAGCCCGATGCGGAACAGGTCGAGCGCGGAAATCATCGGGCCGCGCGCCCGCTATCGATGGTCATGTCTGTTGTTCGCCATGGTGCCGCGAGTCCATTTCGCGTGCCTTCAGGCGGGAAGGGATTAGGGCAAGGCGGCGAAGTTGCAATGGGCCAGTCCTGACCGATGCACAGGGGACCAGCCCTAGATCCCGGCGTACCAGGCATAGGCGCCGTTATCTTCCCAGTAGCCGCCCCGGCCGCCATAGATCCCGGCCAGCGAGGCGACGGCCTCGATCCGGGTGACGAACTTGGCGTGCTTGTAGCCCAGCTGCCGTTCCACCCGCAGGCGCAGGGGCGCGCCGTGCGCCTGTTCGAGCGGGCGCCCGTTCATCGCCCAGGCGAGGATCGTCTGCGGGTGAAAGGCATCGGCCAGATCGATCGATTCGTAATAGGGCCGCCCGTGGTAGAGGTCGGCGCAGTGGAACACGATGTAGCGCGCCTGCGGTTGCAGCTTGGCCATCGTCAGCACGGCGCCCAGTTGCGGCCCGGTCCACTGGCCGATCGCGCTCCAGCCCTCGACACAGTCATGCCGGGTGATCTGGGTGCGTTGGGGCAGGGTTTTCAGGGCTTCGAGCGAGATCGACAGCGGTTGCTCGACGAGGCCCCCGACTGCAAGATGCCACTGCGCAAAGCCGCGTGCCAGTTGCGCCTGATAGGCCGGATCGGCAACTTCGCGGCTGCCATTCGCGCGGAAGTTGGGCGACATCTGCGAGGCCGTAAATTCTTGTGCCAGCGCATCGCGCCCGAACAGGCGCTGCGTCGCCTCATGCAGGTCCTGCGCGGATTCGAGCGAGGCGCGGAAGGTGCGGTTGTCGAACAGCTTGTCGCAGCCGGACAGCAGCAGCGATCCGCCGCCCAGCGCCGCGCCGCCCGCCAGCCTGCCGACGAGGCCGCGACGGGTGAGCAGCAGCCGGCTCACGCTTCGGGGCCTTTGCTTTCAGGGGTGCCGGGCAGGCGATACCAGCCCGTCACCATCCCGCGCAGTTCGTTGATCGGCCCTGCCAGCAGGACCATCGCCAGATGGACGATGACAAAGGCGACCAGCGCGAAGGCACACAGGAAATGGACCGAGCGTGCCGACTGGCGCCCGCCGAACACCTCCGCCGCCAGCGGAAACCATGCATCGGTGCCCGGCGACATCGCCAGTCCGGTCAGGATCATCAGTGGCAGCAGGCCGAACAGCACTCCGGCATAGGATATCTTCTGGAGCGCATTATAGCGCAGCGCGGCAGCCCCTTGGGGAAAGCGCAGCCGGGCATGGTCGGCGATCTCGCGGGCGAGGTGGCGCGGATGCCATTCGCTTCGCCGGATATGGATATCGCGTTGTAGGTGGCGGTTCGCCAGCGAGACCAGCAGATAGAGCAGCAGCCCCACCGCCAGCACCCAGGCAAAGGCGAGGTGCCAGATCCGCGCGATTGACAGGCTGTAGCGGCTCGGGATCGTCGTCCATCCGGGGAAGGCATGGCGCTGGATCTGCCCCTGCGGATCGCGCCACAGGCCGAGCGTACCGGTGGTTTCGACCCGGACTTGCCCGATCTGGAGATAGCCGAATTCGTGCGTTCCGGTGCGCGCCGAGCTGATCTTCAGCCATGGATGGTCATAGTTCGCGCCATACTGGCCCCAATAGAGCATCGGGTGCGCGTTGAAGATCATCAGCCCGCTCATCAGCATGACGAGCAGCGTCACGGCATTGATCCAATGCCACAGCCGCGTCGACAGGCGGTGGCGACGGACCAGTGAGCCCGCTTGCGGCAGGCTGTCAGGGGCAGGCTCTCCGGTCGCGTCCATGCTGGGGAAGGTGGAGAGCGGGGCGGGCCCGGTCAAGTCGCGCAATCATGCGCCGATCAGATGGACGGCGATTTCGCGCCGGTGCGGGCGGCGGCGATGTTCGGCCAGATAGATGCCCTGCCATGTACCGAGCGCGAGTCGACCGTCGATCACCGGGATCTGCAGCGAGACGCCGGTCAGGATGGCGCGCAGGTGTGCGGGCATGTCGTCCGGCCCTTCGTCGTCATGGGCATAACCGGGGCCTTCCGGGGCCAGTCGCTCGAACCATGCGGCAATGTCGAGATGGACTTCGGGTGCGGCGTTTTCCTGGATCAGCAGCGAGGCCGACGTGTGGCGGCACAGCAGGGTCAGCAGCCCCTCGCGAATGCCCGTATCCCGCTGCCAGACTGCGATCTCGCGCGTTATGTCGTGCAGCGCGCGCCCACGGGTTTCGAAGGGAAGGATTGCGCTCGATTGTTGCATTGCCGCATCTGCCGGAAAAATTGATCGGCCTGCGCAAACTCGGGACTTTCGCAATCCGGCGTTAGGCGACAGGCACAATATTCAAGACAATTTAACCAAGATCGCGCAAAAGTCTTCCCTGAGATGGCACCTGCTTCGTCCCGCCTGCTACATCTGATCGTGCTCCCCGTCATCGTGAGCACCGCGTACTGCGTTGCGGCCATCGCATCGCTGTCGCTGACGCGCGGGGTCGATGGATTGGCTGCGATCTGGCCGTCGAGCGGGATCGCGGTGGCTGGGATGATCCTTGCCCGAAAGGGGCAGCGCCGCTGGATAGCACTGGCCGTCGCCATCGCCAGCATGACCGCCAACACGATAATGGGCTCGCCCCTTTTGACGTCGCTGGGGCTGACATGCGCCAATGTGACCGAGCCGATCATCGCCTGGCTGCTGATGCGGCGGATCGGCAGCCATCAGGACTCGCTCTATAACCTGACGTCGGTGGCGCGCTTCTGCTTTGCGGCAGTCACGGCAGGCGTCGCCAGCGGTCTGGTGTCGAGTCTGGCGACGGGACAGTATTCGGACGAATTCGCGCTTTCGTGGATATCCACTGTCAGTCTTGGCATCATGATCGTGACGCCGGCGATACTCAGCTTTGTGCGCAGTCCGGCAGCAGCCCACGGGGCCTCGGGCGAGGGGCGCGGCAAGACCGTGCTGACGGCGCTGGCGGTGCTGATCGTGACGCTGCTGGTCTTCGGGCAGTCCAGCTATCCGGTGCTGTACCTGCCGCTGGCGGCAGTGATCTTCGCGACATACCTGCAAGGTGCGCGCGGAGCGACCTACAGCGTGCTGCTGATCGCCGTAGTCGGCTCGGTTTCCACATGGCTGAACATCGGGCCGATCCCGCTGCTGAAGGCGCCCAATCAGGCTTCGGCGATCCTGTTCTTCCAGTTCTATCTGCTGACGCTGCTGCTTTCGGCCATGCCGCTGGCGGCGCTGCTGAATACCCGCCAGCGCCATTATGAGCAGATTGCCCGCACGATGCGCTGGCTGGAGCTTTCCGAGCGGTTCTCCAAGGTCGGCCACTGGCGGCTGGAGCTTCAGAGCGGCCAGCTTTACTGGTCGGACGAGGTGTTCCGCATCCATGGCCTGTCCGAGCACGGGCCGCTGCCGCTGGTCGAGGATGCGATCAACTTCTACCATCCCGATGACCGCGCCATGGTGCAGGATTTCGTGACCGCGCTGATTGCCGATCATGTTCCTTTCGAGTTCGACGCGCGTATCCTGCGGGTGGATGGCGGCCTGCGCCACGTTCATTCGCGCGGTGAGATCGAATGCGACGAGGGCGGTCGTCCGATCGCGATATTCGGCATTTTCCAGGACGTGACCGACCGCGTGCTGGCGACGATGCAGATCGCCGAGGCACAGCGTGTCGCGGAATCCGAGGCCCAGCGTGCCAACGAACTGGCGCAGACCGATCCGCTGACCGGCATTGCCAATCGTCGTCGCTCGATCACCGTGCTCGAAGAGGAGTTCGAGCGCGCGCGGGACAGCGCCACCCCGCTGGCTGTGGGCATTCTCGATATCGACCACTTCAAGTCGGTGAACGATACCTTCGGGCACGCGGTGGGGGATATCGTCATCCGCACGGTCGCGCAGACCTGCCGCCAGATCCTTCGGGGAACCGATCTGGTCGGGCGCATCGGTGGTGAGGAATTCGTGCTGGTGCTGCCCGGCGCATTGCTGCCGGTCGCCTCCATGTCGGTCGAGCGGCTGCGTCTGGCCATCGCCGCGATAGACTGGGCGCCGTTGCAGGTCGGGCCGGTAACGGTCAGCATCGGGCTGGCTGCGCTGAATGCGCAGGGCGATTGCTACGAACTGCTGCAGGAAGCCGATCGTGCCTTGTACGAGGCCAAGCAGGCGGGCCGAAACCGGATGTGTCTGGCCGCGTGATTTCCGCGCATTCGCGGCATCTCGTTTGCGCTGGGCCGCGCACGCGCTATCAACACCGGCAGGACAAAGGCGAGCGACACCACCCTTATGCAGACACCCACTATCGTACTGGTCGAAGATGACGGCCCGCTGCGTACCCTGACGGCGCGGGCCTTGCGCCAGAGCGGTTACAACGTGCTGCCTGCGGCGACCGGCGCGGAAATGGCGACGCTTCTGCGCGAGGTGACGCCGGACCTCATCATTCTGGACATCATGTTGCCGGGCACCAGCGGGCTCGACCTGTTCCGCCGCCTGCGCCGCGAAAGCGATGTGCCGATCATCTTCGCCAGCGCGCGGGGCAGCGAGGAAGACCGCGTGCTGGGGCTCGAACTCGGCGCCGACGATTATCTGGCCAAGCCGTTCAGCACGCGCGAACTCGCGGCGCGCGTTGCCGCCGTGCTGCGCCGGGGCAATGGCGAGGCGAATGGCCTGTCCGAACAGGTGCCCGCAGGCACGATCCGTTTCGAGGGCTGGACGCTGTCGCTGGCCCGGCGCGAACTGCATTCGCCCAGCGGCGCGATGGTCGACCTGACCGGGGCCGAGTTCGACCTGCTCGCGACGTTCGTCGCCCATCCGCAGCGGGTGCTGGGGCGCGAGCGGCTGATCGAACTGTCGCGCACCCGGCTGGGGGACAGCTCCGACCGCAGCATCGACGTGCTCGTCAGCCGGTTGCGCCGCAAGCTGGCCGATGGTGACGATCAGGGCCTGATCGCGACGATCCGTGGCGTGGGCTACATGTTCCGCGCCGATATCGAGAAGTTCTGAGCATCCGACGCATGGGCTTCTTCCACCGGCTCACCCTGTCGCAGCGCCTGCTGGCGATCCTTGTACTGGCGACGGTGCTCGACATTGCCGCCAACGTGGTGCTGCTCGATCGCGCCAATGCCGTGCAACTCCACCGCGACGATGCGGCGCGGATTGCGGAAAGCGCGGTTCTGGCCGGGCATCTGCTGGAATTGCTGCCGCAGAGCGAGCGTCCGGCGGTGGCGCAGAGCCTTTCGAGCACACGTTTCCACACCCAGTGGGCGACGAAGCCTCCCGCTTCGGGGTCGAGTGTCGGGCTCACCTCGATGCGCCAGCAGATCGTCGCGCAGGCGCCTGCGCTCGCCAAGCGCAGCCTAAAACTGCATGTCGGCAATGCGCTTCTGGGCGATGAGGTGGGCGGATCGCTGAAGCTGGCGGATGGCACCTATCTGGTCTTCGAGACCGACGTGCGCAGCGCCTGGACGCTCGATGCCGCGCGCCTGCTGGGCATTGCCTTTCCCAATCTGGTGCTGGTGCTGACGGTCTGGCTGCTCGCCCGTGCGATCCTCGAACCGTTGCGCGCGCTCGTTTCCGCGACCCGCCAGGTGGGCACCGCGCCGCCCACGCCGATCGTCGAGCGCGGCCCTGCCGAAGTGCGCCAGCTGATCGGGGCGATCAACCAGATGCAGCACCGCATCGACCAGTCGCTGCGCGATCGCACGCAGACGATGCTGGCGATCGGGCACGACCTGCGCACGCCGCTCTCGCGCCTGCGCCTGCGGCTCGATGGCACGCCAGAGGCGGCGAGCGAGGAGGAAGCGGCGCTCGATCCCGAGAGTCGGCAGGGCTTCGAGACCGACATTACCGAGATGCTCCACCTGCTCGATTCGTTGCAGGCCTATGTCGATGGCAACGGGCGCGAACTGCCGCCCGAGGGCCTCGATGTCGCCGTGATGGTGGCGACGCTGGTCGACAGCGCTGCCGACATCGGCGCCGATGCGACTTACTTCGGGCCGGACAATCTCGAAATCATGGCGCATCCGGTCTCGCTGCGCCGCGCGGTGTCGAACCTCATCGAGAACGCGCTGCATTACGGCGGCTGTGCCAAGGTGGTGCTCACGGCCTCGGTCGCCGAAGTGGTGATCGCCGTCGAGGACAACGGGCCGGGTATCCCGAGGATCGCATCGCCGATGCGTTGCAGCCGTTCGTGCGGCTCGACAGCGCGCGGGCGCGCGATACTGCCGGAATGGGCCTGGGCCTTGCCATCGTCGCGCGGGCGGTCGGGGTCGAGAACGGCAAGTTCGAGCTGGCCAACCGCGCAGGCGGCGGCCTTCGTGCGACGATCCGGCTGCCGCGAAAGCCGGACGGCGAATTGCCGCGTCGCAGCAATACTTCGTAACGCAAAGGCACCAACCGGGAAAAACGCGCCCCCTATTCTCCTCAGCAACAGCCCGCCGTGATCGGACGGGCACCGGCTTCACCGCCGGTTTTGCCAAGGAGAAACTTCGTGAACGAGCTGATTGGTCGCGTTTTCCAGTTCGAGAAGACCATCTACCCCGCCAGCAGCGATCTCTTCGCCAAGCTGTCGACCCACGGTCAGGAGCCCAAGGCGCTGATCGTATCGTGCGCCGATTCGCGCATCGTACCCGAGCAGATCATGCAGGCCGATCCCGGCGATCTGTTCGTCTGCCGTAACGCGGGCAACATCGTGCCGCCCTATGCGGCGCAGACCGGCGGTGTCTCGGCGACTGTCGAATATGCCGTCGCGGTGCTGGGCGTGCGCGACATCATCGTGTGTGGTCACTCGGACTGCGGCGCGATGAAGGCGCTGGCCGCGCCCGCGCTGCCTGAGGGCATGCCCGCCGTCGCCAACTGGCTGCACCACGGCTCGGCCGCCAAGCATATCGTCGACAGCTGCCACGGCCATCTCGAAGGCGGTGAGCGCGTGCGTCGCCTCAGCCTTGAGAACGTGATCGCGCAGATCGCCCACCTTCGCACCCATCCCTCGGTCGCTGCGGCGATGGCCAAGGGCGAGATGGCGCTGCACGGTTGGTTCGTCGACATCGGCGCCGGGCAGGTGCTGGGTCTCGATGGCGAGACCGGCCAGTTCGTGCCGCTGCGCGAAGGCCAGCCGCTGCCCGTCGCTGTACCGGCGATGGTCCGCACGGCGAGCGAGGCGCTCTTCGCCGAGGCCGCCGAGTAATGGCCGCCGGCGCCTCCCCCCGGACGCGTCGGCCTCGACCGCGCCGGAGGCTTCGGCTTCCGGCAGCGGCCCGCTGCGCTTCTTCGGCCGTGATTTCACCGCCTCGATCGTAGTGTTTCTGGTGGCGATGCCCCTGTGCATGGGGATCGCCATCGCCTCGGGCGTACCGCCCGAGCGCGGTCTGGTGACCGGGATCATCGGCGGTATCGTCGTCGGCCTGTTCGCCGGATCGCCCCTTCAGGTCAGCGGCCCTGCCGCAGGGCTGGCCGTGATCGTCTTCGAGTTCGTGCGTGAGCATGGCCTTGAAGCGCTTGGCCCGGTGCTGCTGCTCGCAGGACTGTTTCAACTTGTCGCAGGCGCGCTGCGGATGGGCGGCGTGTTCCGCGCCATTTCTCCCGCCGTCGTCCACGGCATGCTTGCCGGGATCGGCGCGCTGATCGTGATCGGCCAGTTCCATATCCTGTTCGACGCCAAGCCGATGCCGAACGGGTTGCAGAACCTTTCGATGATGCCCGAGCGCGTGCTGGGCATCTCGCCCATGAACTGGGCCTCGGCCGAGTTCGCGCTGATGATCGGCCTTGTCACCGTGGGCGTGATGCTGGGCTGGGAAAAGCTGCGCCCGGCCTCGATGAAGCTGGTGCCCGGCGCGCTGCTGGGCGTGCTGGCGGCGACGCTGATCGCCTGGTTGGGCGGCCTCGACGTTGCGCGGATCGCGGTGCCGGACAATCTTTCGAGCGCGATTTCGCTGCCCGGCGAAGGCTTCCTGGCAACGCTTGCCAACCCCACACTGGTCATCTCGGCGCTTGCCATCGCCTTTATCGCCAGCGCCGAAACGCTGCTTTCGGCGGCGGCTGTCGATCGCATGCACGATGGCGTGCGCACGCTCTACAACAAGGAGCTGCGCGCGCAGGGTATCGGCAACATGCTGTGCGGCCTGCTCGGCGCGCTGCCGATGACCGGCGTGATCGTGCGCAGTTCTGCCAATGTGCAGGCAGGCGCAAAGACGCGCCTGTCGACGATCCTGCACGGCGCCTGGATACTCGGCTTCGTGGCGCTGCTGCCTTGGCTGCTGCGCGAAGTGCCGATGGCGGCGCTTGGCGGTGTGCTGGTCGTCACCGGCTGGCGCCTTATCAGCCTGAAGCACGTGCGCCATCTGTTCAGCGTTCACGGCCCGCTGCCGGCGGCGATCTGGGCGGTGACATTCGTGTTGGTCGTCACCACCGACCTGTTGACGGGCGTGCTCGTTGGTCTTGGACTGTCGGCGCTCGAACTGCTGCCGAACCTGCGCCACCTGAAGCTCCATGCCGATCATCATGACGACGGCGAAGAGGCGCGGGTGAAGCTGGGCGGAGGCGCGACCTTCCTGGGGCTGACCAAGCTCAATGCCCTGCTGGAGCGCGTGCCCGGCGGGCGCAGCGTCCATCTCGACCTGCACGGCGTGAAGGCGATGGATCACACCACCGCCGAGACGCTCAGCGAGTGGCTGGGACGCCATCGCCAGAGCGGGGCCGAAGTGGTGGTCTCCGGCCCGCCGACCATATTGCGACCTTTGGGGCACGCGGCCTGAGCGCCGCCATAGGCTGACAACGAACACCGGAGGACCCGGACCCTCACACCGGGCCTTCTACCTCAAGCCGGATGGACCTCCCACGGGTTCATCCGGCTTTCTTTATGCCTTGCGCAGACTCTCCGAAGGATCGCGGAGCGAGCGCAGGAACTTGCGACAATCATGCTAATGATTCGCATTCTGTAACGCAAAAAGCACACTTCTTGGCGTTCGAGGTGCTTTAAATTCTCAGTGGTATGTAAAAATATCAATAAAAATCATAACATTACAGTCAATTTCTACATTCTTTCGCGTATGCGAAATCTTCCTTGCAGTTATTGCGACGTAGTTTCATTAGCGACACATATTTCGTAATGTAACAGGGGGAATGAATGTCGCTTGCCCGTCTACGTGAATCTCTGGCCTCGGGTGCACCCGCCTATCTCGCGCTCTCGTGCTTCGGCATGGCCGCCACGCCTGCGCTGGCACAACAGGCCGATGAACCGAGCGAGACCAACGCCACGCGCCTTCAGGGCGTGACCGTCTCGGACTCGGCCGTCGATGACAGCATCAAGGTGGATCATGTCGCTTCGCCCAAGTTCACCCAGCCGCTGCAGGACACCCCGCAGACGATCCAGGTGATCAACAAGACGCTGTTCAACCAGCAGGGCGCGACCACGTTGGCCGAAGCGCTGCGCAACACGCCGGGCGTTGGCACCTTCTACGCCGGTGAGAACGGCACGACTTCCAGCGGCGATGCCATCCGCATGCGCGGCTTCGATACCTCGAACAGTATCTACGTCGATGGCGTCCGCGATATCGGTTCGGTTTCGCGCGATATCTTCAACACCGAGCAGGTCGAAGTGACCAAGGGCCCCGCAGGCACCGACAACGGTCGCAGCGCGCCCACCGGCGCCATCAACATGGTGACGAAGCGCGCCAATCTCGACCAGTCGATCTCGGGCATCGCCTCGGTTGGCGTCGACAACCAGAAGCGCGCCAACGTCGATGTCAACATGCCGCTCACCGCGCTGCCCAACACGGCGCTGCGCGTGAATGCGGTGTGGCAGGACAGCGACGTTCCGGGTCGCGACCACGTCAACAACAGCCACACCGGCCTTGCCGCCTCGCTCGGCACCGGGCTTGGCACCGCGACCCGCGTGTACCTGAACGTCCTGCATGTCGATCAGAACAACGTGCCAGACGGTTTCGTGCCGACCATCGGCCTGCCGGGCTTTTCGTCGCCGGGCGGCGCGATCGACGCGATTGCCAATCGCCCTGTCGATTCCTCGAACTTCTACGGCACGCGTCAGGATCATGACGACGTGAAGGCCAACATGGCCACGCTGATCGCCGAGCACGATTTCTCGGACAGCGTGAAGCTGACGAACACCGCGCGCTGGGGCAAGACCTCGCAGGACTACCTGCTGACCTCGTTCATGAGCACGGCGGCCAACGTCACCTACAATGCGGCAACCGACACCTACTATCTCGCGCGCAGCAACCCGACGATCAAGGACATCAGCAACCGCATCCTGACCGATCAGCTGAACCTGCGCGCCGATTTCGCGACGGGCCCGGTCCAGCACAACCTCAGCGCAGGGCTTGAAATCACCAGCGAGAAGCAGCTCAGCTACGCGTATTCGACGTCGGGCGCAGCGCCGCTGGCCAACCTCTACGATCCCGACTGGGACGATACCGGCAGCACCTACCTCTATTCGCGCAACGGCGGTATTTCGCGCGGCCAGACCGATACCTATTCGGCCTACCTGTTCGATACCGCGAAGTTCCTCAATGACATGGTGCTCGTCACCGGTGGCGTGCGTGTCGATCACTACAAGACCGACTACTTCAGCAGCGCGGCCTGCGGTGGCACCGGGCGTGGTGCGGTGACTTGCCCGACCGGCTCGGTCGCGGGTGACATCGTGACGACGGCGGACCTGTCGAAGAAGGGCACGCTGTTCAACTGGAAGCTGGGCGTGGTGGTCAAGCCGGTCGAACCGGTCAGCGTCTATGTGAACTACGCGATCTCGCAGCAGCCTCCGGGCGGCGATGCCTTCACGCTCAGCGCGTCGAGCACCGCAGCCAACGGAATCGACGGGATCAAGCCGCAGAAGGCCAAGACCATCGAGGGCGGCGTGAAGTGGAGCGCGCTGGACGGTCGACTGGCCGTGAACGCGGCGGTGTTCCAGACCAAGGTCGATAACGAAATCGACTCGACCGACCTCGACGATATCCAGAGCGGCTCCAAGCGCGTGCGTGGTTTCGAACTGTCGGCCATCGGCAACGTGACCGATGCCTGGTCGATCATGCTGGGCTACAGCCACCAGAAGACCAAGGTGACGAGCGGCCCGGTCGTCAACGCCGACGGGTCGAGCAGCCTGGCCTATCAGCCGGACGATTCGTTCACCTCGTGGACGACCTATCGCCTGCCGTTCGGCCTCGAACTGGGTGGCGGCGTTCGCTACATGAGTGGCATGAAGCGCGGCACCGACGGTGCGGTGGGCACGCCTGCCTACACCAAGGGCTACACCGTGGTTGATGCGATCGTGTCCTATGCGCTGACCGACAACATCAAGCTGCGCGTCAACGCCTACAACCTGTTCGACAAGGACTACGTCGCGGCGATCAACAAGAGCGGTTATCGCTACACGCCGGGGACGCCGCAGACGTTCCTGTTCAGCGCCGACTTCAACTTCTGATCGCCAACCGGCATCGGATCGGCAAAATACGAAAGCGGCAGGCGAGCGATCGCCTGCCGCTTTCGCGCTTCCATCGAAGGCCATACCTGCCATGCTGTTGCACATTCCCAACGTACTGACCGCCGACGAAGTGGCCGAGTTCCGGCGTCGGCTCGATGCCGCTGACTGGGCGGACGGGCGCGAGACGGTGGGCGCGCAAGGGGCGCAGGTGAAGCGCAACCAGCAGTTGCCCGATGCCTCGCCGCTCAAGGAGGAACTGGGCAAGGCGATGCTGGCGGCACTGCGCCGCAGTCCGCTGTTCTTTGCCGGCACGCTGCCGCGCAAGATCCTGCCGCCGCGCTTCAATCGCTATACCGGCGGTGGCGAGTACGGCTTCCATATCGACGGCGCGGTCATGAACCTGGGCGATGGCGAGCACTTGCGCTCGGACGTGTCGTGCACCGTGTTCCTCAACGATCCCGACGAATACGAGGGTGGCCGTCTGGTGATCAGCGATACCTACGGCGAACACCGCGTGGCCCACCGCGCAGGCGACGCGGTGATCTATCCGTCGTCCAGCCTGCACCGCGTGGAGCCGGTGACGAAAGGCGCGCGCCTTGCCTCGTTCTTCTGGGTCCAGAGCCTCGTGCGCGACGATGCCCAGCGCCGCATGCTGTTCGAGCAGGACACTTCGATCCAGAAGCTGACGATGGACGGCGCCGATGCGGATGCGATCCTGCAACTCACCTGCGTCTACCACAACCTGCTACGGCTATGGTCTGATACCTGAGGTCAGCGCTTCGAAATTTCGCTTCGACAAGACGAAATTCGCCTCGACGAGGCAGGGGCAATCGGCTAATCGCCGTCTCCTTCCGATGGCTGGCCTGCATCAGCGGCCCAGCCGGACCGGCCGAAACCGGCCCGGATGCGGGTGTAGCTCAATGGTAGAGCAGCAGCTTCCCAAGCTGAATACGAGGGTTCGATTCCCTTCACCCGCTCCATTTTCCTGATATTTCAATAGATTGACTGACGTTGGGCGCTTGTTGGTCGCTTGTGTCGTGGCTATCGCCCGTTCGCGCCTTGCGAGCAGGAACAGGCAAGAAATCGCCTGCTTCCGACATTCATCTTCGCGCGTCTGCGGCGCAAGGATAGCAGGGTTCCCGAGAGATCGGGCCTTCCTGCTCTGCAAGATGAAAGAGGTTCATTCCATGTCCGAACGCAAGATCGCCATCGTTACTGGCGGTAGCCGGGGTATCGGCCGCAACACCGTGCAATGCCTCGCCGCGCGCGGCGTCGCGACGATCCTGACCTACAATGCCAACCGGGAAGCCGCCGAGGAGGCCGTGGCGCTGGCCGAGGCGGCTGGGGCGCTCGCACTGGCGCTGCCGCTCGATGTAGGCGATGCCGCCTCGTTCGCGGACTTCGCGGGCAAGGTCGGTAAGGCTCTGGCCGCATGGGGCGCCGAGCGGTTCGACTATCTGGCGAATATCGCGGGCACATCGTCCGCCGCGAAGCTGGAGAGCATCACCGAAGCCGAGATGGACGCACTCTACCGGGTCCACCTGAAAGGCCCGATGTTCCTGACGCAGGCGCTGCTGCCGCTGCTGAACGACGGCGGGCGGATCGTGAACATTTCCTCGGGGCTGGCGCGGGTGCCGTTTGTCGGACGTATCGGATATGGCCCAATCAAGGCGGCGGTCGAGGCGCTGACCCGCAATATGGCGGCGGAACTGGGCGATCGCGGCATCGTCGTGAACACCGTGGCGCCCGGCGCTATCGCCACTGATTTCAGCGGCGGCGTGGTGCGCGACAATCCCGAGGTCAACAAGATGGTCGCCGCGCACACCATGCTGGGCCGCGCCGGGACGCCGGAAGACGTGGGGCCGGTGATCGCCGCGCTGCTCTGCGATCCGCTGGGCTGGATCAATGCCGAGCGGATCGAAGTGGCGGGCGGCATGAAGGGGTAAGAGATCGTTTGAAAAATGCCTGCGGGGCATTTTTAGGCGGCACCGGCCCGCGCCCCCACCCTACCACCCGCAGGATACTACCGTTGGGTGGTAGGGTGGGGGCGTGGGCCGGTGCCGCAAAATTCGCGTTCTGCGAATTTTCAAGCGAACTCTGAGAGATCGTTTCAAGAGATTGCGCATCGGGCGGGCCGAAGCGGATTGGCATTCGCGTCGGCCTCGTCTATCCGGGCGTTCGGAGAGCGGGCTCGCCCGCGCTCCGAACAGATCGCGCCGGTGCCCCGACAAGGGGCTTAATCGGGAATGCGGTGCGGAAGTTCGCTTCCAAATCCGCGGCTGTCCCTGCAACTGTAAGCGGATAGCGCGATGCACAGGCTCTCCTTGAGGGGGCGGCCACTGGACCCGCGCGGAACATCTCCGCGCATCCGGGAAGGCGTGCATCAAGCTGTGACCCGCGAGCCAGGAGACCTGCCGGCGCCCCGGTCGCTCTTGCCCAGGTCCAGGGGATGGCCTTGGCACGGTGAAGTTTTCCGTCTGAGCGACGAAACGGTGCGGCTGGGGCTGCACGGTTGCGTGGTCACGGGTGCCTGTCGCGCCCGCCCGTCGTCGCGCGCCGGTCGGAAGCAAGGCTCCCGGCAAGTCCCGCTGCGTGTCTCGCTCAAGGCGCGCGGGAAACTGTTGCCATGTCCGCTTTCGGATCGCCTGCCGCCGCATCTGCCTCTACCGATCTTGCCAAGGTGCCGGTCACCATCGTCACCGGGTTCCTCGGCGCGGGCAAGACCACGCTCATCAGCCACCTGATCCGCAATGCAGGCGGGCGTCGTCTGGCCGTGGTGGTCAACGAGTTCGGCACGATGGGCGTCGACGGCGACATCATCCAGTCCTGCGCGATCCCCGATTGCCCGGTGGAGAACATCGTCGAGCTCGCCAACGGCTGCATCTGCTGCACCGTGGCGGACGATTTCATCCCGACCATCGAGACGCTGCTGGCGCTGGAGCCGCGCCCTGATCATATCCTGATCGAGACGTCCGGCCTCGCGCTGCCCAAGCCGCTGCTCAAGGCGTTCGACTGGCCGGCGATCCGCAGCCGCATCACCGTAGACGGCGTGCTGGCGCTGGCCGATGCCGAGGCGGTCGCCGCCGGGCGGTTCGCGCCCGATCTCGAAGCGCTGGACGCTCAGCGCGCTGCCGATCCGGGGATCGATCACGAGACGCCGCTGTCCGAAGTGTTCGAAGACCAGCTCGCCTGCGCCGATATCGTGCTGCTGACGAAGGTCGATCTGGCGGGGCCAGAGGGCGTGGCCGCCGCGCGCACGGTGATTGCGGCCGAAATGCCGCGCGAGGTGCCGGTGATCGAACTGGCCGAAGGGGCGATCGACCCGCGCGTGATCCTCGGCCTCGAAGCGGCTGCCGAGGATGACCTCGCCGCGCGCCCCTCGCACCACGATGGCGAGGACGAGCACGAGCATGACGATTTCGACAGCGTGGTCATCACAGGGGGCGAGATCGCCGATCCCGAAGACCTCACCCGCCGCATCGAGGCGCTGGCGCGCGATCGCAATATCCTGCGCGTGAAGGGCCATGTCGCGGTGGCGGGCAAGCCGATGCGGCTGCTGGTGCAGGCGGTCGGCGCGCGGGTGCGCCAGCAGTACGACCGTCGCTGGGAGGCAGGCGAGCCGCGCGTCACCCGGCTGGTCGCGATTGCCGAGCGTGCCGATATCGATGCCGAAGCGATCCGCGCCGCGCTGATCGACTGAGCGGGGGTCCGGCAAGGCGAGCAGGCCGATGCACGTCATCTTCCGCGAAACGCACGGGATGGAGGAAACCGCCATCCCGCAGGATCTGGGGCAGGCGCCTGCGGATCTCGTGGTGCTGTCGTTCTCCGACAGCGACCTCGGCGCCTTCGCGGGCGGCTGGCACGCGGCGCGCGATGCCGACCCGGATTTCCCGACGCTGCGGCTGGCGAACCTTGCCGCGCTGCTGCATCCCTTGTCGGTCGATACCTATGTCGAGCGCACGCTGGAGGGCGCGAAGGCGATCCTCGTCCGGCTGATCGGTGGGGCGCCGTACTGGCGCTACGGCCTGCAACAGCTGGAACTGCTCGCCCGCCGTCGCGGGATCGCGCTGGCGGTGCTGCCGGGGGATGGGCAGCATGATGCGCGACTGGAAAGCGCCTCCACTCTGCCGCCCGAGGTGCTGGCGGACCTGTCCCGCCGTTGCGAGGCAGGCGGCGCGGATGCGGCGCGCGGGGCGCTGACGCTGCTGGCGCGCATCGGCGCCGGGTATCGCGGCGAGGTGCCGGAGTGTGTGCCGCTGCCGCTGGCCGGTGGCTGGCATCCGCAGTCCGGGCCGTGCGATCCCGACGATGTGGTGCCTGACGATGTGGCGTCTGACGGGCGTCCGCTCGCGTTGATCCTGTTCTACCGCGCCTATCTGGCCGCGCACGATGTCGATCCTTTCGCGACGCTGCACGCGGCGTTCGAGGCGCGGGGCTTCCGTACGCTCTCGCTTTATGTGCCCTCGCTGAAGGAGCCCACGGCGCGCGCGCAGGTCGAGCGCTGGATCGCGCGCCTGAAGCCCGCCGCCATCGTCAACGCCACCGCCTTTTCCGCGCGCGACGAGACCGGGCATTCGCCGCTCGACGCTGCGGGCGTGCCGGTGTTCCAGATCGCGCTGGCGACCGCCCCGCGCGAAGGCTGGGCAGGCAGCACACGCGGGCTTTCCGCCGCCGATCTTGCCATGCATGTCGTCCTGCCCGAGATCGACGGACGCCTGTTCGCAGGCGTCGCCAGCTTCAAGCAGGCGGGCGAGCATGACGCCGACCTCGGCCTCGCGCGCAGCATCCACCGTGCCGAGCCGGAGCGGATCGCCGCCATCGTCGCGCGCGTTGCCGCTGCCGTCGATCTCGCGCGCACGCCGCCATCGGCGCGCAAGCTGGCGCTGGTGCTCTCGACCTATCCCGGCAAGGCGCAGCAGATGGCACATGCCGTCGGCCTCGATGCGCTGGCCTCCGCCGAGGCGGTGCTGCACGATCTGGCCGAGGTCGGATACGACACGCATCCGGCGGGCGATCTCGCCACGGCACTTCAGACCCAGACCATAACCTGGCCGCTCGCCGCTTACCGTGCTGCGCTGGAAGGCCTCGATCCCGTGCTGAGGGACGAACTCTTCGCCGTCTGGGGCCAACCGGAGACCGATCCGGCGGTGCAGGGTGAGCGTATTCACTTTGCCGCCATTGCCTGCGGCAGCGTCACCCTCGCGCTCCAGCCTGAGCGGGGCGATGTGGCCGCGCGCGACGAGGATTATCACGACACCACCCGCTGCCCGCGCCACGGCTATGTCGCGTTCTACCTGTGGTTGCGTGCGCAGGGGCTTCAGGCGCTGATCCACATGGGCGCGCACGGCACGCTCGAATGGCTGCCGGGCAAGGCGGTGGCGCTGTCGGGCGCCTGCTGGCCCGAGGCGCTGATCGGGTCGCTGCCGGTGGTCTATCCCTTCATCGTCAACGATCCGGGCGAGGCCGCGCAGGCCAAGCGCCGGATCGCCGCCGTCACCATCGGCCATGCCCCGCCGCCGATGGTCGAGAGCGGCATCGGCGCAGGCCTTGCCCGGATCGAGGCGCTGCTCGACGAGTTCTCCAACGCCGGAGGCCTTGACCCCGCGCGGCGCGACCGCCTCCAGCTTGCCATCCGCGACGAGGCGGCGGCTCTCGGGCTGGCCGAGGAACTCGGGCTCGACAGCGCGATGTCGCTGGTCGAGGCGATCACCCGGATCGACCGCTTCGTGTGCGATGTGAAGGACAGCCAGTTCGGCGATGGCCTGCACATCTTCGGGCGGGGCGAGCAGGGCACTGCCGAGCGCGCCGGTCTGCTCGCCGCGCTGGACGGCGCGCGGGTGGCGCCGGGGCCTTCGGGTTCGCCCTATCGCGGGCGCAGCGATGTGCTGCCGACCGGACGCAACCTCTACACCATCGATCCGCGCGCCGTGCCATCGCGCACCGCCTATGAGCAGGGCGTGGTGCTGGCCGAGGAACTGCTGCGCCGCCATCTGCAGGACCATGGCGACTATCCGCGCGGGCTGGTGATCGACCTGTGGGGCTCGGCGACGATGCGCACGGCGGGCGAGGAGTTCGCGATGGCGCTGCACCTGCTGGGCGCGAAGCCGGTGTGGGACAATGCATCGGGCCGCGTGACCGGCGTGGAAATCCTGCCGCTGGCGATGCTCGACCGCCCGCGCATCGATGCCACCTTGCGCGTCTCGGGGCTGTTTCGCGATGCCTTCCCCACGCTGCCGGTGCTGTTCGGGCAGGCGGTGCGCGCGCTGTGCGAGCGCGACGAGCCCGAGGACTGGAACCCCTTCACCTCCGAAAGCGCCGGTCCGCGCGTCTACGGGCCGCAGCCGGGGCGCTATGGTCTGGGCATCGGCGGGGCGGCGGAAGACTATCGCGAGGCAGCGCGCATCGCTGCGGGTGAGGCGTGGCTGGCGGCCTCCGACCATGCGCTCGACACGTCCGACGGGCAGGCGGACCCCGAAGGCCTGCGTCGCCGGGTCGCCGGGGCGGATGCTTTCGTGCATTTGCAGGATCTGGCCGAAACCGATCTGCTGCTGGCGGCGGACTATGCCGCGCACGAGGCGGGCTTTGCCGCCGCGCAGGATGTGGCCGGGGGAAGCTCGGCGCTCTACCACCTCGACAGCCGCGATCCGACGCGCCCGGTCGCGCGCACGCTGATCGAAGAGATCGCCCGCGTGGTGCGGGCTCGTGCTGCGCATCCCGGCTGGATCGCCGGAATGATGCGCCACGGCTTTCGCGGCGGGGCGGAACTTTCCGCGACGCTCGACCACCTTGGCGCCTTCGCGCATCTGGGGCAGGGCCATGCGACAGGGGCCGTGCCCTCGCACCTGTTCGATCTCTATTACGACGCGACGCTGGGCGAAGCGGTAGTGCGCGCCTTTCTGGAACAGGCGAACCCGCAGGCGCTGGCGGCGATGGAAGCGCGCTTTGCCGCGCTCCACGCGGCGGGGCTGTGGACGACGCGGCGCAACTCAATCCTGACCGATCTGGCCGAACGGGAGGCGCGGTCATGAGCGCGTCGCAAGGCACTTTCGCCATCCGGGGCTGGTGCCCCGACGCATGGCGACCGATGGCGGCAGGCGATGGCCTGCTGATGCGCGTCAAGCCCCGCCTCGCGCGCCTCTCGCGCGAGCAGGGACTGGCGCTCGCAGGACTTGCGCGCCGCTTCGGCAATGGCCTGATCGACGTGACCAGTCGCGCCAATCTGCAACTGCGCGGGGTGCAGGAAGCGGGCTGGCCGGAGTTGCTCGACAAGCTGGTCGCGCTCGCTCTGGTCGATGCCGAACCGCTGCGTGAGGCGCGCCGCAATGTGCTGGTCGCGCCGGACTGGCAGGTGGGCGATGATACGCATCGTATCGCCTTGGCCTTGCTCGACAAGCTGCCGGAATTTCCCGAACTGCCCGGCAAGATGGGCTTCGTGATCGATGCCGGTGCTGCGCCGATGTTGCGCGAAGAGCCGGGCGATTTCCGCATCGAGCGGGGGCTGGATGGTGCCCTGATCCTGCGCGCCGATGGCCGCGAGGCGGGCGCGCCGCTGGCACCGGGATCGGAAGTCGAGGCGCTGCCGGGGCTGGCGCAGTGGTTCGTCGCGAGCGGCGGCGCGGCCTCGGGCCGGATGGCCCGGCACCATGCGGCTTTGCCGGATTGGGCGGCGGAGGCGGTCGCGCCAGCAGCCGGTGCAGCGCTTCCCGATTCCGGCGTGCATCCGCTGGGAACGCTCGTCGTCCTCCCGTTCGGACAGGCCGATGCGGCGCGTTTCGAAGCCCTGCTGGACCATCCGCAAGCGACGGGCTTGCGTTTTCTGCCGGGGCGCCGGGTGCTCGTCGAGGGTGTCTTCGACGATGCGCTGGCCGATCCTGCCGATGCCGCGCTGCTCCATGTCGATGCCTGCCCCGGCGCGCCGCAATGCCCGCAGGCGAGCGTCTCCACGCGCGATCTGGCCCGTGCGCTGGCGCCGCTGGTGCTCGGGCGGCTGCATGTCTCGGGCTGTGCCAAGGGCTGCGCCCGCTCGGCCCCTGCCGACCTCGTGCTGACCGGGCGCGAGGGTCTTTTCGATCTTGCCTTCCATGCCCGTGCCGGGGCGCCGCCGGAGCAATCCGGCCTGACGCCCGCCGACCTGCTTGCCCGATTTGGAGCCGCCTGATGCCGCATCTTTATGAAACCGATGGCGCGGCGATCTACCGCCAGTCCTTCGCCACGATCCGCGCCGAGGCCGACCTGTCGCGTTTTTCGGCAGAGGAGGAGCCGGTCGCCGTGCGCATGATCCACGCGGCGGGCATGGTCGATCTGGCGCCGCATATCCGCTTCTCGCCGGGCTTTGCCGAGGTCGCGCGCGCGGCGCTGGCGGCGGGCGCGCCGGTCCTGTGCGATGCGCGCATGGTCTCCGAAGGGATCACCCGCGCGCGCCTGCCGGCGGACAACGCGGTGCTCTGTACGCTCCACGATCCGCAAGTGCCCGCGCTGGCGCAGGCGATGGGCAATACCCGCTCCGCCGCCGCGCTCGAACTGTGGCGCCCGCATCTGGCAGGCGCGGTTGTCGCGATCGGCAATGCCCCGACGGCGCTGTTCCACCTGCTCAACATGCTGGAGGACCCGGCCTGCCCGCGCCCCGCCGCGATCATCGGCTGCCCGGTCGGCTTCGTGGGCGCGGTCGAATCGAAGGCGGCGCTGTGGCAGGCGATGCCGGTGCCGTGCTGTGTGGTCGAGGGGCGGCTGGGCGGAAGCGCGATCACCGTCGCGGCACTCAACGCACTGGCGAGCCGGGCGGAATGAGCGGGGCGGTGACATCGGGCAAGGTCTATGGCGTGGGCCTCGGCCCCGGCGCGGCGGACCTGATGAGCGTGCGCGCAGACCGGCTGGTGCGCGGCGCGCGCCACGTCGCCTATTTCCGCAAGGCGGGGCGTTCGGGCCACGCGCGCCGCATCGTCGAGGGGATGTTGCGCGAGGATGTGATCGAGATCGCGCTGGAATATCCCGTTACTACCGAGATCGCGCTGACCGATCCTGCGTACAACGTGGCCCTGTCCCGCTTCTATGCCGGTTGTACCCGTTCTCTGCGCGATGTGCTGGAGAAGGGGGAGGATGTGGTCGTCCTGTGCGAGGGCGATCCGTTTTTCTACGGCTCTTTCATGCACTTGCACTCGCGCCTGAAAGACCATGCGCCGGTAGAGGTGGTGCCCGGCATCACCGGGATGGCGGGGGCATGGCATGCCAGTGGCGTGCCGATCACCTGGGGCGACGATGTGCTGACGGTGGCCATGGCAACGCTTCCCGAGGCGGAACTGGCGCGTCGGATCGCCGATACCGATGCGCTGGTGGTGATGAAGATCGGGCGTAATCTCGGCAAGTTGCGCCGCGCGGTCATCGCCGCCGGTCGCGAGCACGAGGCGTGGCTGGTGGAGCATGCGGCGATGCCCGCAGAGCGCGTCACCCCGCTGGCGCAGGCCGAGGCGGTCGCGCCGTACTTCTCGATCCTGCTGATCCACGGACAGGGGAGAAGACCATGATGTCAGCAGGATGGCTGTCCATCGTCGGCCTCGGGCCGGGCGATGCGGCACTGGTGACGCCCGAAGTCACCGCCGCACTGGCCGAGGCGAGCGACGTTATCGGCTATTTCCCCTACGTCGCCCGTGTCGCGCCTCGCGAAGGCCTGACGCTGCACGGCTCCGACAACCGGGTGGAACTCGATCGCGCGCGACTGGCGCTCGAACTGGCCGCCAAGGGCGCGCGCGTCGTCGTCGTTTCCTCGGGCGATCCGGGCGTCTTCGCAATGGCTTCGGCGGTGTTCGAGGCGCTGGAGGCAGCACCGAAGGAATGGCGCGATCTCGACATTCGCGTGCTGCCCGGCATCACCGCGATGCTGGCGGCCAGCGCGCGCGCCGGGGCGCCGCTGGGGCACGATTTCTGCGCGATCAATCTCTCGGACAATCTCAAGCCCTGGGCCTTGATCGAGAAGCGCCTGCGCCTTGCGGTGGAGGCGGACTTCGCCATGGCGTTCTACAACCCGCGTTCGAAGGCGCGCCCAGAAGGTTTCGCGCGCGTTCTGAACACCTTGCGCGACGTCTGCGAGCCGGAGCGGCTGATCCTGTTCGCCCGTGCCGTCAGCACGCCAGAGGAAGAGCTGCGCGTCGTCCCGCTCGCCGAGGCAACACCTGAAATGGCCGACATGCGCACGATGGTGATCGTCGGATCGAGCCGGACCCGGCTGATCGCGCGCAAGGGAAATCCGTTGCTCTACACCCCGCGCTCGGTGCCGGAGGGCACGGCGTGACCCAGCCAGCGCAGCACCGCGTCGATATCGTGCGTCTCGTGCCGTTCGGGCACGGCCGGGCGGTCGATCATCACCACGCGCAGGCTGAGAGCGCGCGCTGCGGCCAGTTTCGCGGCAGCGCCGGTGCCGCCCGCGTTCTTGCAGACCACGACCGCGATGCCGTGCGCGGCCATCAGTGCGCGGTCGCCCTCGACGGTGAACGGCCCGCGATCGACGACGAGGCTGTGGCGGGGAAGCACGGGGGGCGTATCGGGCGTATCGACGAAGCGCAGCAGATAGTGGTGCTGCGGCTGCGCGGCAAACGCCTCGACATGCATCCGCCCGAGCGCCAGCATTACCGACCGCGCCGGTCCTTCGAGCGCGGCGACAGCCTCGGGAATATCGGCAACCCGCGTCCAGCGGTCGCCTGCGACCGGCTCCCACGCGGGACGGGTGAGCGCGATCAGGGGAATGCCTGCCTCATGGGCGGCGGCCACGGCATGGCGACTCATCGTCGCCGCGAAGGGATGGGTGGCATCGACCAGATGGGTCACACCGTGCTCGCGCAGGTACGTGGCGAGGCCCTCGACGCCGCCGAAGCCACCGATCCGCACCGGCACCGGCTGCGCGCGAGGCGCGTGCGTGCGCCCGGCATAGCTCAGCGTCGCGGCGATGCCTGCTGCCGCCAGCCGCTGCGTCAGCGCGCTCGCCTCGGTGGTGCCGCCCAGCAGCAGGACATTCGGCATGGCTGACATGGCACCTTCCGCATGGTTGACGATCGTCGGCCTTGGCGAGGACGGGTTCGATGGCCTTTCGACAGCCGCCCGCCGCGCGCTGGCCGAGGCCGAACTGGTTGCCGGATCGGCGCGCCATCTGGCCCTGTCGCCCGGCCTTACGGGCGAGACGCTCGAATGGCCAGTGCCGTTCGCGGATGGCGTTGCGCGGTTGCTTGCCCATCGCGGTCGGCGCGTGGTCATGCTGGCGTCGGGCGATCCGTTCTGGTTCGGCGCGGGGACAAGCCTTGCGCGGCATCTCGGTCGTGAAGAGTGGGTCTCGTATCCGGCGCCGTCGACTTTCTCGCTGGCGGCTTCCCGGTTGGGCTGGGCCTTGCAGGACACCGCCTGCCTTGGCCTGCACGCCGCGCCGCTGGAGCGCCTGCGCCCGCATCTGGCGCCGGGCCGCCGGGTGCTGGCGCTGCTGCGCGACGGCGATGCGGTGGCGGATCTGGCGGGCTATCTCGACGTGCTCGGTTTCGGGGCTTCGACGCTGCATGTTCTGGAGGCGCTGGGCGGCTCGCGTGAGCGTCTGCGCTCGGTCCGGGCGGGTGATTATGCGCTGGAGGACGTGGCACACCCGGTTGCCGTGGGCATCGATCCGGCAGGCGATGGTATCGTGCTGCCCCTCTGTTCGGGCCTGCCCGACGATCTGTTCGAGCACGACGGCCAACTGACCAAGCGCCCGGTGCGCGCACTGGCCCTCTCCGCGCTGGCGCCGAGGCCCGGCGAGATACTGTGGGACATCGGTGCGGGCTCGGGTTCGATTTCGATCGAGTGGCTGCTGGCGCATCCCGCCAACCGGGCGCTGGCGATCGAGAGCGATGCTGCGCGCGCCATGCGGGCGAAAGCGAACGCCGCGCGGCTCGGTGTGGACCGGATCGAGGTCCTGACGGCGCGCGTGCCACAAGGTTTGCCGGATGGGCCGCTGCCGGACGCGGTGTTCGTCGGCGGCGGCGTGTCCGAGGCGCTGCTGGAGGCGCTCTGGGCGATGCTGCGGGACGGCACGCGGCTGGTGGCCCATGCGGTGACGCTGGAATCCGAGGCGCTGCTGGCGCGCTGGCATGGCCTGAAAGGGGGCAGCCTGCTGCGGATCGAGCTGGCCGATGCCGTGCCGCTGGGGCAGCGCAACGGCTGGCGCGCGCGCTATCCGGTAGTGCAGTGGAGCGTGACGCTGTGATCGTCGCGGGCTTCGGATTTCGCGCAGGCGCCGGAGTCGCGTCGTTGCAGGCCGCGCTGGCACTCGCTGCCGAGGGCACACCGGCCGTCACCCATCTGGCGACGCTGGAAGACAAGGCTGACGCGCTCGCCCCACTGGCCGAATGGCTCGGCCTGCCGGTGATCGCGGTATCGCCGGAGGCGTGCGCCACGGTTTCGACCCTGACCCGATCCATGGCCAGCATGGCCGCGCGCGGGCTGGGCAGCGTGGCCGAGGCGAGCGCCCTGGCCGCTGCCGGTTCCGGTGCGCGACTGGCGGCCCCACGCGCCCTTTCTCCCGATGGCATGGCGACCTGCGCCATCGCCTCCACCATTGATGCTTCTTCGCAAGGATCTTTTGCAGCATGACCGTCCACTTCATCGGCGCCGGACCCGGCGCGCCCGACCTGCTGACCCTGCGCGGACGCGATCTGATCGCGGCGAGCCCGGTATGCCTCTATGCTGGATCGCTGATACCGGAAGCGGTGCTGGGGCACTGTCCTGCGGGCGCGCGGATCGTCAATACCGCGCCGCTGGATCTCGATGCGATCATGGCGGAGATCGCGGCGGCGCACGCGGCCGGGCAGGACGTGGCGCGGCTCCATTCCGGCGATCTTTCGGTCTGGTCGGCAATGGGCGAGCAGGTGCGGCGCCTGCGCGCGATGGGCATTCCCTTCACGGTGACGCCGGGTGTCCCGGCCTTCGCGGCGGCGGCGGCAACGCTGGAAATGGAACTCACTGTGCCCGAACTCGGCCAGTCGCTGGTGCTGACCCGCACGCCGGGCCGCGCCAGCACGATGCCCGAGCGCGAGAGCCTCACCAATTTCGCGGCGACCGGCGCGACGCTGGCGATCCACCTCTCGATCCATAACCTTGCGCGGGTGGTGGCCGATCTGGTGCCTGCCTATGGAGAAGACTGCCCCGTCGCGGTGGTCTGGCGCGCGAGCTGGCCCGACGAGCGGGTGGTGCAGGCGACGCTGGGCACGATCGAGGCGGCAGTCGCGGGCAGCATGGAACGCACTGCGATCATTCTCGTCGGCCCGGTGCTGGGCGTGGAAGAGGCCGCGGAAAGCAGCCTCTATGCGCGCGGCTACGACCGCCGGTTCCGTCCGCAGAGCGCGGCCTCACCGTTCGCCGAGCGCTCCGAATGAGCATGCTGTCCTTGCCACCGGGCCTGCTGATCGCGGCGCCTGCATCGGGCACGGGCAAGACCACGGTCATGCTCGGCCTGCTGCGTGCGTTGACCGATGCCGGGCTGGCGGTGCAACCGTTCAAGAGCGGCCCGGATTATATCGACCCGGCGTTCCACGGCGCGGCCTGCGGGCGGCCTTCGTTCAATCTCGATAGCTGGGCGATGGACGCCGGGCTGCTCGATGCGCTTGCGGGGCGGGCGAGCGGCGCCGATCTGGTGCTCGCCGAAGGTTCGATGGGGCTGTTCGATGGCGTCGCGAAACCCGGCGCGACGGGCAACGGGGCGAGCGCGGACATTGCCAAGCGCATGGGCTGGCCGGTGCTGCTGGTGCTCGATGTGTCGGGGCAGGCGCAGTCTGCTGCTGCGACCGCGCTGGGCTTTGCCAGGCTCGATCCCGATCTGCCGTTTGCGGGCGTGATCCTCAACCGCGTCGCCAGTCCGCGCCACGAGCGACTGATCCGCAAGGGCTTCGAGGCGCTGGGCATCCCGGTGTTCGGGGCGCTGCCGAGGCGCGGCGACCTGACGCTGCCGGAGCGGCATCTCGGGCTGGTGCAGGCCATCGAGCATCCCGCACTCGATCAGGCGATTGCCGATTATGCGGCGTTCCTGCGTGCGCATGTCGATCTGGATGCCGTGCGCGCGGCAGCGCGGTCGCTGCCTCTCGGCGCGGGAGATTTTGCGGTAAGCCTGCCGCTTCCCCCTGCGCAGCGCATCGCCATGGCGCGCGATGCGGCGTTCTCGTTCACCTATCCGCACCTGCTGGAGCACTGGCGGCAAGCCGGGGCCGAGATCGTGCCGTTCTCGCCGCTGGCCGATGAGGCGCCGGATGCGGATGCCGACATGGTCTGGCTTCCGGGCGGCTATCCCGAGCTTCACGCAGGGACCATCGCGGCGGCCACGACTTTCCTCGACGGCCTGCGCCGTCACGCCGGGACGCGGCCCGTCCATGGTGAGTGCGGTGGCTACATGGTGCTGGGCGAGGCGCTGGTCGACAAGGCGGGGGAGGCGCACCGGATGGCCGGGCTGCTCGGCCTCGTCACCAGCCATGCGCAGCGCAAGATGCACCTTGGCTATCGTCATGCCCGGCTGCTGGCCCCGCTCTCGGGGCTGGCGAGCGGCACGGCGCTGCGCGGGCACGAGTTTCACTACACCACGATCCTCGAACAGCGCGACGCACCGCTGGCGCATGTCACCGACGCGGAAGGGGCAGAGGTTGCCGAGACCGGATCGCATCGCGGGCGCGTGACGGGCACGTTCTTCCACATGATCGCGGCGGCGGGGTGAGCGGCATGTCAGGCTCTTCCTCCCGGCTCGATCTGCACCTGATCGGCATCGGCACCGGCAATCCCGATCACCTGACCGCGCAGGCGGCCAAGGCGATGAACGCTGCCGACCTGATCCTGCTGCCGCGCAAGGGCGAGGCCAAGGCGGACCTTGTCGATTTGCGCCGCACGATCTGCGCCGGGGTACTCACCCAGCCGGTGCGGATCGCCGAGTTCGATATGCCCGAGCGCGCGCGGGAAGGCGATTACCGGCAGGCCGTGGAAGACTGGCACGATGCCATCGCGCGGGTCTGGCAGGGCGAGATCGACCGGCATTTGCCCAAGGGCGGCACGGTCGCGCTGCTCGTCTGGGGCGATCCCTCGCTCTACGACAGCACCTTGCGGATCGCCGAGCGGCTGACGCGGGCGGGGCGCGAGATCGCCGTGCGCGTGGCGCCGGGGATCACCAGCATCCACGCGCTTACCGCCGCGCATGCGATCACGCTCAACCCGCTGGCCGGATCGGTGACGATCACCACCGGGCGTCTGTTGCGCGATCATGGCTGGCCGCAGGCTGTGGATACCGTGGTGGTGATGCTCGACGGCGGCTGCGCTTTCGAGGGGCTCGACCCGGCCGGAATCACGATCTGGTGGGGCGCCTACCTCGGCATGGCGCACGAAGCGCTGGAGGCCGGACCGCTGGCCGCTGCCGCTCCCAGGATTGCTGCGCGCCGCGCCGAACTGCGCGCGCGTCACGGCTGGATCATGGACGTCTATCTCATGCGAAAGGAACAGGGCTGATGTCGCTCGATGAAACGCCCGCAGTCACTGCGGATACCGAGGCGCGCCATGCCGAGAAGATGCGCAAGAAGCAGGCCGCGCGCGGCAGGATCATGGAAGGCAAGACCCGCGAAAAGGGCCTGCTGATCGTCCATACCGGGAACGGCAAGGGCAAGACCAGCGCGGCGCTCGGCATGGTGGTGCGCGCCATCGGGCACGACATGAAAGTGGGCGTCGTCCAGTTCGTGAAAGGCGCGATGACGACCGGCGAGAAAGCCGTCTTCGATGCCTTCCCGAACAACGTCTCGTTCCAGCCGATGGGTGAGGGCTTCACCTGGGACACGCAGGACCGCGCGCGCGACATCGCCAAGGCCCGCACCGCCTGGGACGAGGTGAAGCGGCTGATCGCCGATCCCGACTGCCACATGGTGGTGGCGGACGAGCTGAACATCGTCCTGCGCTATGGCTACCTGCCGGTCGAGGAAGTGGTGGAGGTCTTCGCCGCACGGTCGGAAATGAAGCACATTATCGTCACCGGTCGCAACGCGCCCGACGCGCTGATCGAGGCGGCGGATCTCGTCACCGAGATGACCATGGTCAAGCACCCGTTCCGCTCCGGCGTGAAGGCGCAGGCGGGGATCGAGTTCTGAGCCTCGTCCTGTCCTCCTTCGACGCCGCGTTTGCGGGCGAGTTCGAGCGGCTGCTGCGCTGGCGCCGCGACGTGCGCCACTTTTCCCCGCGCGCCGTCGACGAGGCCGACATGCAGGCGCTGCTGGGCAGCGTGGCGCTGGCGCCTTCGGTTGGCAATGCACAGCCCTGGCGGCTGGTGCGCCTGCGCTCGGCACAGGTGCGCGCGGCGCTGGTTGCGCATGTCGATGCGGAGAATACGCGCGCGGCGCAGCGTTATGCCGGGGAGGCGCGACATGAGGATTACCTCGCGCTCAAGCTGCATGGCCTGCGCGAGGCGCCTGAACTGCTCGCGGTGTTCTGTGACGAGGCGCCCGAGGCGGGGCACGGCCTTGGCATCGCGACGATGCCCGAGGCGCTGCGCTATTCCTGCGTCACTGCCGTTCACACCATGTGGCTGACCGCGCGGGTGCGCGGCATCGGCATGGGCTGGGTCTCGATCCTGCGGCCCGAGGCGGTGGGGGAGATACTGGATGTACCGCATGACTGGTCGCTGATCGCGCTGCTCTGCGTGGGCTACCCGCTGGAAGACCATGACATTCCCGAACTCGAACGCCGGGGCTGGCAGGCGCGCGAAGCGCTGGCCGCGCGGGTGTTCGAGCGATGACAGATAACAGGAGAGACCGATCATGCTGACGCCTGTCGAGGATGGACCGGCCATCGTGGCCTGCAACACCTGCCGCCACAGTGCCGACGCGCGCGAGGACGCCACGGGCCTTCGCGGCGGCGCGCAACTGGTCGCGGTGCTGCGCGAAGTGCAGGCCGAAGACGCGCGCTATGCCGGGATCGCGGTGCAGGAAATGCCCTGCCTGTTCGCCTGTACCGAGCACTGCACCGTCCACCTGCGCGCACCGGGCAAGGTCGGGTATGTGCTCGGTCGTTTCACGCCCGATCGCGAGGCGGCGACCGCGCTGCTCGACTATGCCGCGCACTATGCCGAGAGCGAGCACGGGCGTGTGCCGTTCAAGCAGTGGCCGCAGGCGATCAAGGGCCACTTCATCACCCGTACGCCTCCGCAAGGATTTGTCGTCGAATGACCGCGTTCCCCTCCGTCGCCGCTTTCGAAGCCGCGCTGGCCGATCTTCCCGTTGCCGATCCGGGGGCCATCGCCGCCGCCCACGCGCGGCAGGCGCAACTGACCAAGCCTGCGGGATCGCTCGGGCGGCTGGAGGACATCGCGGTCTTCCTCGCCGGTTGGCAGCGTCGCGAGCGCCCGGTGCTCGAACGCGGACGGGCAGCGATCTTCGCAGGCAACCACGGCTTTGTCGTCCATGGCGTGAGCCCCTATCCGGCGAGCGTGACTGCCGCGATGGTCGAGAACTTCCGCAGCGGGGGCGCAGCGATCAACGCGCTGGCGGGCGCGGCAGGGCTGGAACTGACCGTGGTTCCGCTCGATCTCGATCGCCCGACGGCGGACTTCACGGTTGATGCGGCCATGACCGAGGAGGAATGTCTGGCCGCGCTTTGCGCAGGCGCCGCAGTGGTCACGCCCGATCTCGACCTGCTGGTGATCGGCGAGATGGGTATCGGCAACACCACTGCCGCCGCCGCGCTATGCGCGCGCAGCTTCGGCGGCGATCCGGCGCAATGGGTTGGGCCGGGCACCGGCCTCGATCCCGAGGGAATCGCGCGCAAGTGCCGCGTGGTGGAGCGCGCGCTGGCCTTCCATGCCGATGCGCCGATGACGCCGTTCGAGGTCCTGCGCCGCCTTGGCGGACGCGAGATCGCAGCGATGGCAGGCGCGGTGCTGGCCGCGCGACGGCTGCGCATTCCGGTGATGCTGGACGGGTTCATCACCTGCGCGGCGCTCGCCCCGCTGGCGCTTGCCGTTCCTGCCATCACCGACCACTGCCTGGCGGGGCACTGTTCTGCGGAGCCCGGACATGCACTGCTGCTGGAGCGTCTGGGCCTTGCGCCGCTGCTCCGGCTCGACCTGCGGCTAGGCGAAGGCAGCGGCGCGGCGGTGGCGGTGCAGATCGTGCGCTCGGCGCTGGCGATGCATGCGGGCATGGCGACCTTCGCCGAAGCGGGCGTGGCGAACCGGGCGTGAGCGGGTTTCTCGTCCATCTGCTGCGCCATGGCGCGCCGCCGATGCCGGGCCTGCTGCTCGGCCATCGCGATCCGCCGGTGACGCCGGAGGGCATGGCCGCCTGCCTTGCGCGGGTGCCGGACCTTTCGTTCGCGGCGGTCGCCAGCTCCAACCTGCAACGGTGCGCGGCAACGGCACAGCAGGTGGCGCAGGCACGCGGCCTGTCCTGCAAGACCGATCCGCGCTGGCGCGAACTCGATTTCGGGGACTGGGACGGACAGGCTCCCGATCAGGTGGACCCGACCGCGCTGGCCGCGTTCCACGCCGATCCCGATGGCAGTCCGCCGCCGCAGGGAGAGCGCTGGTCGGCGCTGGTCGCGCGTGTCGGCGAGGCGCTGGCGGCCTTGCCTGCGCGCGATACGCTGGTCGTGACGCATGCGGGGGCGATCCGCGCGGCGCTGGCGGCGCAGTTTGGTTTCGCGCAAGGCCAGCTCTGGGCCTTCGATCTGCCTTATGCTTCGGTGTTGACGCTGCGGGTGTGGGAGGGAGCCCCTCGCATGGCGCAGATCGTGGGGCTTATCGCATGAAAGGCCTTATCGTCGCGATCCAGTTCCTGACGCGCCTGCCGACGCCGCGCCTGCCGACGCCGCGCCTGACCGTGACGTCACAGGATTTCGCGGCCTCGATGCGCTGGTTTCCGGCGGCGGGCTTGCTGGTGGGCGCGCTGGTCGCGGTGGCGGCCTGGGCGGGGGCTTGCCTCGATACCTGGACCGGGGCGCTGGCCGGGCTGGTCGTCTGGGTGCTTGTCACCGGGGCGCTGCATCTCGACGGGCTTGGCGACATGGCCGATGCCAGCGGTGCGGCACACAAGGACGCCGAACGACTGCGCGCGGTGCTGGCCGATCCGCATGTCGGCAGCTTCGGGGTAACGGCGATCGCCCTGCAACTGATCGCCAAGCTGGTGCTGCTGCACGGTGTGCTCGACTGCGGGCTGGGGTGGGCGCTGGTGCTCGTCCCGTTCGCCGCGCGGATCGCCCCGCTGGCGTGGACGCGCATGCTGGCGCCGTTGCACGAAGGGCTCGCCTCGCGCTTTCGCGATGCTGTGCGCCCGCACGATCTGGTGCTGTGGAGCGCCGCGCTGCTGGTCGCGGCGTGGTTCGTGCCTGCTCTGCTGGTGGGCGTGCCGTTGGCGTGGCTCTGGGCGCGCTGGCTGTCGCGCCGCATTGGAGGCATATCGGGTGACGGCCACGGCGCGGGCATCGAACTGATCGAGACGGCCATCCTGCTGGGGCTCGTCGTGCAGGGAGCGCTGATCGCATGAGCACGCGCTGGACCTGGCATGGCGGTGGCCTCGGCGCCGCGCGTGCGCACTTCGGGGAGGGTGCGCTGCCGTGGCTCGACCTTTCGACCGGGATCAATCCGCAGCCCTGGCCGCATGCGGAAAGTCTCGCCATCGACTGGCAGAGCCTGCCCGACGAGGGTGCCTTGCGCGATCTGGAACGCGCGGCGGCGGAGCACTTCGGCTGCGATCCGGCGCATGTCTGCGCCGTGCCGGGCACCGAAGTCGGCCTGCGGCTGACGGGCGATCTGCTGGGACAGGCCTCTGCCTTTCACCTTACGCCCACCTATCGCACCCATGGCGAGATCGTGGCGGGCAGCCGTGAGATCGCGCTGTCCGAAGTCGAAAAGGCGGACGGCGAGACTTTGATCCTCGCCAATCCAAACAACCCCGACGGACGCCTGCTGGAACCTGCGACCCTGATGGCGTGGCTCGCCCGGCGCGGCGCGAAAGGCTGGCTGATCGTCGACGAGGCCTTTGCCGATTGCCACGAGGGTATGAGCCTTGCTGGAGAGGTGTCCGATCACCGCCGCCTGCTGGTGTTCCGTTCGTTCGGCAAGTTTTTCGGGCTGGCCGGAGTGCGCCTGGGCTTCGTGATCGGGCCGCGCGATGTGCTGGTGGCCATGCGCGCGCGACTGGGAGCCTGGCCGGTGTCCTCCGCCGCCATTGCCATCGGCACGGCGGCCTATCGCGACACGGCATGGATCGCCGCGACGCGCACGCGTCTGGTCGAGGATGCGGCAGCGCTGGATCGTGATCTGGCGAAGCTGGGCTATGAAGCGCGCGGCAGTTGCCCGCTGTTCCGCCTGATCGACTGCGGCGATGCGCAGGCGCTGTTCGACCATCTTGCGCGCCACGCGATCCTGACGCGCCCGTTCGATGCTGAACCACGCTGGTTGCGGCTTGGCCTCCCGCCGGGCGCAGAGGCGCGCGAACGCTTGCTGTCCGTGCTGGCGCTCCATGGCTGAGCCGGTCGCGCTGGTGGCGCTGGTGCTCGATGCGGCATTCGGGTGGCCGGGGAATATCTATCGCCGGATCGGGCACCCGGTGGGTCTGTTCGCATGCGTGATAGAGGCGGGCGAGCGGCGCTGGAACGATCCCGAACGTCGCGAGGCAGCGCGGCGGATGCTGGGCGTGGTGCTGGTCGTTCTCCTGCTCGGCGGCGTGATCGGTGTTACGCTGGCGATCGAGTGCCTGCTGCGCGCGATATGGGGAGCGCATGCGTGGATCTTCATCGGGGCGCTGGCGTGGCCCGCGCTGGCGCAGCGTAGCCTCTATGACCATGTGCGGCCCATTGCGATCTCGCTGTCGCGAGGCGAGGGGATCGGCGCACGGCGAGGCGTGGCGATGATCGTCGGGCGCGATGTCGAGGCGCTGGACGCCGCCGGGATCGCCCGCGCCGCGATCGAGAGTCTGGCCGAAAGTTTCTGCGACGGAATCGCCGCGCCGCTGTTCTGGCTGCTGGTCGGCGGTCTTCCCGGCGTCTGGGCCTACAAGGCGATCAACACTGCCGACAGCCTGATCGGCCACCGCGAGCCGCGCTGGCGGGCGTTCGGCTGGGCGGCGGCGCGGCTGGACGACGTGCTCAACCTCATCCCGGCGCGGCTGGGCGGGGTGATCCTGTGCCTTGCAGGGGGCGGGGGCTGGCGCGTGCTGTGGCGCGACCACGCGCGTCATGCCTCCCCCAATGCCGGCTGGACCGAGGCGGCGATGGCAGGCGTACTGGGGCTGAGGCTGGCCGGGCCGGTGTCATACGATGGGGCGTTGCACGACAAGCCATGGATCGGCGATGGGCGGATAGAGGCTTGTGCCGACGATGTATTCCGCGCGCTGCGGGTCTATGTGCGGGCCTGCGTGCTGCTCGCGCTGATCGCGGCGGGGATTGTTTGGGGGATGGGGTAAGATGGGCGCCTTGATGTTGCAGGGCACGGGCTCGGACGTGGGCAAGTCGGTGCTGGTGGCGGGGCTGTGCCGGGCCTTTGCCAATCGCGGTCTGGCGGTGCGCCCGTTCAAGCCGCAGAACATGTCGAACAATGCCGCCGTCACCATCGACGGTGGCGAGATCGGCCGGGCGCAGGCGCTTCAGGCGCTGGCCTGCCGCGTCGAGCCGCATACCGACATGAACCCGGTGCTGCTGAAGCCGCAGGCCGATCACACCTCGCAACTGGTGGTGCAGGGTCAGGTGCGCGGGACCATCGGCGGCGGCAATTTCCGCGAGGCGCGCGCGGCGCTGCTGCCGCAAGTGCTGGAAAGCTGGGAGCGGCTGCGCGCGCAGTCGGACGTGGTCGTCGTCGAAGGTGCGGGCGCAGCGGCGGAAATCAACCTGCGCGCGGGAGACATTGCGAACATGGGCTTTGCGCGCGCTGCGAAAGTGCCCGTCGTGCTGGTCGGCGATATCGACCGGGGCGGGGTGATCGCCTCGCTGGTGGGGACGCGCACGGTGCTTGACCCGGACGACGCGGCGATGATCCAGGGCTTTCTCATCAACAAGTTCCGCGGCACACCCAGCCTGTTCGCGGACGGCTATGCGCAGATCGAGGCGCTGTCGGGCTGGCGCGGCTATGGCGTGATCCCATGGCTTGCCGCTGCCGTGCGGTTGCCCAGCGAGGATGCGGTGGTGCTGGAGAAGCCCGATAGCTCGCGCCGCGCCGCGCTGCGCATCGCCTGTCCGATCCTGCCGCGCATCGCCAATTTCGACGATCTCGATCCGCTCAAGGCCGAGAGCGGCGTCGAACTGGTGATGGTGCCGCCGGGCCGGCCGATCCCGCTCGACTGCGATCTGGTGATCCTGCCGGGCTCGAAGGCGACGCTGGCCGACATGGCGGCAGTGCGCGAGCAGGGCTGGCATATCGACATTCTTGCCCACCATCGGCGCGGGGGCCGGGTGCTGGGCATCTGCGGCGGCTACCAGATGCTGGGGCGCGTCATTCGTGACCCGCGTGGGATCGAAGGGCCGCCGGGCGAAATCGCAGGGCTGGGGCTGCTCGATGTCGAGACCGAACTCACCTCCGGCAAGACCCTGCTGCGCGTGACCGGCAGCGCGATGGGGCAGACGTTCGAGGGCTTCGAGATGCATATGGGCGAGACCTCCGGGCAGGATTGCACCCGGCCTTTCGCCACGCTGGACGGTACGCGCGCGGACGGCGCGATGAGCGCGGACGGGCTTGTGATCGGCACCTATGTCCACGGGGCTTTTGCGAGCACAGGATTGCGGACGGCCCTTCTGAAGAGCTTCGGCGTCGCCTCCGACAGGCGCAGCCATGCTTCCACCGTGGATGCCGCGCTTGACGAGATCGCCGTCGAGCTGGAGCGTCATGTCGACGTTGGCGGGCTGATGCGCATGGCGCTGGGGCGCGAGCGATGAGCAGCCTGCTGGTGATCGGCGGCGCGCGCTCGGGCAAGAGCCGCTATGCGCAAGGGCGGGCCGAGGCGCTCGGGCAAGAGGCGGTCTATATCGCCACCGCACAGGCCTTCGACGAGGAGATGCACGCGCGGATCGCCAGCCATAAAGCGGATCGCGGCGAGGGGTGGCGAACGGTGGAAGCTCCGCTCGACCTGCCGCAGGCCCTGGCGGCGAACGATGCCGAGGTGCTGCTGGTCGATTGTCTGACGCTGTGGACCAGCAACCTGATGCTGGCCGACCGCGATATTCCCGAGGCGCTCGACCGACTGATCGAGGCGATAAATGCCGCGCGCGGCACGGTGATCCTCGTCACCAACGAGGTCGGGCTGGGGATCGTGCCCGACAATGCGCTGGCCCGCCGCTTTCGCGATGCGGCGGGGATCGTCAACCAGCGCGTCGCCGCGTGCGTGGAAGAGGTCCAGTTCCTGTGCGCCGGGCTGAACCTCAGGATGAAATGAAAACCTACTTCGCCTCGGCGATCAGCTTCTGGGCGGCGGGGCTGGTCCAGTCGTTGCCGCCCGACCAGCGCCAGACTTCGCGGCCCCGACTGTCGAACAGGATCGTCTCGGGCAGGTTGCCGCCGTACTTGAAGCCGAGATCGCCCTCGTTGTCGGTCCACGGCGCGATGTGCTTGAGCTTGCGGCGCTGGAGGATCTCGGCCGCCTTGTCGGGCTGGCCCATGTTCTGCGAGATCGGCAGGATCTTCACCGGATAGTCCGCCTTCGCCGCCAGCGTATCGAGCGTTGGCAGTTCCGCGACGCAGGGCGCGCACCATGTCGCCCACAGGTTCACCAGCACCGGCTTGCCCTTCAGCGAGGGCAGGTCGAGCTTGTGGCCGGAGACGTCGACCAGCGTGATCTGCGGCAGCGGTTCGCCCTTGTGGGAGCGGTCGAGCGTGCCGGTCACGGCAGGCGCCGGTGCGGCAGTGGCGCTGGCGGCGGGCGTATCGCTGGTTTCCTGCGACGGTGCAGGTTGCGCGGCGTCCTTGCTTTGCCTATCGCAGCCCCCGGCGAGGAGCGTGGCTGTCCCCGCCAGCGATGCGAGGATTAGCGACTTGAGCGATTTCGAAGAGAGCAAGGCAGGCGGCTCCAACCAGATGTGGGGCGGACGGTTCGCGGAAGGACCGTCGGCGATCATGCGCGAGATAAATGCCTCGATCCCCTTCGACAAGGCGCTGTGGCGTCAGGACATCGCCGCCAGCAAGGCACATGTCGCGATGCTGGGCGCCTGCGGGATCGTTTCGGCGGCAGACGCCGTGACGATCCGCGACGGTCTGGACGCGGTCGCAGCGGAGTACGAAGTCAGCGGAGTCCCGGAAAACTGGGACCTCGAAGACATTCACATGACCACCGAGAGCCGCCTCGCAGAACTGATCGGCCCGGCGGCAGGCCGTCTGCATACCGCACGCAGCCGCAACGATCAGGTCGCCACCGATTTCCGCCTCTGGGTCCGCGATGCGATGGATCAGGCGATCTCTGGCCTCGATGCCCTGCAGGTCGCGCTCGTTTCGCGTGCGGGTGAGCATGCCGATTCGATCATGCCCGGCTTCACCCACCTCCAGACCGCGCAGCCGGTCACGCTGGGCCACCACCTGATGGCCTATTACGAGATGATCGGGCGCGACCGCTCGCGTTTCGCCGATGCCCGCAAGCGCATGAATCGCAGCCCGCTGGGCGCAGCGGCGCTGGCCGGCACCGGGTTCCCCATCGACCGCACGATGACCGCGCAGGCGCTGGGCTTCGATGCGCCGACCGACAACAGCCTCGATTCGGTGTCCGACCGCGACTTCGCGCTCGATTACCTGATGGCCGCCAGCCAGTGCGCGCTGCACCTCTCGCGTCTGGCCGAGGAGTTCATCATCTGGGCAAGCCAGCCCTTCGGCTTCGTCGCGCTGCCCGACAGTCTTTCGACCGGCAGCTCGATCATGCCGCAGAAGAAGAACCCGGACGCTGCCGAACTGGTGCGCGGCCACTCGGGGCGGATCACCGGCTGCCTGATGGCGCTGATGATGACGATGAAGGGCCTGCCGCTCGCCTATTCGAAGGACATGCAGGACGACAAGCCGCCGGTATTCGAGGCCGCCGGGCTGCTGGCGCTGTCGATCGCGGCGATGACCGGCATGGTCGCCGAGACCCGCTTCAAGACCGACCGCATGCGCAGCGCCGCCGAACTCGGCTTTGCGACCGCGACCGACCTTGCCGACTGGCTGGTGCGCGAGGGGGACATTCCCTTCCGCGAGGCGCATCACATCACCGGTGCGGCGGTCAAGCTCGCCGAGACGCGGGGGCTTGCGCTCGATCAGTTGCCGCTGGACGATTTGAAAGCCATCGACAGCCGCATCGACGAGCGCGTATTCAAGGCGCTCTCGGTCGAGGCCTCGGTCGCCGCGCGCAAGTCGCACGGCGGCACGGCGCCCGATCAGGTTCGTCTGCGCGTGGCCGAGGCGCGCGTGGCGCTCGGTCTGGAGTGAGGGAATTGATGCGTTTTTCCGGCAAGGTCGCTGTCGTTTCCGTTCTCGCACTGCCGCTTGCGCTGGCCGCTTGCGGGCAGCGTGCAGAGCTGAAACCGCCCAAGGGCGCGATGCTGCCGCCCGCGCCCTATGGCGTGAGCGAGCGTCCGAATTCGACCGCGCTGCTCAAGACGCCGACGATCGCGATCCCGGAGCGCAATCTCGAACTGCGCACCAAGTCGGAAACGCGCGAGGACGATCCGTTCAACCTGCCGCCGCCGGAAAAACCCGATCCGACAGCGACTTCGACGCCGACCGATGCGCCGACCCCGACAGAAACGCCCTCAACCGGGGCACAGGGCAACTGAGCCCGCCACAGGACCGTCCATGAACCATTTCGACATTACAGACGGCGTGCTTCACGCCGAACAGGTCTCGCTGGCCGAAATCGCCCGTGAGGTCGGCACCCCGGTCTATGTCTATTCGCGCGGCACCATCGCCCGCCACGCGCGCGTGTTCCGCGAGGCGCTGGCTGGCGTGGGCCGTGTCCACATCGCCTTCGCGGTAAAGGCGAACCCGAACCTTGCGGTGCTGCGCCTGCTGGCCAAGGAAGGCTACGGCGCCGATGTGGTCTCCGAAGGCGAGATGCGCCGCGCGCTGGCGGCGGGTATCCCGGCGCAGGAAGTGGTGTTCTCGGGCGTCGGCAAGACCACGCGCGAACTGGTTGCCGCGCTCGAAGCCGGCATCGGCCAGTTCAACCTCGAAAGCGAGGAAGAGGGCCACGAACTGGCGGACATCGCCGAGGCCCGCGGGCTGGTCGCCTCGTGCGCGCTCCGCGTGAACCCCGATGTCGACGCCAAGACCCACGCCAAGATCTCGACCGGCAAGGCCGAGAACAAGTTCGGCGTCGCTTATGATCGCGCTGCCGGGATCTATGCCCGGCTTGCCGCGCGTCCCGGCCTGATGATGCGCGGGCTGGCCGTGCATATCGGCAGCCAGATCACCGACCTCGAACCCTCGCGCCAGGCCTTTGCCAAGATGGGCGACCTGATGCGCGCGATCCGCGCGGACGGCTTCGCGGTTACGCACATGGATCTCGGCGGCGGTCTGGGCGTGCCGTACAAGACCACCGACGTGCTGCCTGGCCCCGCCGAATACGGCGCGATGGTGGCCGACGTGACCAAGGACTGGGACGTCACCGTGATGTTCGAGCCGGGCCGCGTGATCGTCGGCAATGCAGGACTTCTCGTGACCGAAGTGGTTCGCGTGAAGCAGGGCACGGGCGCGCCGTTCGTGGTCGTCGATGCGGCGATGAACGACCTTGCCCGCCCGGCGATGTACGATGCCTGGCACGATTTCGACGCCGTTGCCCCTTCGGGCGAGACCATGGTGGCCAACATCGTCGGCCCGATCTGCGAAAGCTCGGATACCTTCGCGATGGGCCGCACCATCGACGTGGTGAAGGCGGGCGATCTGGCGGTGTTCCGCACGGCGGGTGCCTATGGCGCGACGATGGCGAACACCTACAACAGCCGCGCGCTGGTGCCCGAAGTCATGGTCGATGGCGACAAGTGGGCGCTCGTCGCCGCGCGTATCGAGCCTTCGACGATCCTTGCCGCCGAGCAGGTGCCTGACTGGCTTGCGTAAAGTCTGGCTGGCCTGAGGTTGCTCAGGGTAGCCCGGCGGAGGAAGAACTCCTCCCGCCGGGCTGCCCCGAAATCTTGCCTCAGTGAATGACTGCGCAGGCGATCCGGTCGCCCGAGCCGCCGATCGGCTGGGTGGTATAGTCGTCGGGCTTGGCGTGGATCACCAGCGCGGAGGCATCGGCATCGAGCAGCGCCGGGCGTCCGCCTTCGCCGTGGAGCGAGGCCAGCGTCGAATGCAGTTCGACCATCGCCTTGCCCTTGGCATCGACGTAGAGGTTCGGCAGGTCGCCCGCGTCGTTCTCGCCCTGCATCATGAAGCCGTGAACCACGGGCGTCTGCATGTGGACATGCGCGCCCGCGTCCTTGAACGCGGCGTCGCTGCAATCGCCCTTTTCATGGAAATGCATGCCGTGCCAGCCTGCGGGCAGGCCATGGGCATCGACGCGCAGCAGCACGCCCGAAGCGGTTTCGGTCAGGCTGATGGTGCCGATCGCCTTGTGCGCGGCATTGTAGATCGTGCCGGTCGCGGTGTTGGTCGCAGTGTCAGGCGCAGGGGCCTGGGCGCTGGCGGCAGTACACAGGCCTGCCATGAGCAGGAGCGCGGAGAGCTTTCCGATGTGGGGGGGCATTCGCAGTTCCTTCGCTGAGATGGACATTTGGTGCGCTGGTGCTGGGTATGCGTCGCAATAGCGGTGCGGTCCAGACAAAAGGCGCCGCGATTTCAGCGCGCAAGTGTGAAGCCGGACCCAGGGTTCTGACCCTTGTCTGGTATAACCGGCGTGTAACCGCTAGGCTCCCGGTCATGATCGAAAGCCTGCCGCTGTTTCACCGCATCGCCGACGCGCCCGTGATCGTCTTGGGTAATGGCGATGCCGCCGAGGCGAAGCGGCGACTGGTGGCGCGGGCTGGCGGGCGGATTTGCACGGAGCTGGCCGAAGGCATCGCGGCTGGCGCTCGGCTGGCCTTCCTCGCTTTCGAGGCGGACGGGGGTGAAGTGGCCGAACGCCTCGCTGCCGAGGCCCGCGCGGCCGGATTGCTGGTGAACGTCACCGACCGTCCGGCCTTGTGCGACTTTACGGTCCCCTCGATCCTCGACCGCGCGCCGCTGCTGCTGGCCATCGGCACGGGCGGTGCTTCTGCGGGGCTTGCCAAGGCGGTTCGGCTGCGGCTGGAAACGCTGTTGCCGCAAGGGCTGGGTCGCCTTGCGCGCGCGCTGGGAGAAGCGCGGCCACTGCTGCGCCAGCGCTTTCCCGATGCAGGCGAACGCCGCCGCGCGCTCGATATGGCGCTGGGCGAGGGCGGTGCGCTCGACCTCCTGCGCGAGCATCCCGAAGGCGCGGTGCCCCGCTGGCTGGAGGGTGCGAGCGGCGGGGCCTCGGGCGTGGTCGAGATCGCGTTGCGCAGTGCCGATCCCGAAGATCTCACCTTGCGCGAGGCGCGCCTCCTCGGCTCGGTCGACCTGCTGCTCCACGAACCCGGCGTGCCCCCGCGATCCTCGACCGGTCCCGCGCCGACGCGGTGCGCGAGGTGCTGCCCGATGGCGCGACGGTGCCGGAGATGCGGACGGGCGAGGGCTTTGTGGTGGTACTGCGGGCGCCTTGATCTGAGGGGCGGGACGGCGTTTGGAGCTGGGCCGCGCGGTGCTCGTAGCTGGCCGCGCGGTGCTCGGCAGGCCTTCCGCCTTATCCTTGCCATGCCCGCACCCCACCTGCTTCGTCATTCCCGCGCAGGCGGGAATCCAGTTCTGCCCTCACGTCCACAGCCTACCCTACCGTGTCACGCCGACTGGATCCCCGCCTGTGCGGGGATGACGAGGGTTCGATTTCTCAGGCTTGGCGAGATGATTTGATCGCTATAGATAACTCGGGCTCCATGATAAGGGCGAGATCATGGAGAGCTTGTGATATCCATGGGTAGAAATTACCGACATTCTCGTGCCTGCGTTCGTCGAAAATCACATCAGGGCATGATTGAAGTTGCTTGTCTCGCAAATATTCCCATGATCGATCTGACATTTGCTTGAGCTTTTGCGTTACTTCAGGCTCATTGAAGAGGAAGCGGCTTTCCCGCGTTCGCTGCCCGAATTTCGAAAAACGTTGGTTGCTTTCGGGGGAACCCAATCGATCATTGCCGGTCTCATTTAGAAATTCCACTGCTGCCTCATAAACAGCCATCCTGCGTTCAAAGAGGTCGGCACGCAGCTTCGCGTGCTCGAGATTGAGTTGACCTGCAAGGATTTCAGATTGATTTTTCGTGATCTCTATTTGTTTGCGGCCAACCAATATTGCAGCAATGACTGCGAGCAGCCCTGTCACGAAGGTAGCAATGGCCTGCCAGTCCAAGTGGCGTAGGATGTTGAGGCAATCCGTCAGAAATTTCATGAGATGTCTGACCTTTCATTCAAGGGACATGCGCGGAAAATCCCGAGGACCGCTACCCTTGTAATGTCATTATATGGCGGTGCCTTCAGTCAGGGCCATTTCCATCCCTCAGAACATCCCCCTGCCAGCGCGTCGATGGCGCCTTGCAGAATCACGGCGGCGGCGGCGGAATCGATACGTTCGGAGCGTTTGGCGCGGCTCATATCCTGTGCGATCAGGCTGCGTTCGGCGCCGGAGGTGGACCAGCGCTCGTCCCACAAGAGGATCGGCAGGCCGAGCACGGCCAGATTGCGGGCATAGGCGCGGCTCGACTGCGCGCGCGGCCCGGAGGAGCCGTCCATGTTGAGCGGCAGGCCGATGACGATGCCCTTGATCGAGCGCTCGCGGATCAGGGCTTCCATCGTGGCCTTGTCGGCGCCGAACTTGCCGCGTTTGATCGTCTTGCCGGGCGAGGCGAAACGCCAGCCGGCATCGCAGAACGCCGTGCCGATGGTCTGGGTGCCAAGGTCCAGGCCCAAGAGCGCGCCGCCACCGGGCAAGGCGTCGCGATAATCCAGTGCGCCGGTGAGGATCGGCGCTAGCGGTGCCTTCGGTGCTGCGCCGCCTTCTGGAGCTGCGCCTGATGTGTCGTCCATATCTCTACCCGGTGCTCGAAATCCGCCCTGAGATTGGCCCAGAACAGCATCACGTCGTAGAGGTGATAGTTGTTTCCGGGAAGCACGTAAGGGCCAAGATCGAGTTCGGGTGGCGATCCGATGTGGAGAATGTCGTCCGGGCCGCAGCGCGCGGGTACCATGCCGGGGGCGAGCGTGCCGGTCCATGTCTTGAAGTCGGGCACCAATGTGCCGAGGTTCATCTTGGCATCCGCCTCGACCGACGGCGGGGCGTCGGTGGCGTCGTCTTCGGGCTCGACAGAGGCCGTGCTGTGCTGTGATGCAGGCGTACCGCTTGCCGAAGGATCGGGTGACGGCTCCATCGAGGCGCCGGTCAGCGGGTTGGTGCACAGGAACGGGCTGTCGCCCACGCGCTGGAAGTCCAGTCCCATGCGGCGGCCATAGGCGCGGCGCAGCATCTGCGTCTCGTCCGGGTCGGCGAAGCTTATCCAGCTGGCGACGCAGCCGGTGGAATCGGCATCGTGGCAGGCGGGCAGGCCCATGCGCGGCAGGTCGTGCTCCAGCGAGACTGGCCAGCCCACCGCATAGACCGCGACGATCCGACGGGCGAGCGGTTGCCCCGCCACCCGGTCGCGCATCAGGCGGCGCAGCATGAAGGCGCCCTGGCTGTGCCCGGCGAGCACGATCGGCTCGTCCTTCGGCGCGTTCTTCAGGAACACGTCGAAGGCGGCGAGCACGTCGCCATAGGCCAGTTGCAGCGCCTGACTGGCTTGCGGATCGTCGGTCAGGAAGGCGCCGACGGCGGCCTGCCGGTAGCGCGGCGCCCACAGGTCAGGCGTGGCGTTGAACGGCGTGGCGTTGGCCTTCACGAACAGGCGCGCGCGGCCATTGGCCTCGGGATCGCTCAGGCTGGCGTTCCACGCCGAACGGGCGACAAAGCTGGTCGGGTGGACGAAGAACACGGCAACGTGCAGCGGCTTTTCCGGCGACTGGACGCCGGGCGGCAGCCAGCGCGCGGGATCGTCCTGCGGGTTGCCGCCTGCCGAGGCGGGGCGCGAGATCCACAGGCGCGGATCGTTGTAGGCTCCGGGGCTGACGGGAGGTTGCTGCACGAACTTCGCGGTCGGCACGAAGGCCATCTCGGTCAGCTCGTCGGCATAGATCCGCAGGAGAATGACCGCAGCGAGAGCGAGGACCACGAGGCCGGCGACGGCGTAGAGGAACTTGCGGGCCATCGGCGGGCTGTCGTCAGTCGCCGGAAGCAGCGCTGGCAGCTGCGACTTCGGCGGCGACCTCGGCAGCGTGGTCGAAATCCTCGCGGTTGTGCGTCGCCTGCTGCTCCAGCCAGATCTTGATCATCGCCACCAGCGGATCGGCAAGGATCAGGCCGATCACGCCGAACAGCACGCCCATGATCAGCTGGGCGGCCAGCACCAGCGCCGGGGGCAGGTCCACCGTCTTGCGGGCGATCACAGGGACGATCACGTAGCCGTCGATCAGGTGGATCATGACGTAGACGCCGATGGTGTAGAAGCCCATCTGCATCCCGCCCGAAAAGCCGACGAGGATCATCAGCATGCCTGAAATCGGTGCGCCGATGTTGGGCATGAAGGCCAGCAACCCGGTGATGAGGCCCAGCAGCGCGGCCATCGGCACGCCGTAGCCCTGCAGCATCGCCCAGGTGAACACACCCTCGATCACCATGCCGATCACCCGTCCGAACAGCAGGCGGCGCAGCGCGTGGCCCATCATCCGGGTGGTCTTCTCGAAGTGGCGGCGGCGGTCCTGCGGCAGCACCCACGCCACGCCGCGACGGTACAGACGCGGCTCCAGCGCGAAATAGATGCCCAGCACCACGATCAGGAACACCGTCGTCACCGCGCCGATCAGGCCGCCGAGCGCTGCGGTGACCTGTCCGATGCCGGAAAGCCCCTCGTGCAGCAGGTTGCGCCAGTCACCGATGCGCAGGTCGATGCCGTGATGGTCCAGCCAGAGCAGCAGTTCGCGGCCCTGCTTTTCGATGGTGGCGGGAAGCTGCGTTGCCTGCGTGGTGATCTGGTTGCCCGCGAAATGCGTCATCCACACGAAGAACAGCGCCGCGGCCAGCAGCACGATCCCCACGCACCAGGTGCGCGGGATCGGGATCACGCGGGCGACGAGGCGCGCGCCGCCGTCGATCAGGCTGCCGAAGACGATGCCGCCGAAGATCACCATCAGCGATTGCGAGAGGAACGCCACCAGCGCGAAGGCAGCGACCATGCCGACCCACACCAGCGCCTTGCGCACTTCGGTGCGGACCAGCGGGTCGGCGATGTCGGTCGGCCCGGTATAGGCGACCATGGGCGTGGTATCCGCCCGAGGGTCTGCCGGGGTTTCCGTGTGATGCGTGCCCCCGCTCGCCATCAGTGCGCCCGTGCCATCAGTGGGGCGTCGTTTCCGCCAGCGAGACGCCGGGCTGGGTCACGGTGCCGTAGGCGGTCCTGGCGGCGGCCTCGTCGATCTTCGGGCGCAGGCTGGTGAAGGCGCGGCCGCTGCGCAGCGCGTGGAACCAGCTGATCGGGTTCCAGCTTTCGGTGCCGTTGAGCGAGAAGGTCAGGAACTCTGCCCGGCCACCGATGTCGGAGAGCGGGACGGGACCGCCAAGGCCATTGCCCCACAGCGGCTCGCGGCTGTCGGCCGAATGGTCGCGGTCATCGCCCATCACGAAGACCTGACCCTTGGGAACCGTGATTTCGGGATAGTGGTCCAAGGGCTGATCCATATGGTCGATAATGTCGTAACTCGCGCCGTTGGGCAGGGTTTCACGATAAAGCGGCAGTTCGCACACTTCCTTGCCCGAAGGCAGCTTGCCCTTGAGGCCGGGGAAGGTCTCTTCCTCGCACGGCTGATCGGGATCGACCGCCAGTTCGAGGGCTGGCTGTGCGCGCTGCGGCACCGGCTTGCCGTTGAGCACGATCTGGCCATTGACCACGGCGATGCGGTCTCCGGGCAGGCCGACGACGCGCTTGATCAGGTCTTCCTTGCGGTTGCGCGGCACGACGATCACGATATCGCCGTATTGCGGGGTCTTGCCCGCGATCCGCCAGGTGCCGCGCGGCATCAGGTGGAAGCTGAGCGAGGACCAGTCCCAGCCGTAGGGATACTTCGAGACGACCAGCCGATCGCCCACCAGCAGGTTGGGCATCATCGAGATCGAGGGGATGTAGAACGGCTTGGCCACGAACGAGTGGAACGCCAGCACCGCCAGCAGCATCACCGCAAGGCCGCGCAACTCGCGCCACCAGTTGACCTTCTCGCCGTCCTTGCTGCCGGTGCTGTCGCTGGGGGGCGTCTTGGTCATGGTTGGGGAAGCGGTCTCGGAAGTGTTGTTGGTCATGCGGTGGGGGCACCCGGATGCGGCGCGAGCGGGCGCGCCTCGATAACGACGAAGGCCTGTGCCCATGGATGGTCATCGGTGAGCGTGAGGTGAACCACTGCCTCGTGACCTTCCGGTGTCATGCTGTCGAGCCGCGCCTTCGCGCCGCCGGTCAGCGCTAGCGTGGGCGCGCCGGAAGGGGCGTTGACGACGCCGATGTCCTTCATGAACACGCCCGCCTTGAACCCGGTGCCGACCGCCTTGGAGAACGCTTCCTTGGCGGCAAAGCGCTTGGCGAGCGTTCCCGCCACGGTATGCGGGCGCCGCGCGGCCTTGGCCTGCTCTAGATCGGTGAAGACGCGCTGGAGGAAGCGGTCGCCATAGCGCTCGAGCGAATTCGCGATCCGCTCTATATTGCACAAGTCCGAGCCGAGGCCGAGGATCATCGGTTGATCCACCATACGAAGGCGATATCGGCGAGCGCGATAACGACGGGGATCGCCAGCAGCGCCCGCTTGCGGCGCGGCAGCTTGGCCACGGCGGCGGCGCAGACGCAGGCGATCGAGATGACGAAGCTGGCAAGGTAGAACAGGCGGTAGGCGAGGAACACCCCGGTCCAGCTGCCCGGCATCAGCACGCTTCCCGCCGCCACGTAAGACGTGACCAGCAGGGCCAGCATGGCCAGAATCCACAGCAGGGGACGCACGATCTTCATGGGGTTCAACGGACCTCGTCCATCAGCGCGCGCATCTTGGCGACGCTGGCTTCGAGGCCGATGAAGATCGCCTCGCCGATCAGGTAGTGGCCGATGTTGAGTTCGGCGATCTGGGGAATGGCGGCGATCGGCTGGACGTTCTCGTAGGTCAGGCCATGCCCGGCGTGCGGCTCGATGCCGTTCTTGGCGGCGAGCGCGGCCATGTCGGCGATGCGCTTCAGCTCGATCTCGACCTGCTCGTCGGTGGCGTGGGCATATTCGCCGGTGTGGAATTCGACCACCGGCGCGCCCAGCTTCATCGCCGCTTCGATCTGTATCGGCTCGGGGGCGATGAACAGGCTGACGCGCACGCCCGCATCGGCAAGGCGGGCGCAGATCGGCGCGAGGCGGTTGTGCTGCCCGGCAGCGTCCAGCCCGCCCTCGGTGGTGCGCTCCTCGCGCCGTTCGGGCACGATGCAGGCGGCGTGCGGGCGATGGCGCAGCGCGATCTCCAGCATCTCGTCGGTTGCCGCCATTTCCAGATTGAGCGGCAGGCCGGTGGCGGCCTGAACGCGCGAGATGTCGTCGTCCTTGATGTGGCGGCGGTCCTCGCGCAAGTGGACGGTGATGCCGTCTCCGCCCGCGCGTGCCACGATTTCCGCCGCGCGCACCGGATCGGGATGAACGCCTCCGCGCGCGTTACGGATCGTCGCCACATGATCGATGTTGACGCCGAGGCGCAGCTTCGCGGGGAAAGGACGTTCATGCCGGGTTCCTGGGCTGGAGAAGGTTTAAGCGATAGAGAAGATCAAGGCTGTGCGCGGCTGCCCGGCTTGATCGCGGGGGTCTTGGCGAGTTCGGCGGGAACTTCATCGGGCGCGTAGGTCGGGAAGTTCAGCGCGACGAGCGGGAAGAACGGCACGCCAAGGTCCACGGCGCCTGCGGTGCGGTCCACCAGCGAGGCGGCGGCGATCACGCGCGCGCCGGTTTCCTCGATGGCCTTGATCGCCTCGCGGCTGGACAGGCCGGTCGTCACCACGTCCTCGACCATCAGCACGCGGTCGGAAGGCTCCAGCGAGAAGCCGCGGCGCAGCTCGAAGGTGCCGGTGGGGCGCTCGACGAACATGGCATCGACCTGCAACGCGCGGCCCATCTCCTGACCGATGATCACGCCGCCCATCGCGGGCGAGACGACCTTGGTGATCTGGCGGCGCAGGTCATGCGGCAGCTTGGCGGCGATGGCGACGGCGAGGCGCGCGGCGCGGTCGGGGTTCATCAGCACGCGGGCGCATTGCAGGTAGTGCGCGCTGTGGCGACCCGAGGAGAGGAGGAAGTGTCCTTCGAGCAGGGCCTTGCTCTGGCGGAACTCGGCGAGGACGTCTTCTTCGAGCATTGCGAAATGGCTCCCTTCGCGTGTCATGGCGGCGCGGGAGAAGACTTTCGCTCCGATCCCGAGCCCGAAATTTCCTAGAGTCGCTTGAGACGACCGGCAAGCGCGCGTATAGCCATGTGAGAGACGGGGGCAAGAAGCTCCCGCTTATACAAGAGAGGATGCGCGCGCCCGGACGTACGGGAAAGGCCTGGACACTCGAAATCCGTCCTCCCCCAACCGTTCTGCCGTGCCGATGCAGCCCGATCTCGATGCGCACCATGACGCGCGGCTTGATGCGGTGGGAGTGACGATGACAGGCAGGGCGGCGAGAACCATCGTTGGCAGAACATTCGTGCGGGGGGCGGTCGCTTTGACCGGGGGCGTGATCTGGCCTGGGCTGGGGATCGGGTCTGCCCTTGCGCAGGCGGCGGCAAAGACCCCGGCTGCTGCGCCTGCAGCGGCCGCCACGACACCTGCCCCAACACCTGCCTATATCCCGATGACGCCGACGCGGGGGATCGGCATGCCGGTGGACGGCGGGATCGGCATGCAGCGCCAGTTCTCGCCGACCGGGCAATATGCCGAATGGATCCATGACGCGGTGCTGCTGCCGGTGCTGGTGGTCATCTGCCTGTTCGTGCTGATCCTGCTGGGCATCGTCGCGGCGCGCTTCAACAACCGGCGCAATCCCACGCCTTCGCGCACCAGCCACAACACCGCGCTCGAAGTGATCTGGACGCTGGCGCCGGTGTTCATCCTGCTGGGCATCGCGGTGCCCTCGTTCGACCTGATCGCCAAGCAGTACAAGCCCGCCCCCGCCAACGCGCTGACCATCAAGGTCACGGGCAACCAGTGGTTCTGGAGCTACAGCTATCCCGACAACGGCGATTTCGAGGTGATCTCGAACATGCTGAACGTGCCCGGCCAGCCGGTGATCAACGCGGGCGTGCGCTATGTCGGCTCGAAACCGTGGGACGGGCCTTCGCATCTGGAGGTCGACAACCGCATGGTCGTGCCCGCCGGAGAGCCGATCCGCCTGCTCATCACCGCAACGGACGTGATCCACTCCTTCGCGGTACCGTCCTTGTGGTTCAAGCTGGACGCGGTGCCGGGGCGGATCAACGAGCGCGTGCTCTATGTCGAGAAGCCGGGGGTCTATTACGGCCAGTGCTCGGAATTGTGCGGGGCCAAGCACGGCTTCATGCCGATCGCGGTCGAGGCGCTGCCGCGCGACAGGTACAATGCCTGGGTGATGACCCATGCGGGCGCGAAAGTGGACGCGCACCGGTCCGGGCTCGCTCTGGTGACGCCCGCCGCACCCCAGACCCAAGCTGACTGACCGGGAGGAAGAGACCATGGCCACTACCATCGACCACTTCCACGGCAACGTCGAAGACCACGGCGCCCATCACACAGGGCACTCGCACGATCACAAGCCCGCGTTCTTCGTGCGCTGGTTCATGTCGACCAACCACAAGGACATCGGCACGATGTACCTGATCTTCGCGATTATCGCGGGGATCGTGGGCGGCGCGGTCTCGGGCCTGATGCGTCTGGAACTGGCAGAGCCGGGCATCCAGTACCTGGGCACTATCGCCAGTTGGTTCGGCGAGAAGAACCCCGATTTCACCACCACCCTGCACACCTGGAACGTGCTGATCACCGCGCATGGCCTGATTATGGTGTTCTTCATGGTGATGCCCGCGATGATCGGCGGCTTCGGCAACTGGTTCGTGCCGCTGATGATCGGCGCGCCGGACATGGCCTTTCCGCGCATGAACAACATCTCGTTCTGGCTGACGGTGGCGGGTTTCTGCTCGCTGATGGCCTCGGCCTTCGTGCCGGGTGGGACGGGCCTTGGCGCCGGGACCGGCTGGACGGTCTATGCCCCGCTCTCGACCTCGGGCTCGCAGGGGCCGGCGGTGGACTTCGGCATCTTCGCGCTGCATCTGGCGGGCGCAGGCTCGATCATGGGCGCGATCAACTTCATCACCACCATCTTCAACATGCGCGCGCCGGGGATGACGCTGCATCGCATGCCGCTGTTCGTGTGGTCGATGCTGGTCACGGCGTTCCTGCTGCTGCTCTCGCTGCCGGTGCTGGCCGCCGCGATCACCATGCTGCTGACCGACCGCAATTTCGGCACGACCTTCTTCGAGGCGTCGGGCGGCGGCGATCCGGTGCTCTACCAGCACCTGTTCTGGTTCTTCGGGCACCCGGAAGTCTACATCATGATCCTGCCCGGCTTCGGGATCATCAGCCAGGTGGTCTCCACCTTCAGCCACAAGCCGGTGTTCGGCTATCTGGGCATGGTCTACGCGATGGTGGCGATCGGCGCGGTGGGCTTCATCGTCTGGGCGCACCACATGTATGCCACCGGCCTGTCGGTGGACGTGAAGATGTACTTCACCGGTGCCACGATGCTGATCGCAGTGCCCACCGGCATCAAGATCTTCTCGTGGATCGCGACGATGTGGGGCGGCTCGGTGGAGTTCAAGAGCCCGATGGTCTGGGCTTTCGGCTTCATCTTCCTGTTCACCGTGGGCGGCGTGACCGGCGTGGCGCTGGCCAACGGCGGTTTCGACGACGGGGTGCACGATACCTACTACGTCGTCGCGCACTTCCACTACGTGCTCTCGCTGGGCGCGGTGACGGCGCTGTTCGCCGGGTTCTATTACTGGTTCCCGAAGATGAGCGGGCGGATGCACTCCGAACTGCTCGCCCATATCCATTTCTGGATCTTCTTCGTGGGAGTGAACACGATCTTCTTCCCGATGCATTTCCTGGGATTGCAGGGCATGCCGCGCCGCTATCCGGACTATGCGGAAGCCTATACCTACTGGAACCACATCGCCAGCATCGGCTACCTGATCATGGCCGCCAGCCTTGTCGTGTGGCTGGCGAACATCGCCTATGCCTATATCGCGGGCAAACGCGCTGCCGACAATTACTGGGGCGATGGCGCGACGACGCTGGAATGGACGCTGACCAGCCCGCCGCCCTATCACCAGTTCGAGACGCTGCCGGTGATCGAGTCTCCCGGTCACGGGCCAGCCCATCCGGCCGGAGCGTGAGCGCGAAACGTGGCGGAAAATTACTCCAACATATTGATAAGGCGTAATTTACGGGGTGGACATATTGCCACCTCGAAATTCGCGGCAAACGGTTTTATAGGCGCCGCCATGATGCCCCCCCGTACGTCTGTTTCCGAAGCCTCCCCGCAGCCTGCCGCTCCGGTGGCCCTGTGGCGCGACCTGCTGGCGCTGACCAAGCCCAAGGTCATCAGCCTGGTGGTCTTCACCGCGATCTGCGGCCTGATCGCGGCGCCGGTGCGGATCGATCCGGTGCTGGGCTTCACCGCGATCCTGTGCATCGCGCTGGGCGCAGGCGGCGCCGCCGCACTCAACCAGTGGTGGGAGGCGGACCTCGACGCCGGGATGCGCCGCACTGCCAACCGACCGCTGCCGCAGGGGCGCCTCCAGCGTTCGACCGCGCGCGATTTCGGGATCGGCATCTGCGCTGCCTCGGTGCTGCTGATGGGCCTGGCGATCGGCTGGCTGGCCGCCGCGATCCTGCTCGTCTCGATCTTCTATTACTCGGTGATCTACACCATCTGGCTCAAGCCCCGCACCCCGCAGAACATCGTCATCGGTGGCGGCGCGGGCGCGTTCCCGCCGCTGATCGGCTGGATCGCGGCGACCGGACACATCACCCCGATGCCGCTGGTGCTGTTCGCGATCATCTTCTTCTGGACGCCGCCGCACTTCTGGGCGCTCGCGCTGTTCGTGAAGAGCGATTACGCCAAGGTCGGCATTCCGATGATGCCGGTGGTCGCCGGAGAGAAGGCGACGCGCCGCCACATCATGGGCTATGCGGTGCTGCTGCTGCCGCTTTCGATGGTGCCGTGGTTCCTGCCCCACGAGGCGACGGGGCCGGTCTATGGCCTCAGCGCCATGGTGCTCTCGCTGGTGTTCCTCGCGCTTTCGCTGCGCGTCGGCCTGCGTACCCGTCAGGGCGAGGGGGATCGCATGGTCCCCGAAAAGCAGCTCTTCGCCTATTCGGTGATCTATCTGTTCCTGATCTTCGCGGCGCTGGTGCTCGACCGCTTCGTGGCGTTCTGACGCGATGACCGGCGCGCCCGATCTCGATCCTGTTACTGACACCGTCAGTCCGGATGAGACCCGGCGCCGCACCATTCGCCGCAACAGCCGCGTGACCGCGCTGGTGCTGGCGGCTTTCGTCATTCTGGTGTTCTTCATCTCCATCGCCAAGATGGCGCACGGGGCCTACGGGGGATGACCGGGGCGCCCGCCCGGCCTCGCAGCAACCTGCGGGTCGGCGCGATGGCGCTGGGCGTCGCCTGCGCGATGCTGGGCATGGGCTTTGCCGCCGTGCCGCTCTACCGCATCTTCTGCGAGGCGACCGGCTATGACGGCACCACCCGCCGCGTGGACGAGGCGCAGGCCGCGCAGATTGTCGATTCCGGCCGGACGATCTCGGTGCGCTTCGATGCCAATGTGGAACGCGGGATGCCGTGGCAGTTCAAGCCTTTGCAGGCGACCGATACCGTCTCCATCGGCGCGCGCGACATGGCGCTGTTCTGGGCGAAGAACACCTCTGACAAGCCGATAACCGGCACTGCCAGCTTCAATGTCGAGCCCGAGCAGGCCGCGCGCTTCTTCAACAAGATCCAGTGCTTCTGCTTCACCGCGCAGACGCTCGGCCCCGGTGAGGAAGTGCGCATGCCGGTGGTCTATTACATCGACCCCGCGATCCTGAACGATCCTGACAACAAGGACGTCCAGCAGATCACGCTGAGCTATACCTTCCATGAGACGCGTTAGAGTTCGTTTGAAAATTCGCGAAAAGCGAATTTGCGGCACCGGCCTTCTCCCCCACCCTGCCACCCAACGGTAGTATCCTGCGGGTGGCAGGGTGGGGGAGAGGGCTGGTGCCGCGCCATAAATGCCCTGCTGGGCATTTATCGAACAGGTGCCTTCCACGCCCGATCCGAAGGCGCTGGACCGCAAGGGCGCGTGAGGCTAACCTGCAATAACTGGGAGACCCGGCCGCAAAGCGCCGGGCCGTAAGAACATAGCAACAGGCCCGTGTGCCGGGCCGTCGATAACGGGGATGAAGAGGCCATGTCAGGCGTCAAGAATCACGATTATCACATCCTCCCGCCGGACATCGCGCCGCTGGCGACGACGATCGGCGCGCTGATGACCACCACCGGTCTGGTGCTGTTCATGCACGACATGCCGGGCGGCACGTTCGTGCCCTGGCTGGGTCTTGCGATCCTGCTCGCCTCGATGTGGATGTGGTTCGCCAAGATCGTCGACGAGGCGAAGGCGGGCGATCACACCCCGGTCGTCCAGTTGCACCAGCGCTATGGCATGATCCTGTTCATCGCCTCCGAAGTCATGTTCTTCGTCGGCTGGTTCTGGGCGTTCTTCGATTTCTCGCTGTTCCCCTCGAAACTGGCCGAGGCCGTCGCCGGGCAATGGCCGCCCAAGGCAGTGGAGGCGGTGATCGACGCCTTCGACCTGCCGCTGCTCAACACGCTGATCCTGCTGTGTTCGGGCACCACCGTCACCTGGGCCCACCACGCGCTGATCCACGGCGACCGCGAGGGGCTGAAGAAGGGTCTGACCGCGACGATCGTGCTGGGTCTGCTGTTCACCTCGATACAGGCCTACGAATACCTGCACGCGCCGTTCCCCTTCGGCGTGAACACCTATGGCTCGGCGTTCTACATGGCGACCGGGTTCCACGGCTTCCATGTGATCGTCGGCACGATCATGCTGATCGTGTGCCTGATCCGCGCTCACAAGGGCGACTTCACCCCGCGCCAGCACTTCGGGTTCGAGGCGGCGGCGTGGTACTGGCACTTCGTCGACGTGGTGTGGCTGTTCCTGTTCGTGGCGGTCTATGTCTGGGGCAACTGGGGCGCAGTGGTTGAGTAGCGCGCTCGGTTTAGGCGGGGGAGAGGCCGCGCCGGACATGCCGGACCCAGCCCCCCGAACGCGCCATCGCCTGCCGGTACTGGCGACCGCGGTGGTGCTCGCCGCCGTGGCGATGATGGTCTGGCTGGGCTTCTGGCAGATCCGCCGCCTGCACGAGAAGGAGGCGCTGCTCGCCCGCTTTGCCGAGGCCCGCGCCCAGATCGCCGAGGTCGACTGGCCCGCGCAGTGGCCCACCGATCCCGACAAGGGCTACGAACTCACCTATCGCCGTGCGCAATTGATGTGCAGCGCCGTGACCGAGCGGTCCTCGATGGCGGGGCACAATGCGGCGGGCGAATCGGGCATGGCACAGACCGCGCGCTGCGCGCTGCCCGGCGGCGGCTTCGCGCTGGTGGTGATGGGCTGGTCGCAGAGCCCGATGGCGGGCACGGCGTGGCAGGGCGGCGAAGTCCACGGCATGATCGCGCCCGGCCAGCGCCTCGTCGCCGATCCGCCGCTGGCCGGGCTGCAGCCCAACGCGCTGCCCGATCCGGCGGACCTGCCCAACAACCACCTGTCCTACGCCATCCAGTGGTTCGCCTTCGCCGCGATGGCACTGGCGATCTACGCCCTCGCCCTGCGCAAGCGGTGGGAGAAGGGGTGAGGGTAGGCCTCACCCCCATTCCTCGTCATTCCCGCGCAGGCGGGAATCCAGTCTGGCGGAACGCATCGAGCTTCGATCCAAGGCGAGAGGGTGGAACTGGATTCCCGCCTTCGCGGGAATGACGACGTTGAGATGGGCGCTGCGGCGCACGCCTCGCGGGCATGACGCAGGGTGTGGCGCCTATGTCTGCCTCGAACATTCTTGCGCCACTGCCCCCGTTCCGGGGCTTTTCATTTCGCGCCCTTGCGGCTAACCGCGCCCCGAAGGCCGAGATTTACAGGCGCCGAAGGAAATGAAGGGCTCCATGGACTACATCAGCACTCGCGGCAGCGCACCGGCGCTCGATTTCGAAGGCGCGACGCTTGCCGGCCTCGCGTCGGACGGCGGCCTCTACGTGCCGCGCGAGTGGCCGCGCTTCTCTGCCGATGAGATCGCGGCGATGGCGGGTTTGCCCTATGCCGAGCTGGCCGCGAAGATCATGCTGCCTTTCGTCGGTGACAGCCTGACCTACGAACGCCTGCTGGAACTGACCACGCAAGCCTATGGCCGCTTTGCGCACAAGGCAGTGACGCCGCTGGTCCAGCTGGACGAACAGCACTGGGTGCTCGAACTGTTCCACGGCCCCACGCTGGCGTTCAAGGACGTCGCGCTCCAGCTGCTCGGCCTGTTCTTCGAGGAGTTCCTTGGCCGTTCGGACCGCAACCTGACCATCGTCGGCGCGACCTCGGGCGATACCGGCTCGGCCGCGATCGACGCCGTGGCGGGCCGCGCCAAGGTGGACGTGTTCATGATCCATCCCGAAGGCCGCGTCTCGGACGTGCAGCGCCGCCAGATGACCACGGTGCTCGCCCCCAACGTCCATAACATCGCCATCGACGGATCGTTCGACGATGCGCAGGCGATGGTGAAGCGCATGTTCAACGACGCGGCGATGACCGACCGCTTCGCCATCGGCGCGGTGAACTCGATCAACTGGGCGCGCCTGATGGCGCAGGTGGTGTACTACTTCGCCGCCGCGCTGCAGCTGGGCGCGCCGCACCGCAAGGTGGCGTTCTCGGTGCCGACCGGCAACTTCGGCGACGTGTTCGCCGGGTATGTCGCGGCGCAGATGGGCCTGCCGGTCGAGACGCTGGTGGTCGCCACCAACGTCAACGACATTCTGCACCGCGCGCTGTCGAACGGTGACTATTCGCAAGGGACCGTCACGCCCACCGCCGCGCCTTCGATGGACATTCAGGTGTCCTCAAACTTCGAGCGCCTGCTGTTCGATCTGGGCGGTCGCGACGGCGCGGCGCTTGCAGAGCAGATGGCGGGCTTCGAAGCCACCAAGGCGATGCAGCTGACCAATGCGCAGCGCGAAGGGGCGGCGAAGCTGTTCCGCTCGGCCCGCACCGATGGCACCGAGATGGCGCAGGCGATCCGCTGGGCCTGGGAGAACTGCGGCGAGCTGATCGATCCGCACACCGCCTGCGGCCTTGCTGCCGCGCGCGCTGCGGGCATCGACGCGAGCGTTCCGGTGGTCACGCTGGCGACCGCGCACCCGGCCAAGTTCCCCGAAGCGGTCGAGCGCTCGACCGGCCAGCGCCCCGGCCTGCCCGCCCGCATCGGCGATCTGTTCGAGCGCGAGGAGCGCTTCGTCTCGCTGCCCGGCACCTACGAGGCGATTGCCGAGTTCGTCGCCGGCCACGCCGCGCCCAAGGTCTGACGGGCAGGTTCCGATGGCACAGCTGAACACCCAGCCGCTGGTCCTTTCCGGTGAGGGCTGGGCCGATTACGGGCTCGTCGATTCGGGCCATGGCCGCAAGCTGGAGCGCTATGGCGACTATCGCTTCGTGCGCCCCGAGCCGCAGGCGATGTGGACGCCACGTTCCGATGAGTGGGATGCCCACGGCGAATTCGTCCCCGGCTCCGACGAGGACGGCGGCGGCAGGTGGCAGTTTGATAAAGCCGTGCCGCGCGACGGCTGGCCGCTGGCGTGGAACGAGGTCTCGTTCACCGCGCAGTGCACCCCGTTCCGCCATCTCGGCTTCTTCCCGGACATGGCGCCGGTGTGGGACTGGATGCGCGAGCAACTGGCCGGGCGCAGCGATGCCGAGACGATGAACCTGTTCGGCTATACCGGCGTCGGCACCATGGCGCTGTCCGCGCATGGCCGCGTCACGCACGTCGATGCCTCGAAGAAATCGGTGGCGCAGGCGCGCGAGAATGCCGCGCTGGCAGGGCTCGACGACCGTCCGGTGCGCTGGATGATCGACGATGCCGCCAAGTTCGCCGCGCGCGAAGTGCGTCGCGGTCGTCGCTATGACGGCATCATTCTCGATCCGCCCAAGTTCGGTCGCGGGCCGGAAGGCGAAGTCTGGCGTCTGGAAGAGCATCTTCCCGCGCTGCTCGCCGATTGCCGCCGTCTGCTGGACGGAGACAGCCGCTTCCTGTTCCTGACGGTCTATGCCGTGCGCATGTCCTCGCTGGCGCTGGCCGGGCTGATGAACGAGCTGTTCGCCGATCTTCCGGGCACCATCGAGCATGGCGATCTGGCTGTGCGCGAGGATATGCCGACGGATGGCGTCGATGGGGATATGGGGCCCCGAATGCTGCCCACCGCGATCTTTGCGCGCTGGTCCAATCCGGCCTGATTCGGGCTCTCGCCGATCTGAACCGTGCTGCGGGCGTTCACCTGCGGCGAAAATGCTTTAGAGAGCCTTCCCATCATGGCCGATTCGCTCATTCTTGAAGTCGCCGATTTCGAAGTCGATGTCCTCACCGGCATCCTCTCCGAAGAAACCGGCAAGCCCCAGCCCCTGCGCATCACCATCGCGGTGCGCCTCACGCCGGAGCGTCACTACACGCCCGATACGCCGCTGACCGCCAGCAAGAACTACATGGACCTCAAGTTCGCGGCGCGTGAAGCGCTGCCCGAGGGCGTGCATTTCAAGCTGATCGAGGCCGTCGCCGATCATATCTGCGATACGCTGTTCCTGCAGGACGAGCGGGTCGAGGCCGTCACGGTCAAGATCGTCAAGCTCGCGATTGCCGAGAGCAGCGAGAAGATCGGCATCACGCTCACCCGCGACCGTCGCTGATCGGCGCAGCGGCTTGGCATCGGCGACCTTTACCGCCCGGATTTCCGGTCTGCCCGAAGCCCCGCTCGATGCGGCGGCTGACTTCCATGCGCGCGTATTGCCGGAAGTGCTGACCGAGGCGGCGCAGGCTTCGGCTGCGCAACCGGATGGACTGCTGTGCCTGCTGTTCGCTGCCGCCAGCTACGAACACCGCGAATGGCGCCTTGCCGCCGTGCAGTCGCTGGCCCGCGCGCAGGCCCCCTTGCGCGTCAACGCGCTGGAGGGTGGCGACGAGGCGCAGGTCGCTGCCGCGCTCGACTGGCTCGAGAGCGTGCCCGGCGTGACGGGCCAATTGTTGCGCCTTGATGGAAATGCCGCAGGCTGAATGCTATATGGCAGGACAATGATCGCGCCTGCCCCCTGCAAGCCCCTCTGGTTGACCAGTTCCGGCGCCGGATCAGCTATCTGCGCCTCTCGGTGACGGACCGCTGCGACTTGCGCTGCACCTATTGCATGCCCGAGCGGATGACCTTTCTGCCGCGCAAGGACGTGCTCAGCCTCGATGAACTGCACCGCATGGCGTTGGGCTTTATCGCGCGCGGAATCACGAAACTGCGCCTGACCGGGGGCGAGCCGCTGGTGCGCCGCGATGTGATCGACCTGATCCGCGCGCTCGGCCGCCGGGTGGGGGCGGATGACGGGCAGGGGGCGCTTGAGGAACTCACCCTCACCACCAACGGCACGCGACTGGCCGAATTTGCCGACGATCTGTTCGATGCCGGGGTGCGCCGCATCAATGTCTCCCTCGACACGCTCGACCGCGCGCGGTTCGAGGCGCTTACCCGCCGCGATTCGCTGGGGCAGGTGATGGAAGGGCTGGCGGCGGCGAAGGCGGCGGGGCTCAAGGTCAAGATTAATACCGTGGCGCTCAAGGGCGTGAACGAGGCGGACATCGGCGAAATCATGGCCTGGGCGCACGGGCAGGGCTTTGCGATGAGCCTGATCGAGGTGATGCCGCTGGGCGAGGTCGAGGGGGATCGCTTCGATCATTATCTGCCGCTGACACAGGTTCGGGACAGTCTGGAACGCCGCTGGACCCTGACGCCCAGCAGCCACCGCACCGGCGGCCCCGCGCGCTATGTCGATGTGGCCGAAACCGGCGGGCGGCTGGGCTTCATCACCCCGCTCACCAACAACTTCTGCGATGGCTGCAACCGCGTGCGCGTCACCGCGACGGGCCAGCTCTATGCCTGTCTTGGCGGCAGCGAGCAGGTGGACCTGCGCGCCGCGATGCGGAGCGACGATCCCGAGGCGGCGCTCAGCGCGGCGCTCGACGTGGCGATGGCGATCAAGCCCGCCCGCCACGCCTTCGCGATTGACCGCGCCGGGGCCGAGCCTGCCCTTGCCCGGCACATGTCGATGACGGGCGGCTGAGGGTATGGCGCTGAAACTGGTGTTCCTCGGCCGTCTGGAGGACGTGGCCGGCGCGGGTGAGCGCGAAGCCGCCTTCGTGCCCGATCTTGCCGCCTTGCGCGCCGCGCTGCCGTCCGCACTGGCTGAAGCCCTCGCAGGCCCTCGCGTGCGGGTGGCGGTCAACGGCGTGCTGCTGGCGGACGATGCCACGGTGGCGCTGAACGACGGCGACGAGATCGCCTTCCTGCCGCCGGTCTCGGGCGGATGACCATAGACGTTCGCCTGCTGTCCGCGCCCTTCGATGCGACGGCGGAACTCGCAGGCTTCACCCGCCGCCATGGCGAGGCGGGCGGCGTGGTCAGCTTTCTGGGGCAGGTGCGCGCAGAATCGGCGGAGGCGGCCAATGCCGTCGAGGCGCTGGAACTGCGGCATTACGGGCCGCTCACGCTTCCGGCGATGGAGCAACTGGCGGCAGAGGTCACCGCGCGCTGGACGCTGGAAGGGCTGCTGGTCCTCCACCGTATCGGCGAGATGGCGCCCGGCGATCCGATCGTGCTGGTCGCCGCTGCGGCACGCCACCGCCGCGATGCCTTCGCTGCTGCGGACTTCGCGATGGACCACCTCAAGAGCGAATCGTGGTTCTGGAAGCGCGAGCGTCGTGGCGGCATCTGGCAATGGATCGAACCGCGCGCGCAGGACCACGACGATCTCGCCCGCTGGAAATGATGCGACTGCTACTCTGATTTGACCGGCATCAATGCCGCCCACCGTGCAGGTGGGCACAAGCGCTCTTGTCGGCAGGTAAGGCGTCCCGTTCGGTCAGGACGGATACGGCGAACCTTCAGGCGGCATTTCGTTCAGCCGGTCACGGCGGCGCACTTCCGGGCGATGGCATGTGCAGGGAAGGCAAGCGTTTTCGGGATGTCGAAAGTCCACCGGCATCGGGCTGTTGCTCATGGAGACGACAGGCGCGCGACGAGGACCATCGGTGTTCTGCTGCCACCTCGGCAGAGCATTGCCTCGCGTTTGTCCGTCAACTCCGGCGGCGCGGTCCGAAGGACCCATTCGTTCAGGCGGCGGGCCGGGGGGCCTCGGTCGTCCGTGCGGATGGGTCCCTTTTTTTATCCCTTCAGGCGCCGGCTCAGCGAATCGACGGCGGCGTTTTCGGCCGTGACGATACCGAGCACGGTCTCGCGCGCGGCGATGATTGCCTGAAGCGAGGGCGTGTCGCCCACCGGCGTATGGTCCCTGGCATCGCTGTAGAGCGCATCGAGGTCCGCCATTGCGGAAGAGGCCCCGCCGCGTGCCGAATCGAGCTGCGCCATCGCGACTTGCGCATTGCCCCACGAATCGGAGCCCAGCGAGGTGCCCGAGGCTGCCGAAATCTTGCGATCGGCATCGGCGCGCAGCGTCTGGAACTGCGAATCGGAATCCTTGGCGTACTTCACCAGTCCGGCAAGGCGCGTGGTGAGATCGCTCGACGCCGGAGGCGGTGCGGGCGGCGTCGGCGCGGTATCGGGCGCAGGCGTCAGGCTGTTGTCGATTCGCTCGATCGGGCGCTGCGCCAGCGAGGGATAGCTCGAATTCGCGACGCAACCGGCCAGCAACAGCGAGGAAGCCGCCATCGAAAGGATGGGCAGCGAGCGGGCCGCAGCGAAACGGCGGAGGCGAAGACTTGCGCGGATCATGCGTTCGCCATAGCACGATGCGCACGCAAGGCGAGGGGGCATCGGTGCCCCCGTGAAGGGCGCACGATCCGCAGAAATGCGAGTCTTCTTCATGACAGTTCGCCTACTCTCCCGTTGACAGAGGGCCGGGGTTGCCCTAACGGCACCCACTCTTCCGGCCCCCGCATTTCATGTGCGGGAAGCCGGTGCGTCGCCCGCAAGGCTTCCCACGGTTCTTCGTAGGACCATAGCGGCCGGGGCAAAGAAACTGTTTCGGCCCGTTTCGGGCACACACAAAGATTAGGTAAGGGCACCATGTTCGCAGTAGTGCGCACGGGCGGCAAGCAGTACCGGGTTGCCGCCGGAGACAAGATCGCGGTTGAAAAGCTGGCTGGTGAAGCCGGTGAGACCATCACCCTGGGCGACGTCCTGCTCGCGGGCAAGGACGGCGAAGTTCTCGACGCCGCCAAGGTTTCGGTTTCGGCCGAGATCATCGCGCAGGCGAAGAGCGAGAAGGTCGTGGTGTTCAAGAAGCGCCGCCGCCATAACTATCGTCGCAAGAACGGCCACCGCCAGCAGCTTACGCTGCTGCGCATCGTGTCGGTCGCCTGAGCCAAAGATCGGAAGGACTGAACAATGGCACATAAGAAAGCAGGCGGTTCGTCGCGCAACGGTCGCGACTCTGCGGGCCGCCGCCTTGGCGTCAAGAAGTTCGGCGGTCAGGAAGTGATCGGCGGCAACATTATCATCCGTCAGCGCGGCACCCGCGTGTACCCCGGCGTGAACGTTGGCATGGGCAAGGATCACACCCTGTTCGCCACCGCCGAAGGTCGCGTGCGCTTCCATGACGGCAAGCTCGGCCGCAAATACGTCTCGGTAGACGTAATGGCAGAAGCAGCCGAATAATCGGATGGTTCCTGGGGCCATCCTGACGGGATGGCCCTGCCGACTCTCCTGCGGGAGATGATCGGTAAGACGAGGGAGAGGGCCACGGCCTGTCTCCCTTTTGTCGTTTCTCCCTCGGCAAACCGGCACGGGCGCCCTTGCGGCCCCCGCGCCTCGTAGCGAACGCGGACCAAAGGATTTTCACGTCCGTAACGCGAACGTCACGCGCCTGTCCTAAGGGGCCTCCCAAGGGGGCCTCCTGAGGGGCTGGCGGGGTGAGAGAGTGGAGACAAACGCGATGTTCGTTCGTACCGAACGTCTGTTCCTGCGGCCCGCCTGGCCTGAAGACCGGGATGAACTGCTGCCCCTGATCGCCGACCATGCGGTTGCGCGCAACCTCTCGCGCGTGCCCTGGCCCTATACCGCCAGGGACGCGGAGACCTTTATCGGCCTGCCGCATGTCGCCGGGCTGCCCCGCTTCCTTATTACGGTTCCGGATGGCGCGGGCTCGCGGATCGTCGGCTGTATCGGCCTGTCCGAAGTCGAAGGCGCGATCAACCTTGGCTACTGGATCGCGCGCGATCACTGGGGCAGGGCTATGCCACCGAGGCCGCGCGCGCCGTGCTTTCGCTGGCGGCAACGCTGGGCCATCGCCGCATCGAGGCGCGGCATCTGGTGGACAATGCCGGCTCGGGCCGGGTTCTCGCCAAGCTGGGCTTCCGTCGCATCGGCCGCATGGTCGCGATCTTCAGTCCGGCGCGCGGTGAGGCCGCCCCCGCCCTCGTCCATACGCTCGACCTGTCGGGCGAGGGCGAGAGCGGGGACGACGGTAATGGCAAGGGCAGCGGCTCCGACATTCGCCGCAAGGCGGCTTGAGGCCAAAGCTCGGTGAGCTTGTCTCATCGCAGCTTTGGTCAAGCCCGTGTGGCGCTTGAACATCGCCAAGGCGTGATGCGTCAGCATCTCGGCGCCTGGCTATGCGACGTCGCGAATCGGGAGGCCGATTCGCGACAGATCGCCTGACCGGAACGGTGATCGCGCAACGGCCTAATTGTCTGTCAAAAGGCGGTGCAAAGGATTGAATGCAGGGGGAAATGCGGTGGGCCGTTACGGCTTACGGAAACTTTTCCCTGCGATATTCGTCCTGTGGCGGAGAAGTGCGCGTCAAGAGGCCTCCCGCCGCAAAACGCGTGCATGTGTCCCGAAACTGGTGCATAAGTTTTCTGCGGCAGTCATAAGAAAACGGAGAACCGTCCCATGTTCATCCGCACGGAGAGGTTGTTCCTTCGGCCCGGCTGGCCTGAGGATTTTGAAGAGCTGATCGAGATGCTCGGTGACGATCCAATTCTCGGGGAGGAGCTTCCCGACGAAACGATCGCGTCGATCCGCGATTATCTGGGCCGGCAGCGCGACCCGCGGCTGCCTCTTCTGTTCATCTATTTCCGCAGTGCCGTGGGCGCCGTGCTGGTCGGCGGCATCGGCCTTGCCATGCGCGGAGACGACGTCGAACTCGACTTCTTCATCGCCCCGCGCTTTCGCGGCAAGGGCTTTGCGGCCGAAGCGGTGCGCGGGCTGCTCGAACATGCCCACGCGCTGGGCCATCGCCGCCTGACCGCGACCAATGTGCTCGCGACCGACAGCTGCGCCGGACAAGTGCTGGAGCGGGCGGGCTTCCGGCCTACCGGCAAGACCCGCCGCCGCATGGTCAGCGGCTTCGAGGGCGAAGTCGAGGCGCCGATCTACGCGGCGGAAGTCGCGGCGCTGGCTCCGGTCACAGGTTCTGGGGCCACAGGTTCTCAGGCAGGCAAGGCCCGTCCGGAAGGGCTCGCCTGCCACTGAGTTTGGCGAAATTCTAGAATCCCCTGGGCGCCTCGTCGGACACTTGTCCGGCGGGGCGCTTTGCCTATTCGGCTTCGGTTTCGCCTTCGGGGTTTGGCGCGGGCATCCAGTGGGGCCGCACATCGTCGGCGATCGCATCGACGCGCAAGTGGTCGACCGCCAGCCCCAGTTCGGGATAGGCCGCGCGGCGGCGCTTCTCTTCCGAGCGGTCCAGCGGCACTACCACCAGCCTGCGGTTGACCTTCTGGCGCCAGTTCATCCGCGCGGTGTTTTCCTGCCCGACATAGCAGCCCTTGGTGAAGCTGACGCCGTTCAGTTCGACCGCGTTGCACTCCAGCCAGAGCGTCTCGCCATCGCCCAGTTCCCCGCGCCCTTCCACGACGCCCAGCGCCAGCCGGTGCGCGCGCCATGCCGCATCGGCACTCCCTTGCGAATCGGGATCAAGCGGATCGACCGGGGCCAGCCAGCGCTCGCCCAGCGCGTGCAGGCGCGGATCGGGGGCGGCACCGTCGCCTTCATGCGGGCGCCAGTGGACGCCGAGTTTCTCCTCGCGAACGATGTCGATCGCGCGGCGCAGGCGATACATCGACAGACGCTTCACCAGCGCGTCGGCCACCTCGGCCTCGCAGTCGATCAGCAGCGAGGGACCGTTCGCATTGGGGCCACCGGGCCAGACGAGGAAATCGAACAGCGCCTTGCCCTGCGCAGTCAGCAGCGCAGTCCAGACCGGAAGCGTCTTCTGCACGTCGGACGTCACCAGCCCCTGCAGAAAGGCGGCAACATCCTCGCCGGGCTCGCGAGGGGAAAGCCGGATCACGGCGCGGTCGGTGAGGCGTGTCGCTGTCATGGCGCAGGACTTGGGATCGGCGGGGGCGATTGGCAAGCGGGAAGGGTGGGGGAAGTTGAGGAAGTTGGAAGAGTGATCCTGGGGCCAAAGGCCCCAGACCCCGTTACGTCTTCCGGCGCTGACCTCATTCACAAGGCCAAGGCACTGCGTGTCCATACTTCGGGACACGCGGGACAATTTCCCCAAGCATGAGGCTAACGTCGGGAGACGTTCAGGGGTCTGGGGCCTCTGGCCCCGGAATCACACCTTCCTGCACCTTCTCTCAAACACCCCCGCCGAGCCGCTCGCGAAACGCATCGAGCACCCACACGGCGGCGGGGCCCGGCGGGGTATCCTTGCGCCACAGCGCGACCAGCGAATAGCGCAGCGCCGGGCGTTCGGGCAGATGCAGTTCGACGAGGGCACCGCTGGCGAGATCGTCGGCGACGGCGTGGCGCGGCATCGAGCCCCAGCCGATCCCCTCGCGCAGCAGGGCGTGCTTGGCGCCGAGGTCGGCAAGGCGCCACGAGCGGGTGCCGAGCACCGAGAAGTCGCGCCCTTCGGTCAGCGGTGAGCGGTCGGTGAGGACAAGCTGGACGTGCTTGCGCGCCTCGCCCGATGCGATCTTTCCGGCGCGGGCAAGCGGGTGGCCCGGCGCGGCGACGGGAACGAGTTCGACCGCGCCCACCGTCTCGCGTTCGAGGTCGGGCAGGTCGAGCAGGTCCGGCCCGGCGATGGCTAGCGTGGCGCGGCCTTCGAGCACGAGCGCGGCCACTGCGCCGAGCGCTTCGACATGGAGGCGCAGCGGAACGGTGGGGTACATGAACTGGAAATCGCGCAGCAGCGCGGCGAGGATATGCCCCGGCACCATCACGTCCACCGCCAGCGAGAGTTCGGGCTCCAGCCCTTGGCGCAGGCTGCGGACCTTGGCGAGCAGCGCGTCGATATCGTCGGAGACGGCGCGCGCCTCGCCCAGCAGCGCCTCGCCATCGGGGGTGAGCGTGGGGCGGCGCGAGCCTTCGCGGTCGAACAGGCGGACATCGAGCTGGGCTTCCAGCTGGCTGATTGCGTAGCTGACCACCGAGATCGCGCGGCCAAGCCGCTTGGCGGCGGCGTTGAAGCTGCCTTCCTCGACCACGGCCAGAAAGGCGCGCAAGTGATCGAGGCTGGGGGGTATGAGTTCAGGCATATTCCACTTCCTCGAACATCTCGCTCGATTTTATCCCAATTTCCCGATTGTCCCGCAAGGCCTAGATAGACCTCCAAGACGCGAAGAGCCGCGCTGCCGTCATCGGGACGGAATAGTGCAAGCCTTCGCCGGAGTTGCCACGATGATCGAATTGCGACCTTTCGAAACGCTGGGCGGCGCCAACCACGGTTGGCTCGATGCCCACCACCACTTCTCGTTTGCCGGGTATCACGATCCGGCGCGCACCAACTGGGGCCGCCTGCGCGTGTGGAACGACGATCTGATCGCCCCCAAGTCCGGCTTCCCGCCGCATCCGCATCAGGACATGGAGATCATCACCTATGTCCGCACCGGGGCGATCACGCACCGCGATTCGATGGGCAACCTTGGCCGCACCGGCGCGGGCGACGTGCAGGTGATGAGCGCGGGCACCGGCGTCCAGCACGCGGAATACAATCTGGAGGACGAGGACACCACGCTGTTCCAGATCTGGATCCTGCCCGACCAGCGCGGCGGCGAGCCAAGCTGGGGCATGCGCCCGTTCCCCAGGGATGCCCGCGAAGGGCAATTCGTCACGCTGGCGAGCGGGATCGCGGGTGACGGTGCGGGCGAGCCCGAAGGGGCGTTGCCGATCCGCGCCAATGCCCGTCTGCTCGGCGCGACGGTGAAGGCAGGAGAAAGCGTGACCTACGAGACGACGGCGGACCGCCATCTCTATCTGGTGCCTGCCACCGGCCGTATCCGCATCGCGGAGGTTGAGGCCAAGGCGCGAGACGGCGTGGCCGTGACCGGGCTTGACGCGATCACGGTGACTGCGCTCGAAGATGCCGAACTGGTTCTGGTGGATGCCGCCTGAACCGATCTGAATCCCCCGTGTGGGCAACTCTGTGCTGGCCTCTCGCCGAAACCGGAGTTGCTCATAACGCAATTGCTTCTCTAGGCTTATCTCGCGAAAGGATTTCTCATGACTGGACGTACCGCCCACCCCAAGATCGAAAAGCTGATCGTCGATCGCTGGTCGCCGCGCGCTTTCGACGGCTCGGAAATTCCGCAGGACGATCTGGACGTCATCCTTGAGGCGGCAGGCTGGGCGCCCTCGGCGTTCAACGCGCAGCCCTGGACCTTCCTCTATGCGAAGAAGGGCGATGCGAACTGGGATCTGTTCCTCTCGCAGCTGATCGACTTCAATCAGGGCTGGGCGAAGAACGCCTCGGCACTGGTGTTCGTGGTGACGGACAAGCACACCCATTCGGACAAGGGCGATCAGCCCAACTACAGTCACAGCTTCGATGCAGGCGCTGCCTGGGGCTATGCCGCCCTTCAGGCGCAGGCGCTGGGCTATCACACCCACGGCATGACCGGTCTGAAGTTCGGCGAGGCAGAAGCCGCGCTGGGCGTGCCGGAAGATCACCGCCTGGAAGCGGCCTTCGCGATCGGCAAGCAGGGCGACAAGGCGATCCTGCCCGACTTCCTGCAGGACAAGGAAGCCGCGAGCGCCCGCAAGCCGCTGGCCGAGATCGCCAAGGCCGGCAAGTTCGCCTGACAAGGCGCGCTGAGTAAGGCCCTGAAAATAAGGGCCTGACACCATCCTGACGGGAAAGCGCGGTTCAATCCCGCCTTTCCCGTCCCAACAGCCCCCGTGGCGCCCGACCCCCACCCCTCATGGGCGCCTCGATGGCCCGATCCGTCTTTCTGACGGGTCGGGCTTTTGGCTTTTCGGCCTTCTGGCTTCTCGGGGGGAGCGGCGTTTTCGTTGGAGCGATCAGAACGGCAGTTTTACGCCAACCATCACCCGGTTGCTCATCTGGCCATTGGCCATTCCGGCGCTCTCCATATGAAGATCGAGCGTAGCGCTGCCGAGCTTCGTTTCGGTCTTCGGCAGGATCGGATCGATGGTGGGACCGGTGGCGCCACGCAGGCGGTTCTCTTCCGGATTGCGCGCGCAGACCACGATTTCTCCTGCTTGCCCCGCTGGGCAGCGTGACCCACCGATACCAAGGTCGATCTTGCCGGTCGTGAGGGAGGACGAGGGTGTGGTCTGCGGTGGCGGCGATGCGCCGACATCGAACGTATCGACGTGACGAACCTGCGCAGGCGGAGAGAGGGGCGGGGCATCGGCAATCGGCATGGCGGCACCTCGTCGGGGGAAACGGAAGCGGGCGGGCGTCGATCGAAGGAAAAGGGAATGTTGTCGCTGCCGGGCAGAAGGCCATGGAATTGCGGCAGTTTCGGGGCGAAGGCAGCGGGACAGTAAGATGTTCGATGCCGAGCGGGTGTCAGTGGCACAAGTGAAATTCGTGTCAGCAGGCCCTGTTCGCATCGCACGGGGAGCCTTCATGCCTGCCTCGCGGCTGAACGCGGGAGCGACCTTTGGTTCAGGAACGCCTCGCTAAACCTGAATGCAGCGGCGGGAGCGATCCCGGCGTCAGGGTTCGGGCGGACGGCGCCGCCCGGACCCGCCTTCCGAACCCACCTGTCGGATGGCGCACCGGGGCTTCCCGTAATGGGACAGGCCGGATTCGCCCCGCCGGGGAGCTTGCCAGCGGCCCGGCTGTTCATCACTAGGTGATGATACAGGACGCCAAGGATCGCCGCGCATGACCCAGACTTTCTTCCGTCGCTCCCCTTCCGCCAAACTCGCTCTGATGGCGATGGCGGGCACGGTGCTGCTCGCCGGGTGCCAGAAGCAGGGCGGCGATGTCGATCCGGCGGATCGCAGCAGCGACGATCCGGCGCTGTCAGGCGCTCTGGCAGACAAGATCGCGGTCGATCCGGCCAAGACCGGCGATCAGGGCGCGGCGCTTGCCGCCAATGGCGATGACGGCTCGGTGCCACAGGTGCAACGCTCGCCCGATGCGATCGCGGCTGCTCTGGGCGAGGCGCGCGCGCAAGTCGGCGGCACGTTGCAGCCTGCTCCCGCTCCGCAGGCGGGAAGCGCGGCCGCGCTGGCCGGACAGGCGGCGACGGCGGCGCAAGTCGCCGGGAATGCCAAGCTCGGCAAGGTCGATTGCTCGAAGGCGGTGAAGTATTCCGCCACCTGGGCTGCCAAGCTGCCGCCCGAACTGCCGGTGTTCCCGCGCGGCGCGGTGCAGGAAGCGGCGGGACCGACGATGACGGCTGCGCGCTGCGCGTGGTCAATTTCGTCACGCCCGTCAGCGTCAGCGACGTGCTCGGCTACTACAACACGCGGGCGGCGCGGGCGGGCTATGGCGTGCAGGCGCGCACCGATGGCACCGACCACGTGCTCGGCGGCAGCAAGGGCGGCCGGGCCTACGTGGTCTATGTCCGCAAGCAGGACAACGGCCTGACCGGCGTCGACCTCGTCACCAGCGGGAAATAAAGCGTGGCGTCCGTTTGAAAATTCGCGGAATGCGAATTTTGCGGCACCGGCCCACGCCCCCACCCTGCCACCCATTGGTAGTATCCTGCGGGTGGCAGGGTGGGGGCGTGGGCCGGTGCCGCCTCGAAATGCCCGGAAGGGCATTTTCAAAAAATCCCTAAGCCAGCCCCACGCCGATCATCGCGCGGGGCTGGTCCATCTCGCCCGAGGCGACCGGATAGGCGACGCTGTCGGCCAGATAGGCACCGCCGGGGTGATGGTTGCCGGAAAGCCCAGCGCCGCCCAGCGGGGTCGAATCGTTGGGGCCGGTGGTCGGCCGGTTCCAGTTGACGATCCCGGCGCGCACGTTCGCCCAGAAGCGGTTGTAATCCTGCGGACTGCCGCCGATCAGCGAGGCGGTAAGGCCAAAGCGCGTGGCGTTCGCCTCGGCGATGGCGGCGTCGAGGTCGGGCACGCGCACCACTTGCAGGATCGGTCCGAACAGCTCGACATCGGGACGCTGCTCCATCGCCGTCACGTCGATGATCGCGGGCGAGAGGAAGGGCAGGCTGTCGTTGAGGCGCACGAGATGCTTGATCGCCCGTCCGCCGTGGCTGAGCAGATAGAGGAAGCTTTCGGTCAGTCCGTCTGCGGCGTGATTGTCGGTGACAGGCCCCATGAACGGCACCGTCTCGTCGAAAGGCGCGCCGACGACCAGCCGGTCTGCCAGCGCCTTCACCTCGGCGATCAGCGGATCGTACATCCGCTCGGTCACGATCAGGCGGCGCGCGGCGGTGCAGCGCTGGCCGCTGGACAGGAATGCGGACTGGATCACCAGCGCGGCGGCGTCGGTGATCTTGGGCGTGTCGGTGACGACGATCGGGTTGTTGCCGCCCATCTCCAGCACCGCCAGCCGGTCCGGCCGGGCGGCAAGGCGGCGGTTGATGCCGATACCCACGCGCGCAGAGCCGGTGAACAGCACGCCGTCGATCCCGTCATGCCCGACCAGCGCCTGTCCCTGCTCGGGACCGCCCTGCACCACTTGCGCGACGGCGGCGGGAATCCCTGCGCGGTGCAGGCAGCGGACCAGCGCCTCGGCGGTGCCGGGGGCCTTCTCGCTGGGCTTGAGCACCACGGCATTGCCCGCGATCAGCGCAGGCACGATGTGCGAGGCGGGGACATGCGCAGGGTTGTTGAACGGGGTGATGACCGCCAGCACGCCATGCGGCTTGTGGCGAACGGCGGTGCGGCCTGCGAGCGCCGAATCGAAGCGGCGTTGCCCGCTGCGTTCGGCATAGGCGCGGATCGCATGCTCGACCCCGGCGATCACCCGGTCGACCTCCTCGCGCGCATCCCATGCGGGCTTGCCGGTCTCGCGCGCGACCAGCGTGGCCAGCGCATCGGCATCCTTGCGCGCTTCGTTGGCGAAACGGCGCAGCAGTTCGATGCGGTTGGCCAGCGGCAGTGCCGCCCAGTTCGGCCAGGTGCGCTGTGCCCGTGCGACCGCGCCATCGATATCGCCGATCCGCCCGCGCCAGACTTCGGCGCCGGTCGCCGGTTCGACCGAGACGAACAGGCCCGCAGCGCCAGAAGGCGGCGGCATCGCGTCGGCGGTCGGAGCAGCGGGAGGGCGAGTCATCTCGTTCATCGTTCCTTGCCTATGCCACGCACATCCTACCGGTCTGCTAACGCGAAGGCGATGGACGTGAATTGACGCGGATCACTTGGTAACGTTTCGTATCAGGTCGGCCCGTTTCAGAAGACCCGGCGGGGGCAGGTGGTTCCCCAGAGCATCGCCGAGCGTCCGAATCCGGGCGAGGGCCTCTTCCAGCTGCGACCAGTCGTCATCCTCGGCAATGGCGGCCCAGATGCGTTCCACCTCGTCGATCTGCAACGCAGGGGGCGCTGTTTCGCTGCGGAAGAACGCGTCGAGTTCGGCAGCAGGGGCGCGAGCGCGCAGCGCCGCCTCGAAATCATCGTCGCCCGGATCGCGGCCTGCGCGGTGGGCGAAGAAGAACGCATCGGGCGTTTCTCCGGTGGCCAGCATGCGCTTTTCGGCGGCCTGCACCAGCGCGGTGTCGGCCTCCATGCCCAGCGAGGTCACGCCCAGCCGCCAGCAGAACCGGCGCGCCATCGCCGCCTGATAGAGCGGCCCGAAGCGGTCAAGCGCGGCCACCAGCGGCGCGGTATCGGCCAGCATGCGCAGCGCCACCGCCAGTTGTCCGCAGTTCCACAACAGCGCTTCCGGCTGGCGACCGAAGGCATAGAGCCCGGCATGGTCGAAATAGGCGGCGGTGAAGCTCGGGTCCCACTTGGGCAGCCAGCGCCAGGGGCCATAGTCGAAGCTCTCGCCCGAGATGTTCATGTTATCGGTGTTGAGCACGCCGTGGACGAAACCGGCGACCATCCACGATGCGGCAAGGTCGGCCAGTCGCTCGACCACCTGATGCAGCAGGATCACGGCTGGCTCGTCGCGGCCCGGCGCGTTTTCGGGCGGGGGCGGTCCGGGGAACTCTTCGAGGCAATAGGCGACCAGTGCTTCCATATGATCGCGCTCGTCCAGCATCAGCAGGCGCTGGAAGCTGCCGATGCGGATGTGCCCGTGGCTGAGCCGCACCATCACGGCGGAGCGCGTGGGCGAAGGCTCGTCGCCGCGCCACAAGTTCTCGCCGGTCTCGATCACCGAGAAGGTCTTGCTGGTGTTCACGCCCAGCGCTTCGAGCATTTCCGTTGCGAGGATTTCGCGCACCGCGCCTTTCAGCGTGAGGCGACCGTCGCCCTGTCGGCTCCACGGCGTTTGTCCCGAACCCTTGGTGCCAAGGTCGAGCAGGCGACCTTTCGCGTCGCGCATCTGCGCGAACAGGAAGCCGCGCCCGTCGCCAAGATCGGGGTTGTAGATGCGGAACTGGTGGCCGTGATAGCGCAGCGCCAGCGGTTGCGGCAGGTTGTCCGCCAGCGGCTCGAACCGCCCGAAATGGCGCAGCCATGCCGCCTCGTCGAGATCGCCCAGCCCTACGCCTTGCGCCCAGCGCTGGTTGCGGAAGCGCAGGGTGGTTTCGGGGAAGTCTGCGGGCGGGACCGGATCGGCCAGCCAGGGGCTGAGAGTTTCGATCGCGGGATCGGGGCGATAGGCACTTGCTTGCGGTTGTAAACGCATGTGGCATTAGTGAGCGTCAAAGGTGCTGCGCGCAAGCGGTGGCGCGAAAAGGGTGAGGGCGGCGGACCGCAACGGCTGCTCCCCTCGCACACGAGATGGAGGCCCCTTCGGGCATGACGACGCAATTCGAAAGCCGGTTCTGGACCAGTCGCGACGGGCTGAAGCTGCACTATCGCGACTATGCCGGACCGGAGGGTTCCACCGCGCTGCCGGTGGTGTGCCTGCATGGCCTGACCCGCAATGCCCGCGATTTCGAGCGGCTCGCGCCGGTGCTGGCCGAGGGACGCCGGGTGCTGTGCCCGGATATGCGCGGGCGCGGCGAAAGCGAATATGCGCGCGATTCGGCAAGCTATGTGCCGCTGCAATATATCGACGATCTGCGCCTGCTGCTGGAAGAGCAGGGCATCAACCGCTTCATTGCCATCGGCACCTCGATGGGTGGGTTGATGACGATGGTCATGGCGATGATCGCGCTGGGTGACGAGACCGCGCCGAAGATCGCCGGCGCCGTGCTCAACGATATCGGTCCGGCGATGGAGCTTTCCGGGCTGGAGCGCATCCGCGAATACGTGGGGCAGGGGCGCAGCTTTCCCACCTGGGTCCACGCCGCGCGCGGGATGGAGGAAGTGCAGAGCGATGCGCATCCGGGCCAGCCGCTCGATTTCTGGATCGGCCTTGCCAAGCAACGCATGACCGTCTCGACCGGCGGGCGCATCGTGTTCGATTACGACATGAAGATCGCCGAGCCTTTCGCCAGCTTCGATGCCGATACCCAGCCCGACCTGTGGCCCGCGTTCGAAGCGCTGGCGGGGGCGCCGCTGCTGCTGCTCCACGGCGAGAAGTCGGACCTGCTGTCGGCAGCGACGCTCGCCAAGATGCAGGCGCGTATTCCCGCGGCGCAGGCGATGACGGTGCCCAGGGTCGGCCACGCGCCGACGCTGGACGAGCCCGAGGTGGTCGCCGCGATCACCCGGCTGGTCGAGCAGGTCGGCTGAACACGATGGCAACGAGCGGCGCGCCCTTGCGCATCCTTCACATGCATTCCAGCTTCGCGGCGGGCGGCAAGGAACTGCGCGCGGCGCGGCTGATGAATGCCTTTGCCGCCGATGCGCTGGGGCGCCCTGTCCATCACGCGGTGGTCTCGGCAGAGGAAGGCGCGTTCGGGGCGAAAGTGGCGCTCGATTCGGGGCTGGACGTGGCCTTTCCGGAAGACTTCCCCTCGTTGCAGGGCCAGCCGCTGCCGCCGCGCCTGTGGCGCTTTGCCAGGGCGATGCAGGCCTACGACCTCGTGCTCACCTACAACTGGGGGGCGATGGACGGGGTGATGGCGCGTGCGCTCTATGGCAGCGTCCTGAAGATGCCGCCGCTGGTCCATCACGAGGACGGCTTCAACGAGGACGAGGCGGCAGGCCTCAAGCCCAAGCGCAACCTGTTCCGCCGCTTTGCGCTGCGCGGGGCCGCCTCGCTGGTGGTGCCCTCGCAGCGGCTGGCAGGGATCGCGCGCGAGGTCTGGCATTGCCCGGACAGCAAGCTGCGGCTGATCGGCAACGGCATCGCGCTCTCGGCCTATGGCACGCCGCCTGCGCCCGATGCGGTGCCGGGGCTGGTCAAGGCGCCCGGCGCGAAGTGGGTCGGCACGCTGGCGGGCCTGCGCGCGGTGAAGAACCTGCCCCGGCTGGTGCGGGCGTTCGCCGCGCTCCCGCCCGAATGGCATCTGGTGATCGTGGGCGAAGGGCCGGAGCGCACGGCGATCGAGGCCGAAGCGCGATCGCTGGGGCTGGCGGACCGCGTCCACCTGCCCGGTTTCGTGGCGCGGCCTGCCGATGTCGTCGGCCTGTTCGATATCTTCGCGCTCTCGTCCGATTCGGAGCAGTTTCCGATCTCGGTGGTCGAGGCGATGGCGGCGGGCGTGCCGGTGGCCTCGCCCGCGGTCGGCGACGTGGCCGCGATGGTCTCGGCGCCGAACGCGCCCTTCATCACCGCCCCCGGAGACGGGCAGGCGCTCGGGACCGCGCTGGCGCTTCTGGCAGGGGATGCGCCCTTGCGAGAGCAGGTCGGCATGGCCAACCGGCGCGAGGCGCTGGCCCGCTTCGACGAGCGGATCATGATCGAGGGCTACAGGGCGACGTATGCCGCCGCGCTGGGGCGCGACATCTTCCCCTGAGGGTGCCTTTGCCCACCTCTAGCCCCCCTCTACCCCCTTTCTAGCCTCCTTTGTCCTGTTCAGACCCGCTTCAGTCGGGGACAGGCAGCGATCAAGCCCGTTGAAAACCCCTGTCCATCCGCTAAACAGCCCGGCAACCTTACCAGAATACCCAGAAAGCGCGCGCACCTTGGCTCTCATTCCCACTACCCCGAACGACAAGGCGGCTGCCGCAAAGGCGCAAGGCCAGATCTTCCAGCGCGAGGTCGATGACGCGATGCGTCAGGACCGGATGGAGGATTTCTTCAAGCGTTATGGCGTGGCCGTGGCGGTGCTGGTGGTCGCGATTCTGGCGGCAATCGGCGGTTTCTTCTTCTGGAAGCACGAACAGACCAAGGCTCGCGATGCCAATGCCGAAGTCTTCGTGCAGGCGCTCGACAGCCTTCAGGCGGGCAATTTCGACGATGTGAAGAAGAAGCTCGGGCCGGTCGTCGACAAGGCGGACGGTGCCTCGGGCGCCTCTGCAAAGCTGCTGCTCGCCGATGTGGCGCTCAAGCAGAATCGCCTCGCCGATGCCGTGAAGATGTACGATGCGGTCGCCGCCGATACCGGTGTGCCGCAGCCGCTGCGCGATCTGGCAACGGTGCGTTCGGTCGCAGCGAATTACGATACGCTCAAGCCGCAGGCGGTCGTCGATCGCCTCAAGCCATTGGCGCAGCCCGGAAATCCGTGGTTCGGTGCCGCCGGTGAAATGATCGGCGCAGCCTATGTCGCGCAAGGCAAGAAGGATCTGGCGGGGCCGATCTTCGCGGAAATCGCCAAGGACGAGACCCAGCCCGATTCGTTGCGCAACCGCGCGCGCCAGCTGGCCTCGGTGCTCGGCGTCGATGCCGTTGACCCTGTTGTCGATGCGGATGGCAAGCCGCTTCCCAATACCCCCACGGTTTCGGCCATGCCGGCCCCCGCCGCTGTTTCCAGCGCGGCTGCAGCCCAGTAACGGCTCGAGAGGACACGCGAATGACCGCCTTTTTCAAGACGCGCCGCCTTGCTGCGGCCAGCCTTCTCGCTGTTACGCTGGCCGGCGGCCTTGCCGGTTGCGCGGGACATCACAAGAAGGTTCGCACGACGCCGACCGTGGGCAATCGCGTGCCGATTCTCTCGCGCATCGAAAGCGGCGCGCAGGTTGATGCGACCCTGGCTGGCGTGTCGGTGATCCTGCCGCCGCCCACAACCAATGCCGACTGGCCGCAGGCGGGCAACACGTCGAACAAGAGCTATGGCCAGCTTACGCTCGCACCGCAGCCGCAGAAGCTGTGGACGGCCGATATCGCCGGTTCGACCACCCGCCAGCGCCTTGCCGCTGCGCCGGTGATCGGTGACAAGCGTCTCTATGTCATGGACACCAATGGCGTCGTCCACGCCTACGATGCAGATACCGGTGCTCAGGTGTGGTTGCACAGTTTCTCGGTCTCGGGCGACAACGAAAAGTCGGTATTCGGCGGCGGTGTCAGCTTCGATCAGGGCAAGGTCTACGTGACCACCGGTCTGGGTGAAGTCGCTGCGCTTGACGCGGCGACCGGCAAGCAGGCGTGGAGCGTCAAGCCGGCCGGGCCGCTGCGCGGCTCGCCCACGATTGGCTTCGGCGCGGTTTACGTGATGACGCAGGACAACCAGATCTTCGCGGTCAACGCGGCAGACGGCAAGGTGCTGTGGAACGAATCGGCCTCGCTCACGCAGGCAGGTGTCTTCGGCGTTGGCGCTCCGGCTGCCGGACAAGGTACGATCGTGGCGGGCTACGCCTCGGGCGAGCTGGTGGCCTATCGCTACGAAAACGGTCGTCAGCTGTGGTCAGACGCGCTTGCTCGTACGTCGATCTCGACGTCGGTGGGCAGCCTGACTGACGTCGATGCCGATCCGATCGTCGACAATGGCCGTGTTTATGCGCTGGGTCAGGGTGGACGCATGGCCGCTTATGAGCTGGTCACCGGACAGCGTATCTGGGAACTCAATCTTGCGGGCATCTCGACCCCGGCGGTTGCGGGGGACTGGATCTTCACACTGGACGATCACGCCGAACTGCTGGCGATCCAGCGCAACACCGGCAAGGTGCGCTGGCTGACCCAGCTCCAGCGCTACCATAACGAGAAGAAGCACAAGGGCCCGATCTTCTGGAAGGGGCCGGTTCTGGCGGGCAACAAGCTGTGGGTCGCCAATTCCGAGGGTGAACTGGGCTGGGTCGATCCGCTGAGCGGCACGTGGAACGAATATCGCAAGTTCGACGCGCCGATTTCGCTCGCACCGGTCGTCGCCAACGGTACGCTCTATGTGCTGGACGATTCAGGCACGATCACCGCGCTGCGCTGAGGCGCCAAACCGCACGAGGGGGCTCGCACACGTCATGATCACAAGCGTCCAACGGGGTTTTAACCGTTTGACGCTAGGCCCTTGGCCATGACCGAGCCCTCTTTCGCCTCTCCTGCTCCCACGAGTCGCCCTGTCAGCGACGTATCTCCCGGCGTCGGCCTGTCCGGTGTCGTGGCGCTGATCGTCTGGGTGCTGGTCTGCCGTAACTGGCCGACGATCGGGGAGGCGCTGCATCTTCCCGGCCCGCGTGCCGTTCTGAGCGGACCCTATGCGGCGCTCGCGTCCGTCTTCTTCACGACGACCACGATGGCGCTGTGGTCGGTGCTGGTGGACAAGGTTCATTACCGCCCTTCCACGGGGCTGGACTGGACGAACCCGCGCCCGCTCTCGCAGGCCATGGAAACCGCCGTGACCAAGCTTGCCGGGCTGTGGGCGACCTGGGCGGTGATCGGGTTCTACTACTGTATCGGCCGCTGGTACTGGGACGGGCAGTACGTCTTCGCGATGGACGTGCTGGGCGCCGTGGCGGTCCCGCTCTTCGTGCTGTCTATCCCTTACGTGCTCTGGCTCGAACGCTACATGATCGAGCCGCGCGATCACGCCTGGCACTTCGGCGCGATGCTGATCGGGCGCGAGGCGTGGGAAGCCGACGAGGTGAAGAAGCACGCCCGCGCCTGGGCGATCAAGGCGTTTTTCGGCGCCTTCATGATCTCGATCCTGCCCGGCGGGTTCGCAGGCGTTGTCGAGGCGGATTTCGGGCAGATTACCCGCGATCCGGTGATGATCGGCACGGCGCTGATCAACCTGCTGTTCACGGTCGACGTCCAGATCGGCACGGTGGGCTATCTGTGTACCTTCCGGCCGCTCGATGCGCATATCCGCTCGGGCAATCCACTGCTGGCGGGCTGGGTTGCGGCGCTGATGTGCTATCCGCCCTTCGTGATGGCGACGATGGGCAATGCGCAGGTGCTGGCCTACGAGGTCAATACCGGCGGCTGGGTCTGGGCCTTGCAGGGGCATACCGCGCTGTTGTGGCTGTGGGCGGGCGTTATGGTGGTGCTGACGGCGATCTACGCCTGGGCGACCTTCGCGTTCGGCATCCGCTTTTCCAACCTCACCTATCGCGGGGTGCTGACGAACGGGCCGTACCGGTTCACCCGGCACCCGGCGTATCTATCGAAAAACCTGTTCTGGTGGCTCTCGGCGCTGCCCTTCGCGGTCAACAATCATTCGCTGACAGACATGGTGCGCAACACCGTGCTGCTGGGCGTGGTGAGCGGGATCTATTACTGGCGCGCCCGCACCGAAGAGGCGCATCTGCTGGCCGAAGATCCCAAGTACCGCGCCTATCACGCGTGGATGAGCGAGAACGCGCTGATCACCCGCACGCTGGGGCGCATCGCCGGACTGATCCGCCCGCGCAGTGGCGAGGCGCAGGCGGCGGAGTAGGAACGGTCTTTTAGAGCGTTTCGCTGCTTTCCACGCTGTGCGCGGTGATCTCGCGGTCGCTGAAGCCGAGCGCGGCGCGGGTCTCGCCCCAGACCTTCATATGCGGCTGGGCGAAGTGCGCGGTCAGCGCCTCGCGGCTTTCCCAGATTTCCGAGACGCGGAACAGACCCGGCTCCAGCACATCCTCGGCATAGGCATAGTGCAGGCACCCGGCCTCGGCCCGCGTCGCGGCAACGACGGCGGCCATCGCCACGACCGCCTGATCGCGGACGGCTACGGGCATGCGGAACTGGCCGGTGATCACGATCATCATCAGAAGCTCTTCACCTTGTAGACCTGTGAAATGTCGCCGCCCCATTCGCCGTTGTAGAGGTCGAGCAGGCGCTGTGCAGGCACCTTGCCTGAGCGCACGATCTCGGCCAGCGGTTCGAGGTAGCCGGTCTCGTTGTCGCCGCTCGAATTGAGACGCGCGCGGGCGGCAAGGCCCGACCGGGCAATGTCGATCACTTCTCCTGCGATGTCGCGTAGTGTTCCGCCACCGGGCAGAGGTGCATCGAGGCCAAGCTTGGGCACCGAGGCACGCAGCGTCTCGCGGCCTTCCATGTCCCAGCCCTTGACCAGATCCCACGCCGCATCGAGCGCGGTCTGGTCGTAGAGCAGGCCCACCCACAGCGCGGGAAGCGCGCAGATCCGGCTCCACGGACCGCCATCGGCGCCCCGCATTTCGAGGAAGGACTTCAGGCGTACTTCGGGGAAGGCGGTGGAGAGGTGATCCTGCCAGTCGGACAGACGCGGCTTTTCGCCGGGGAGAACCGAAAGCTCGCCCTTCAGGAAGTCACGGAATGAAAGACCGGCAGCGTCGATATACTTGCCGTCGCGGAACACGAAATACATCGGCACGTCGAGCATGTAGTCGACATAGCGCTCGTAGCCGAAGCCGTCTTCGAAGACGAACGGCAGCATGCCGGTGCGCGCGGGATCGGTGTCCGACCAGATGTGGCTGCGGTACGAGAGGTAGCCGTTTGGCTTGCCCTCGGTGAACGGCGAATTGGCGAACAGTGCGGTCGCCAGCGGTTGCAGGGCCAGCGAGGTGCGGAACTTCTGCGCCATGTCGGCCTCGCTCGAATAGTCGAGGTTGACCTGGATGGTGCAGGTGCGCAGCATCATGTCGAGGCCCATGGTCCCCACGCGCGGCATGTGCCGCAGCATGATCGCATAGCGGCCCTTGGGCATGATCGGCAGCGCCTCGCGGGTCTTGTCCGGCCACATGCCAAGACCGAGATAGCCCTTGCCGATCTCGTCGCCGATGGTCTTCACCTGGGCAAGGTGACGCCCGGTTTCCGCGCAGGTCTCGTGCAGGTTCTCCAGCGGGGCGCCCGAGAGTTCGAGTTGCCCTGCCGGTTCCAGACTGACGTTGCCGTCAGCGCCCTTCAGCGCGATGACATGATCGCCCTCGATGATCGGGCTCCATCCGAAGGGCTGGAGCTGGTCCAGCAGGTCGCGGATGCCGCCGGGCTCGTCATAGGACGGGGCGTGGAAATCCGCCTTGTCGTAGACGAACTTCTCATGCTCGGTCCCGATCCGCCACGCCTCGCGCGGCTTCTCGCCCGCCGCCATGGGGCGGCCAGCTGGTCCATGCTTTCGATCAGCGGATCGTCGCGATCCGATACCTCACGGGTGCTCATGGCGCGGAGGTAGAATGCCCCGCGCCGCTTCGCCACTGTTTTTTATACCGATCAGTTTATTGTTCGCCTGACGCCTGTTCCGACACGGATTTCCGCCAAGAACCGGTTCAGTCTCCAGTCCAGTCGCCACTGACGCCCATCCACAGTCCCAGCGCGGCGATCGTGGCCGTCTCGCCGCGCAGGATACGCGGCCCCAGCGTGATCGCACGGGCCTGTGGCAGGGCACGGATCGCAGCACGCTCGGCCTCGTCAAACCCGCCTTCGGGGCCAACCAGCAGCGCGGCGGGGCCGGTGTGGGCGCGGAACACCTCTGCGGCCGGGGCGCCGCCGGTCTCGTCGGCGAAGAACAGCGCACGGTCCTGCGGCCAGTCGCGCAGCAGGGCGTCGAGCTTCACCGGCTCTTCCAGATCGGGCAGCGCGGTGCGGGCGCATTGCTCCGCCGCTTCGGTGACGATGGTGAGCGCACGCTCGGGGTTGAGCTTGTCCGCCACGCAGCGGCGGGTGACAACCGGCTGGATCGTCCGCACGCCCAGTTCGGTCGCTTTTTCCAGCACGAGGTCGAAGTTGGGCTTCTTGAGGAGCGCGGCGCACAGCGTGAAGTCGGGCACCTGCTCGCGTCCGCGCAGATGGTCGCGCACCTCCAGCACGACATCGCGCTTGCCGGCAGAGGCGACCATGCAGGCCCATTCGCCGGTCGCGTTGTCGCAGGCGATCACCGCGTCGCCGCTCCCCACGCGCATCACCTTGGCAAGGTAATGCGCCTGCTGCCCCTCGATAACGAGGGTCTGTCCGGCGAGAAGCGGACCGGAAACGAAAAGGCGAGGGGCCGAGCGCGGCGGCCAGGCGGGGGTAGCGGCCATAGGCCTCGGGCTCTAGCGTAAGGGCAGGCCGCCGTCACGATCTTCGTTGCAACGTGTATTGCGGGAGATGGAGCGCAGTCTTGCCATGACAGCGCCGCGCGGATGGACTAGGCCGTGCGGTGTGAGCGACACACTGAATAATACGCCAGACCCTATCAATTCGGCCTTCGTCCCGGACTCGCAGCATCGCGGCCTGGTGGGGCGCCTGCCGGCCCCTTGGCGGGACTATGCCATGCTCGCCCGGTTCGACCGGCCGATCGGCTGGTGGCTGCTGTTCTGGCCCTGCGCCTGGGGTGTGCTGCTGGCAGGCGGCGAGGCGCGGATCGGCCTGATCGCGCTGCTGCTGCTGGGCTCGATCGCGATGCGCGGCGCAGGCTGCGTGCTGAACGATATCGTCGATGCCGACCTCGACCGCCGCGTGGCGCGCACCGCGCAGCGCCCGGTGGCGAGCGGCCGTGTCAGCCGCAAGGCTGCTGCGCTGTGGCTGGGTCTGCTGTGCCTCGTCGGGCTGGTGGTGCTGGTGCAGTTGCGCTGGCAGGCCGAGGTCATGGCGCTGGCAAGCCTCGGCCTTGTTGCCGCCTATCCCTACATGAAGCGGATCACCTGGTGGCCGCAGGCATGGTTGGGCATGGTCTTCACATGGGGCGCGCTGGTTGGCTGGATCGAGATCCGGGGCGACAACATCGGCGCGCTGCTGGCGCTCTATGCCGGGGCGATCACCTGGTGCATCGGCTACGATACGATCTACGCCCTGCAGGATCGCGAGGATGACGCGATGATCGGCATCCGCTCGTCCGCGCTGCGCATGGGGCAGTGGGTCAGGCCCGGTGTGGGGCTGTTCTATGCTGCCTCTGTCGCGTTCTGGGCGCTGTCGTTCTGGCTGATCCGGGGCGACTGGGTGGCCTTCCTCGGCCTCGCGCCGGTGGCGCTGCATCTGGGCGCGCAAGTGGTGACGCTCAAGCCCGACGACGGCGGCAACGCACTGGCGCGCTTCCGCTCGAACCGCGACCTTGGTTTGCTGATGGCGCTGGCCTGCTGGGTCGTCGGCAACGCTGGAATGCATTGAGACATAAAGAAAGGCCGGGAAGCGGACTTCCCGGCCTTTCTTGTACCGCTTACTTGCCGGTCCCGATCTGAGTGACACGCGTCTCGGTTGGCACTGCGCGCATCGGCACGGCGGCGAGCCATGCTTCCAGCGCGTCGAGATCGTTCATGCCGATCGTCCCGCCGGAAATCTTTGCCAGTTCACCGAAGCTGTCACCGCCGTTCGACAGGAAGGTGTTGGTGGTGACGCGATAGGTCTTCGCGGGATCGAGCGGCTTGCCGTCCAGCGTGATCTTCACCACGCGCGCGCCGATCGGCTTCGACAGGTCGAAGCTATAGGCGAAACCATGGCTGGGCACGAGCGACTGGTGCGGCTGGTCGTCGTCGTAGCCTTCCTCCAGCAGGGTCTTGATCTCGGCCCCGGTCAGCGACTTGGTGACGAGCACGTTGCCGAAGGGCTGGACCGCGTAGATCTGCTGATAGGTGAGCGAGCCATCCTTGGCGGGTGCCAGCATATGCGGGGCGCGAATGCCGAAGGCGTTGGTGAAGGCGATCTGCGCGCCTGCGCTCCGGGTGGCGTCAAGCTGGGCATCGGCGATCAGGCTGCCGAGCGTGCCGCCTCCGGCGATGCCGCTGTCGGGCGAAGAGACCATGCCCGCCAGATGGCCGACCGGACGCTGCGCCTGTGTGCGGGCGGCGGCGGCGTAGCGTTCGACATAGGCCGCCACCTGCTGGTCGGGGGCGAGCTGCGGGTAATGGTCGGTATTGGCGACAAGACCGTCCTTGCCCTGATAGGCCGGGCTCTGGACGATCACGTTGTGCGCGCTCTTGCCGACGACCTTGTGCGTCACCGGGTCGATCTTGAGCGTGATGTCAGTCACTTCCTTGCCGTAGAGCCCGGCGCTGGTCAGCAGCACCGGATGCTGCGGATCGATCGCACCCGAGTTGCATACATAGTCCTGATGGGTATGTCCCGAGACCACCAGATCGACGCGCGGGTCCAGTTTCGCAAGGATCGGCTCGATAGCGCCGTCGAAGCCTGCGCAGGCGCTGGGATCGTGCTCCTTGCCGCTTTGCGCACCGCCCTGATGGATCAGCACCACGACGGCATCGGCACCTTGCGCCTTCAGCTTGGGCACCAGCGCGTTGATCGTGCTGGCTTCGTCGACGAAGCGCAGGCCCTGCAGGCCTTGCGAGGAAACGAGATCGGCAGTGTCCTTCAGCGTCAGGCCGATGAAGCCGATCGTCACCTTGCGCGCGCCTTCGCCGAAGCTGCGGATGGCGGTGGCGGGGAACAGCGTGCTGCCGTCCGGCATCACCGCATTGGCGGCAAGGTACTCGAACTTGGCGCCGCCGAACTGCTCAAGTTGGCAGGGCTGGCGCAGCGTGTTCTTCTCGCAGCCGCCGAACTGGTCGCGGTGCAGTTCCTTGATGCCGCGGTCGAATTCGTGGTTGCCGATCGAGGTGATGTCGAGGCCGATGCGGTTCATCACGCCGATGGTCGGCTCGTCCACGAACAGCGCGGAGCTGAGCGGCGAGGCGCTGATGATGTCGCCCGCCGCCACGGTCAGGCTATAGGTATAGTCCTTGCGCAGGTGTTCGAGCGTGGCGCCAAGCCAGGCTGCGCCGCCCGCCGGGACCGCCATCGTCCCGCCCTTGCCATCGGGCGCCATCACCGCCTGATGCGGCGCCTCGATGTTGCCGTGGAAGTCGTTGAAGGCGAGGATGCCGACAGTGACGGGGCTGCTGTCCGCTTTCGCTTCAGCGGGGGCAGGCGCGGCGCTTCTGGGCGGTGTGGCGCAGCCCGCCAGCAGGGCGACGAGTGCGGTGGAGAGCAGGGCAGGCGCAAGGGCGGTAAAGGTAGGCGCAGATGCAGAAACTGGGCGCAGGCGGGATTTCATCTCAGGCATTCCCCGAATGGTCGGCATCCCGCGACGGGTTCACGGGAAAATGGGATGGATGCCTTGCTCCTGCACGCAAATGCAGGGCGGATCAACGCGTGTTGCGTGACATTTCAGCGGCGTTCAGTCGCCTGATGCCGCCTCCAGCGCATGCATCTGTTCGTCGCTAAGGCCGAAGTGATGGCCGACCTCGTGGATCACCACATGCGTTACGAGCGCATCGAGCGTCACGCCGCTTTCGCACCATTCGGCAAGCAGGGGCTGGCGGTAAAGCGTGATGTGCGGCCGCTCCTCCCCCGCGTTCCAGATGGTTTCGTCCTCCATGGGGCGCCCATGATAAAGGCCGGTGAGTTCCCAGCCATCCTCGATGCCAAGGGCATTCAGCGTCTCGTCGTCGGCGAATTCTTCGACGCTGACGGTTATGCCGCCGAGGTGTTTGGCGAAAGGGGCGGGAATCCGGTGGAAGGCCGTTTGAGCGAGGAACTCAAAATCCTCGATGCTCGGGGCTGCGCCGAAGCTGCGGGCCATGGGCATTCCTTTCGCGACAGGTGGGGGCCAGCTGGACTATCAGGTGCTCGCAGGTTGGTCCAGAACCACGCCAAACGGTCTGTCGGGCAGGTGGATCGTTGCGCTGCAAACCTTTGAGCGGAACCTTGACGCCGGGCGCTGCATTGTCTTTCGGGACACGGCGGGCGCCTGAAACTGCCGTCCGTTTTCGCGATACCGTTCTGAAATGCACCCGAAAGGCCGACGATGACAGCCACCGCCGCCACCGCCCCAGCCCCCACGAGCACGGCTACTGCCGCCGCTGCACCGGCACCCGCCGGGCCGCACTATACGCCCGAGCAGATGTTCCATCATTTCTCCAAGTCGGTGATGGACTGGATCGGCGATTACTGGCTCCAGATCCTGATCGCGGGTATCGTCGCCGTCGCCATCGCCTTTGCGCTGACGGCGGCGCGGCGGTTCGGCCATCGCCTGATCCGTGAAGAGGATGCCCGGCGCAACTGGCTGGCCATCGTCGGCAAGGCGATTACCAAAACCACCAATTATTTCATCGTGATGGTGGCGATCCGCGTGGTCGACAACTACGCGGGAACGCCCGGCTGGCTCGACAAGCTGGTGGCGTTCCTGTTCACGATCGCCGCGGTGATCCAGTGCGCGATCTGGGCGCGCGAGATCATCCTGGGCGCCATCGAGCACCGCACTTCGTCCGAGAACTTCAAGGGCGAGGCGGTGATGAATGCGATGGGGCTGATCCGCCTCCTTGTCAGCTTCGCGGTGTTCGCCATTGCGGGCGTGGTGCTGCTCGACAATCTGGGCGTCAATGTCACCGGGCTGGTCGCCGGCCTTGGCGTCGGCGGTATCGCCATCGGCCTTGCCGCGCAGGGCATCTTCGCAGACCTGTTCGCGGCGCTGGCCATTATCTTCGACCGGCCGTTCGGGCGCGGCGATGCGGTGACGTTCGATACCTTCTCGGGTACGGTCGAGACCATCGGCATGAAGTCCACCCGCATCCGCGCCTATACCGGCGAACTGATGGTGATCGCGAACAAGAACCTCTTGGAAAAGACAATTTTCAACGTTGCCGGGCGCGATCACATCCGCCTGCCGTTCGCCATCGGTGTCGCCTACGAGACCCCGCCCGAGACGCTGGCGCGCATTCCCGACATGCTCAAGGAACTGGTCGTGGCCGAGGGGGGAACGCCTTCGCGCGCCGGGTTCGAGAACTTCGGTGCCAGCTCGCTCGATTACACGCTGCTGGTGGACGTGCCGGGGCGGGACTGGTCCATCGCCCACCCCTTGCGCGATCGCCTTGTCGTGTCGATCGTGAAGCGTTTTGCAGAGGAAGGCATCGTCTTCGCCTATCCGACGCAAACCACCTATTTCAACGCCCCGAACGGGCAGCCGGTCACGCCCTGGCCGCAGAAATCCGCCGCTCTCGCTGCCGCCGCGTCTGCCGCGCAGACACCCGAAGCCAAGGCGGACTGAAGGCAGGCTAAGACGGGGCTAGAGGTAGGCTAAAGATAGGCTAGAGGCAGGCTAAGACCGCTCTGGCCTCATGAAAAAGGGCCTGCCGGGATATCCTCCCGGCAGGCCCTTTTCGTTTTTGCGGAAACCTGAAGAACTCAGACGTCGAGGTTGGCGACGTTGAGTGCGTTCTCCTGAATGAAGTCGCGGCGCGGTTCGACCACGTCGCCCATCAGGCGCGTGAAGATCTCGTCCGTCACGTCGGCGTCCTCCACCTTGACCTGCAGCAGGATGCGGTTGTCCGGATCGAGCGTGGTCTCCCACAGCTGCTCCGGGTTCATTTCGCCCAGACCCTTGTAGCGCGAGATTGACAGGCCCTTGCGGCCGCTGGCGAGCACCACTTCGAGAAGCTGCGTCGGGCGGGTGATCGCATCGTCCGCCGTGACCTTGCGGGCAGGCGCTGCGGATTCGACGATCTCTTCCTCGGTCTCGCCTTCGGTGGCGGGCGCTTCGGGCTCGCTGGTCTCTGCCGCCGTACCGGCGCGCACGAGGCGGGCGGTCCCGGCGTAGACCTCTGCCTGCTCGGCGGCGAGGCGGGCGAGCTTGCGCGCTTCGGCGCTGACGAGGAAGGCGGCCTCGATCTTGTGGTGATCGGTGACGCCGCGCCACAGGCGCTCGACCTCGACGGTGCCGTCTTCCGAGAGGCGGGCCGACCAGCGGGCTTCGCCGTCACCGCGCTCCAGCCAGGCGGCGGCGCGGGCGAGGGCGCCGCTGCGGGCCTCTGCCGAAAGGTCGGTGGCGAAGGCACCGGCCAGCGCCAGCGATTCGATGATCACCGGATCGTAGCGGCGCGGCACGAAGGCCATCAGGTTGCGCAGGCGCACGGCGTGTTCGACCAGCACCTGAAGATCGGCGCCCGAACGCGCGCCGCCGGTGGTTTCCAGCACCCGTCCGGCAAGCCCCGCCTCGACCAGATAGCGGTCGAGCGCGGCATTGTCCTTGAGGTAGACTTCCGAGCGCCCCTTGGCGACCTTGTAGAGCGGCGGCTGGGCGATGAAGAGGTGCCCGGCGCGGATGATCTCGGGCATCTGGCGATGGAAGAACGTCAGCAGCAGTGTGCGGATGTGTGCGCCGTCGACGTCTGCGTCGGTCATGATGACGATCTTGTGGTAGCGCAGCTTCTCGATGTTGAAATCGTCGCGGATACCGGTGCCCATGGCCTGGATCAGCGTGCCGACCTCCTTCGAGGAGATGATGCGATCGAACCGCGCGCGCTCCACGTTCAGGATCTTACCCTTGAGCGGCAGGATCGCCTGATAGTGGCTGTCGCGCCCCTGCTTGGCCGAGCCGCCTGCCGAGTCACCCTCGACGAGGAAGACTTCGGACTTGGCCGGATCGCGCTCGGCGCAGTCGTGCAGCTTGCCGGGCAGGCTGGCGATGTCCATCGCGCCCTTGCGGCGGGTCAGTTCGCGGGCGCGCTTGGCGGCTTCGCGGGCGGCGGCGGCGTCGATCACCTTGAGGATGATCGCCTTGGCGGTGGCGGGGTTTTCTTCCAGCCATTCGCTCATCTTCTCGCCCATCAGCGCTTCCAGCGGCTGGCGCACTTCGGAGGAGACCAGCTTGTCCTTGGTCTGCGAGGAGAACTTGGGATCGGGCAGCTTGACCGAGACGATCGCGGTCAGGCCTTCGCGCATGTCGTCGCCCGACAGCGTGACCTTCTCCTTCTTGAGCAGGCCCGAACGCTCGGCATAGCCGTTGAGCGTGCGCGTCAGCGCGGCGCGGAAGGCCGCAAGATGGGTGCCGCCGTCACGCTGCGGGATGTTGTTGGTGAAGCACAGCACGTTCTCGTAGTAGGAATCGTTCCACTCGAGCGCGACTTCCATGCCGATCCCGTCCTTCTCGGCGGTGATCGCGATGGGGCTTTCCATCAGCGCCGCCTTGTTGCGGTCGAGATACTGCACGAAGGCACCGATGCCGCCGTCGTAGTAGAGGTCATGCTCGCGCACTTCCTCGCCGCGCTTGTCGCGCAGGAGAATGCGCACGCCCGAGTTCAGGAACGCCAGTTCGCGGTAGCGGTGCTCCAGCTTGTCGAAATCGTAGACGGTGACGTTCTTGAACGTCTCGTCCGAGGCGAGGAAGGTGACGCGCGTGCCCTTCTTGAAGCCGTCGGCGTCGGGGTTGCGGTCGCTCTTGGGAGCCGGACCCTTGACCTCCAGCGGGGCGACGGCATCGCCGTTGGCGAACTTCATCCAGTGTTCCTGACCCTCGCGCCAGATCGTCAGCTCCAGCCATTCGGACAGCGCGTTGACCACCGAGACGCCCACGCCGTGCAGACCGCCCGAGACCTTGTAGGCGTTGTCATCCGAGGTGTTCTCGAACTTGCCGCCCGCGTGGAGCTGGGTCATGATCACTTCGGCGGCGGAAACGCCCTCTTCGGGGTGCAGGCCGGTGGGAATGCCGCGGCCGTTATCCTCGACCGAGACGGAGCCATCGGGATTCAACTCGATCAGCACCAGGTCGCAATGCCCTGCCAGCGCTTCGTCGATGGCATTGTCCGAAACCTCGAACACCATGTGGTGGAGGCCCGAGCCGTCGTCGGTATCGCCGATATACATGCCGGGGCGCTTGCGGACCGCGTCGAGGCCCTTGAGGACCTTGATCGATTCCGCACCGTAGGCATTGGCGTTGGGGGCGTTGGGCTTGGGGTTTTCCGGATCAGTTGCCATATCGATTATATAGGCACGCGCGCGCGGAATCTAAAGCGAAACCGGCGCTGAGGCGTGCCTTTTCCACAAGCGATGCGGGCGGCCTGTCCGTCCTGCAGAGCGCATCGTCGCCTGTGACCGTCGCGGTTTGCCTGCACGCATGCTTTGGGGCATCAGCGAGCCCGGTAATTCGATGGTGTGGACGTTGGGCATGAACAGGCAGCAGGGCGGCAGGGAAGGCCGGGGCGGGGATGGCGACAGGGCAGAGGCGCTCGCGGACGATCTGCGCCGTGTCGTCGGTACGCTGGTGCGCGCGGTCCGGGCGATGCCGGGGGGTGAGAAGACCGCCCAGTCCGACACGCTCGGCCTGCTGGAGCGCGAGGGTGCGATGAACGTTGCCGCCATGGCCGAGCGGCGCGGCGTGCGCCACCAGACGATGCGGCTGGTCGTCGCGCAGATGGAGGCGGCGGGCTGGGTCGAGGGCATGCCCGATCCGGCGGACGGGCGCAGCCGGCTCTATGCGCTGTCGGCGGCGGGTCAGGCTGAAGTCGAGCGCGCACGGGCGATCCGCATCGCGCGCATCGGTGGCCGGATTCGCGAGGCGCTCAGCGAGGCGGAACAGGCGCAGCTCCACGCCGCGATACCCCTGCTGGAGCGTATCGCGGCGGGAAGTGCCGGAAGTTAGGCCGCCGCGCCTTCGCGCAGTGCCGCGAGCGCCTGCGGCAGCGTGGTGACGCCCCAATGCTCGGCATAGCGACCATCGGCCACGCGCACGATATCGATGATGTCGACCGAGAGCGCGCCGCCCTTGGGCTCGATATCCATCAGCTTGCCGGTGTGGGTGCCGGTGATCGTCTTGCGGGTCGTGACCACGTTTCCTTCGGCGAACATGTCATGGATGTGCACGGTCAGGTCGCTGAACGCCGAATGCAGGCCCATGAAGGTCTGCCAGATGCTTTCCAGATCGTTCGGCGAGCCCGGCGGCGCGGTGCGGTTGACGTAATCGGGCGCCATGATCGCCTCGAACGCGGCGCGGTCGGCCTTCTGGATGACATCGGTGTTGAAGCGACGGACGATGTCCTTGGGTGTAGGCTGGGTCATGCGGGTCTCTCGTCTCCGGGGAATGGGACGAGGTTCAATATATACAGTAATGCTGTATAGTTCAAGGCGGCGCGGTCATGAGGTGCGGCGCTTGCATGGCGTGCATGAGACGGTGATGGCAGGGCGGCGCGCTCGGAAAGCGCGCAAAGAAAAAGGGCGCTTCCCTCGCGGGAACGCCCTTACTTCTTCTTGAGACCCGGTAACGCCAATCCGGGGCGACGTCTCGCTCAGACGAGTGCGATGGCGAATGCCAGCGCGCTGACGCCGAGCGCCGCGGCGATGCCGACGGTCTTTTCGACGAGAGTCATTTTGGTTGCTCCTGCAAACATATTTATCGTTTTATCGTGGACACGAAACGCTTGGTCCCGCTGTCTGGGGTGTCAAATAAGCGTAACAGAAATTTTCGCAAATTCGAAAGTAACAATCTTGCTTGCAAAAAACGCAATCAAGGCTACGATTCATTGAAGCGCAATCGGCAGGGTCGAGGGTATCGTGCACGCCGGGCGCAAACTCTCGTCCTTGGCACCATCGCCGCACTGGACACCCGCGCAAACCCGCTATAGTGGCCGGCCATGACTATCCAGAGCGCAGACCAGACGTCGATTCCGGCCACGGGCCAGAGCACCGATTCGATCCTGATCGTCGATTTCGGCAGCCAGGTGACGCAGCTGATCGCACGCCGCGTGCGTGAGGCGGGCGTCTATTCGGAAATCGCCCCCTTCACCACCGCTGCCGAGGCCTTTGCGCGGATGAACCCGATCGGCGTGATCCTTTCGGGATCGCCTGCCTCGGTGCTCGACGAGAACGGTCCGCGCATTCCGGACGTGATCCTCGAAAGCGGACTGCCGATGCTCGGCATCTGTTATGGCCAGCAGTCGCTGATGCACCAGCTGGGCGGGCAGGTCACGGGCGGCGAGGGCGGCGAGTTCGGTCGCGCCTTCATCGAGATCGCCGACGACTGTGCGCTGTTCGACGGCCTGTGGAAGGTCGGCGAGACGCACCAGGTGTGGATGAGCCACGGCGACAAGGTGACGGCGCTGGCCCCCGGCTTCCGCCCGGTTGCCTCCAGCCCCGGTGCGCCCTTCGCGGTGATCGCCAACGACGAGAAGCGCATCTACGCGATGCAGTTCCACCCCGAGGTCGTCCACACGCCCGACGGCGGTAAGCTGCTCAAGAACTTCGTGCGCCACGTCTGCGGCATGGCCGGTGACTGGACCATGGCGGAGTTCCGCAAGACCAAGATCGAGGAAATCCGCGCCCAGGTAGGTGACGGCAAGGTGATCTGCGGTCTTTCGGGCGGCGTCGATTCGGCGGTAGCGGCGGTGCTGATCCACGAAGCCATCGGCGATCAGCTGACCTGCGTCTTCGTCGATCACGGCCTGATGCGCACCGGTGAGGCCGAGCAGGTCGTCAGCCTGTTTCGCGGCCACTACAATATCCCGCTGGTCCACGTCGATGCCTCGACGCTGTTCCTCAAGGGGCTTGAGGGTGAGACCGACCCCGAGAAGAAGCGCAAGTTCATCGGCAAGACCTTCATCGACGTGTTCGAGGACGAGGCCCGCAAGATCGGCGGCGCCGACTTCCTCGCACAGGGCACGCTGTACCCCGACGTGATCGAATCGGTCAGCTTCACCGGTGGCCCGTCGGTGACGATCAAGAGCCACCACAACGTCGGCGGCCTGCCCGAGCGCATGAACATGAAGCTGGTCGAGCCGCTGCGCGAGCTGTTCAAGGACGAAGTGCGCGAACTGGGCCGCGAGCTGGGTCTGCCCGATGTGTTCGTCGGCCGCCACCCGTTCCCGGGGCCAGGCCTCGCGATCCGCATCCCCGGCGAAGTCAGCCGCGACAAGGCGGATATCCTGCGCAAGGCCGATGCGATCTACCTCGAAGAGATCCGCAACGCCGGTCTCTACGATGCGATCTGGCAGGCCTTCGCGGTGCTGCTGCCGGTCAAGACCGTGGGCGTGATGGGCGATGGCCGCACTTACGACAGCGTGTGCGCACTACGCGCCGTCACCTCGACCGACGGCATGACGGCGGACATCTATCCCTTCGATGCGGGCTTCCTCAGCCGCGTCGCGACCCGCATCATCAACGAGGTCAAGGGCATCAACCGCGTGGTCTACGACTACACCAGCAAGCCGCCGGGCACGATCGAGTGGGAATGATTGCCATTCTTCGTTGATCCGGATCACGGCGCAACGCTTTCACAAAGGGCATTCACCGGCGGCGGTGAGTGCCCTTTGTGCTTTTGCGCGTTGTGACATCCGGCGTGGCGAATGCGTCAGGAATGGGCAGATCGGGCCTTGCACATTGACGCTCATTTATGGTAATGAGAAGTAATAGCAATAACAGCATCGACGCTTATGAGGGATAGCCCGGAAAAGGATCGACAATGACACGCCACTTCACGCCGCCCGTTCATCAGACTGCCGCACCGTCCACCATGCTGGTCGAGGCGATCCGATGCTGGAGCGAGGCGCGCGAGGCGGGGATGTCGGCGCAGCCGCGTCTGTGGCGCGTGCTCGACAGTCACGACTGCACGATGCTGACCCCGGTGCTGGACAGCCTGATGCGCCTGTATGAGATCGGCCTTGGCAGGCCGGTGCGCGCGGGCGAGGGGCTGGTCATTTCCGAGGACGAGCATCTCCTGCTCGACCTTATCGACGGGCGCTTTTCCCGCAAGGTGTGCCTGGCCTGCACCGGAGAGATCGGCTCGGCGCTGGACTGCGCCATCTGCTCCACGCGGATCATGATGGCGCTGACCGTGCCGCTGCATACGCTGGCGGTCGTCTCCACCTACCGGCTGCAATGAAGGAGCACCGGCAGGTGGACTGGCGCCCTGCCGCTTATTTCTTGGGCGGCAGGCGGTAGGGGACGAAATCGTTCAGCGAGACGAAGCCACGCCACATCGAGGGCGTTGCCCGGTCATGCAGCTGCACGGTGTCGAGGCGGCAGAGCTGGCTGGAGAAGGTCTTGGTGACGAGAATATCGTCTTCGCGCAGCGTGTCCGCGTTATGCGGCCGGTTCACGTAGTAGGTCGACCCATCCTTGTAGACGATCGCGGTCTTGTCGACGATCTGGGTGCTGTCGATCTGCGGCAGGTTGATGCAGTTCACCGGCTTGCCGGGCACGCGCTTGCCGACGATCTTGGCGATCTGCTCATCCGGCGACAGCTTGGGCTTGGCCGCGAAAGCTGCGGTCGAAAGGGTGATCCCGGCCGCGGCGGCAATCAGGGCCGTGGCGGAAAGAGCGGTGATCGCAATACGTCTCATCAGCGATTCTCCTTGTTCTGAAGGCACCCTATCCGCCGCCCGGTGAACACATGCTGAGCGCCAGCGGTTCCACATGCGCGGTGAAACGAGCCGCATCAGGCCCCGGTCAGGCTGTCCCGCCCACGGTGATGCCCTCGATCAGCAGGGTGGGCTGGCCGACACCGGCGGGCACGCTCTGCCCGGCTTTGCCGCACACGCCGACGCCGCGATCGAGTTCGAGGTCGTTGCCGATCCCCTTCACGCGGGTCAGCACGCTGGGGCCGTCGCCGATCAGCGTCGCCCCCTTGATCGGCGCGCCGATGCGCCCGTTCTCGACCTTGTAGGCCTCGTTGCACGAGAACACGAACTTGCCCGAGACGATATCGACCTGACCGCCGCCCATCGACTTCACATAGATGCCGTTGTTCAGGCGCGAGAGCAGCTCTGCCGGATCGTCGTTCCCGGCGCGCATGAAGGTGTTGGTCATGCGCGGCATCGGGGCATGCGCATAGCTTTCGCGGCGGCCGTTGCCGGTGGCCTTGGTCCCCATCAGGCGCGCGTTGAGGCGGTCCTGCATGTAGCCCTTGAGGATGCCGTCCTCGATCAGCACGGTTTCCTGCGTGGGCGTGCCTTCATCGTCGATGGAGAGCGAGCCGCGACGGTTCTCGATGCTGCCATCGTCGACCACGGTGACGCCGGGGGCAGCGACACGCTCGCCGATGCGGCCGGAGAAGGCCGACGTGCCCTTGCGGTTGAAATCGCCCTCAAGCCCGTGGCCGACCGCTTCGTGCAGGATCACGCCGGGCCAGCCGGGGCCGAGCAGCACGGTCATCTCGCCCGCCGGGGCATCGACGCTTTCAAGATTGGTCAGCGCCTGTCCCAGCGCTACGTCGATGGCGTGGTTCCAGCTCTCGGGCTCGAACAGGGTGTCGTAGAGGTAACGTCCGCCCATGCCGTAGCTGCCGGTTTCGCGGCGCCCGTTGCTTTCGGCGACGATGTTGACGTTCAGGCGCACCAGCGGGCGCACGTCGGTGCCGATGAAGCCATCGGGCCGAACGATCTCCACTACCGACCACGAGCCGACAAGGCTGGCGCTGACCTGCGCCACGCGCGGATCGCGGGCGCGGGCGGCGGCATCGATGCTTTCCAGCAGCGCGACCTTCTTCGCGAAAGGCACCAGATCGAGCGGTGAGGCATCGGTGTAGAGGTGGCGGTTGTTGCCCGGCGGCGGCGCGGCGCGCAGCGCGGTAGCGGGATCGAGCAGCCGCAGGGTCTCGCCCGCGCGGCGGATGGCGGCAGGCGAAATCTCGTTGGCGTGGGCAAACCCGGTCATCTCGCCCGATACGCCGCGCAGGCCGAACCCTGCATCGCGCGAATAGTCGGCGGTCTTCAGGCGACCGTCATCGAAGCCGAAAGCCTCGGTGGCGACGAACTGGAGGTACAGCTCGCCATCCTCGCAGGCCGAGAGCGTCTGCGCCGCCAGCGCCGATGCCTCTTCGGGCGAGAGGTGGCGATAGAGCAGCGAGCGGGGATCGGAATAGGTCATGTCGGCAGGATATAGGCCCGCCTGCCGCCAAGGGGAAGATCGGGAAAGCGGCTCAATTGAGGCCGGACCGCAGCAGGGCTTAGAGTCCGTTTGAGAAATCGCGAAAGAGCGATTTCAGAGGCGGCACCGGCCCACGCCCCCACCCTGCCACCCAACGGTAGTATCCTGCGGGTGGCAGGGTGGGGGCGTGGGCCGGTGCCGCGATGCGCCGTCAGGCGCATTTTCAAACGGGCTCTTACGCGGCCTGTTGGTCTGCCGGGCCGCCCTTCAGCACGAAGCGGCGATCGCAGTAGCCGCATTCGACATAGCCCTTTTCGTCGATCTCCAGCCACACGCGCGGGTGGCCGAGGGCGGCGGGCTTGTACTGGCCGTTGCTGCGGATGTCGCTGGCGCCGTCGCAGCTGACGCGGTGCGACTCGACGTATACGGTTTCGGGCTGCGTGCTCATGGCTCCGGCGATTACCAAGGCTGCGGCGTGAAGGCCAGTGTGGTTTTTCGCAGGTCGCAATGCGTGTCCCGCACGCCGGTCATCCCCAAGGGGTGAGCCGACGTGCAGGAGCGCATGGATGCCGATCAGGCGGCGACGGTCAGGGCCTTGGCCTCTTCCAGGGCCTTGGCGACGGCAGCCTCGCGGGTCGCCTGGTCGATGGCGATGCCTTCGGCCAGAACGAAGGTCGGGTTGGTAATGCCGATGAAGCCGAGCGCGGCGCGCAGGTAGGTCTCGCCATGCTCGAAAGCGGCGGCGGGCTGGCCTTCGCCGTAGAAGCCGCCGCGAGCGAGCGCGACGAACACCTTCTTGTCACCGGCTAGGCCGACCGGGCCTTCGGCGGTGTACTGGAAGGTCTTGCCGGCCACCAGAATGCGGTCGATCCAGGCCTTGAGCTGGCTGGGGATCGTGAAGTTGTAGAGGCCCGCGCCGATCACGATCACGTCGCTGGCGAGGAACTGGTTGAGCTCGTCCGAACCGTCCGGGTTGCCCAGCACGTCGAGCGTCAGGTGCGGCAGCGGGTTGGCGGCAAGGTCGAGCGTCGAGACTTCGACCGAGGCGTCGCCTGCGGTCAGAGCCTCGACGATGGCCTTTGATACCGTGCGGCTGACGGAATGTTCGCCGGTGATGCTGGAATCGATGTGGAGCAGTTTCATCTGGGAGGGTATCCTCGGTCTGGATTTGTGACCGGGTCTAGGTATGCTGTTCGCATCGGTTGGCCAAGAACGCATATTTTAAGGACCAGGTCACATGAATATGACCACCCACGATTTCGACGATGCCGTTGCCGCGCTCGACCATGCCAAGGCCAGCGCGGATCATCGCTATTGCCCGGCGATCGGCGACATCCTCGCTCGCGTGGGTGACAAATGGTCGATGATGGTGGTGATGCGCCTGCTGGACGGGGCCTTGCGCTTCAACGCGCTGAAGCGCGAGATCGGCGGCATTTCGCAGCAGATGCTCTCGCGCACGCTGCGCGCGCTGGAGCGTGACGGGCTGGTGGAGCGTACCGTGCATGCCACGGTCCCGGTGCAGGTCGACTATGCGCTGAGCCCGCTGGGGCATTCGCTGGCTGAGCCGGTGCGGTTGCTCGGCGCCTGGGCCTTCGCGCATCGCCCGGTGATCGAACAGGCGCGCGCCCGCTATGATGCGCAGGAGTAGAGGCGGGGCCGCGTAGACTAATCTGGATGGTTCACTGGTGCCCCATTGCGGACGCTCCTGATTTTTGAAATGTCAGGTCAATGAGAACATCCAGCGCAAAATTTTCTCTATGCTTAACAGTTGGAACGGCCTTAGCGATTTGTACTGCTTGCACATCTGCCAAATCAGAAAGCGAACCTCAGCCGATGCAAAAGCAATTCAAGCTAGCTGCCGAACAAATCCGCCCGTTGGCATTGGGACGTGGCGGCGCAATTGCAAGCGACAGAATTACTGTAGATGGTCGGGCGGTAGGTTATATGTACCGTCTCAAGTCTCACGATCAGCAGGATAGTGGGTGGGCGTTTCTAGCCGGTGACGAATCCGACGAATACATGGCTAATCCGGGTAAGCACGCGATTTATGATGTAAATACAATCGCAAACTACGATCCAGAGATTATCCCGCTTCTAGACGCTCCGGTCGGCTCTGCATTTATTCGCGAAAAGAATGGACTGGTGCGTGACCCCCTCGGGGCGCCCTCTGATTAAGGCGCTTGAACAACCGCTACCCACCCCAGACAGCCATTCGGCGGACGGCAAATTTGTCCGTACCGCCCGGGCATATTGCCTTTACGCGCCCGCAACGGAGCCGCTAAAGGCAGCGCATGACCAGCTCCCCCGCGATCGCCATCCGTGACCTCGTCAAGCGCTATGCCCCTGCCGGAACCGGCGAGGGCAAGCTGGCGCTGAAGGGGGTCTCGTTCGATGTGCCCGAAGGCGGCATCTTCGGCCTGCTGGGGCCGAACGGCGCGGGCAAGTCCACGCTGATCAACATCATGGCCGGGCTGGTCCGCAAGACTTCGGGCAGCATCGATATCTGGGGTTTCGATATCGATCGCGACCAGCGCAACGCCAAGCGCTCGATCGGCATCGTCCCGCAGGAGATCGTGTTCGACCCGTTTTTCACCCCGTTCGAGGTGCTGGAGAACCAGGCCGGGTTCTACGGCATCGCCAAGGCGCTGCGCCGCTCCGAAGACCTGCTGCGCGCGGTGCATCTGGCCGACAAGCGCGATGCCTATGCGCGCACGCTGTCGGGCGGCATGAAGCGTCGCCTGCTGATCGCCAAGGCGCTGGTCCATCAGCCGCCGGTGCTGGTGCTCGACGAGCCGACCGCCGGTGTCGATGTGGAGCTGCGTCGCCAGCTGTGGGAGCTTGTGTCCGAGCTGAACCGCGAAGGCGCGACGATCGTGCTGACCACGCACTATCTCGAAGAGGCCGAGGAGCTGTGCGATCGCATCGCCATCATCAACCACGGTGAACTGATCGCCAACAAGCCGACGCGCGAGCTGGTGGGCATGGCGCGCGAGAAGATCCTCGTCCTGACGCTCGACCGCGATGTGACGCAACTGCCCAGCCATCCCGGTTTCCTCAAGTGCGAGGCGGAAGGGGAGCGGGGTCTGCGGATTACCTACGATAAGGATCGCAGCAATGCGGGCGAAATCCTTTCGGCGGTGCAGGCGCAGGGCTTCACGGTCGTCGACGTGACGACGCGCGAGGCGGATCTGGAAGACGTGTTCGTCTCGCTTACCAGCGAGGTGGCCGCCGCCTGATCGGCAGGACAATTATTGGTGCATGAGGGGCGTGGTGTTTCTCCGCGCCCTTTATGCAGGTTGAGCGCGGCAGTTCAGAGCATTTTCCCATCAGGCAGAATCGCCTGTTGGCTCAGAAAATGTGACAAACCAGAAGCTTAGAGCGATCGATCCGGTGCAGCCGGATCGAAAATCACTCTAATGCTATCGCCAGTCGCGCAGCCACATCTGGTGGCGCACGCGCCTGATCGCGCTGCCGCATCGTTGGCATTCGCCGACATAGTGCGTGCCGTCCCAGACGACGTCCTTGCTGCGCGGTTTGTGGCGGTTGAAAAGGCACATGCGCGGTAGTGGCAGCAGCCCCTTCGGGTCATCTTCGGTGCCGAGGCTGGCGAGTATCTGAGTGGCCGACGGCGGCCCCGGCATGTCGCTCTGGTTCGAGAGCGTCAGGTCGGAGTGACGGAAATCGGTCGCAGACCGTATAGCTGTCATAATCGTATCCTCATCTCGAAGCGCAAAAGCGTTTCAAATCAATACTTGCGGCATTAGATGGTGCGCTCAGGCCGAAGTTCGCGCAATGACGCCTTGGTCAAGCACGCCCAATACCACCGTATCCCGCTGGGATCGTGGCATTTTCATCCTTCACAATTCAAATCCAACCTAGATAGTCCGCCCCGGTACGGTAAGAAAACGAATCGACAGGCCCCCCAGCCTTGCGAACCTCTGTTCGCGTGCGATTCGTTTCGTTGGGTTCATTTTGAACATAAATTACATACTTGTACAAGTGCTTGTTCGCAGGTGCGGCATTACTTCCTAAAAAGATAGGATAATTGCGACATTTTTGGTGTTTCTACCAATTGCGCAGACGCGAAAAGAAAAACAAAAATTTTCCGCCAGTCCCGCTCTGGGGCATTTTTGGCCATATCGGATGTTATTTTGGGGCTTGCGCAATTGGCGGTTCCGCACTTGCACGAAATCGACTTGTTGCCGGGGCTGCACCTACCTACGGAGTAACGCCCTGACGGGGGGCGCACGGCGACCTGTCCGGCGGATCGTAAATATCGCGGGAAAGGTTCGAAGAAATGCACCTCGAAGACCAGGTCGGTCCCATGGCTGTCGGGCAGGGCGATGTGGCGCCATCGCAGGCGTGGGATGTGATCGTGATCGGCTCCGGTGCGGCCGGCCTCACCGCCGCGCTGGCGCTGGCGCAGACCTGTCGGGTGTTGGTGCTGGCCAAGGGCAGCCTCACCGGAGGGTCAACAGCCTGGGCGCAGGGTGGGATCGCAGCGGTCCTCGATGCCGGGGACACGTTCGAGGACCATATCGAGGACACGATGGTCGCCGGTGCCGGACTTAACCGGCGTGAGACGGTGGAATTCGTGATCGAACGGGCCCCGCGCGCGATCGAGCGCCTTGTCGAACTGGGCGTGCCTTTCAATGCGGATGGCAATTCGCTGCATCTTACGCGCGAGGGCGGCCATTCCCATCGCCGGATCGTCCATGTCGCGGATGCGACCGGCTGGGCCGTGCAGCAGGCACTGCTGCGCGCGGCCGAGGCGCACCCCAATATCACGCTGCTGCCCGGTCGTTCGTGCATCGATCTCATCACCGGGCGCCATGAACAACGCTATTCGGGCTCGGGCCGGGTCTGGGGTGTCTACGCCCTCGATGAGGAAAGCGGCCGGGTCGAGGCCCATGTCGCGCGTGCCACGGTGCTCGCCACCGGCGGGGCGGGCCGCGTCTATCAGTTTTCCACGGCGCCGCGCGGCGCCACCGGTGACGGCATCGCCATGGCCTGGCGGGCGGGTGCGCGGGTCTCCAACATGGAGATGATGCAGTTTCACCCGACCTGCCTTTACAGCCTTGAGGTCAAGAATTTCCTTATAACCGAAGCTGTTCGCGGCGAGGGCGGGCACCTGAAGCACCCCATCACGGGCCACCGCTTCATGCCCGACTATGACGAGCGCGCCGAGCTGGCGCCACGCGACGTGGTTGCGCGCGCCATCGACGACCAGATCAAGCGCTACGGCCTCGATTACGTTCACCTCGACATCAGCCATCAGCCGCCGGAATTTGTGAAAGAGCATTTCCCGAACATCCATGAGAAGTTGCTGGGGCTGGGCATCGATATGACGAAGGAGCCGATCCCCGTCGTTCCCGCGCAGCACTACACCTGCGGTGGCGTGCTGGTCGATCTCGACGGGCGTACCGACCTGCCGGGGCTCTATGCGGCGGGCGAGTGCACGGAAAGCGGCCTTCATGGCGCGAACCGCCTCGCTTCGAACTCGCTGCTCGAATGCTTTGTGTTCGGCGATGCGGTGGCAACCCATATTCTCGATAACTGGGCGAGGTTCGAGGCGCCGCCGGCGGTTCGTCCATGGGATGAAAGCCGCGTGACGGACTCGGACGAGGAAGTCGTGATCAAGCAGAACTGGGGCGAAATCCGCCGCTTCATGTGGAATTACGTCGGCATCGTGCGCACGACGAAACGCCTGGAACGCGCCATGCATCGTATCCAGATGCTGAACGGCGAGGTCGAGGAATATTATCGGCACTTCCGCGTCTCGACTGACCTGATCGAACTGCGCAATCTCTTGCAGAGTGCTGACCTGATCGTGGCTTCGGCTTTGAAGCGCCATGAAAGTCGTGGCCTGCACTATACGCTGGATTATCCGGGGATGACGGCCCCTCCGCTCGATACCGTACTGGTGCCGTAGAATGGGCGGCAACGTGAGCGTGCAGCGGTTATGAGGACTTGTGCAAGGTGCGCCCGGTTGCCGGCTCTCACCGAGATTTTCACGCTGCAGGTGCGGTCGAAGCAGGGAGCCTTGAAGTGACGGCTGTGGCCCGCCGGCGGCCGATAACAGGTGTCGCGTAAGGTTGGCAGGAAGAGGCAGGTGACAAATTTGAGCAACCTGCGTCGCACTCAAATTCGTTTCGACATGATGTGACTAAGTGGGCGCTAACCAGCCTTGGAAACCCGCCCAACCTTGACCCAAGCGCCGTCCAAGGAGAAAGCCGCTTTGGCTGGGAAACCGCCGATGTCCTTGTGGAAGTGTTTTAAGGCAGGTGGTGCGCTTACGTGAGGCTCACCCGGATTTTCGTGGGTATCCTCATCCTGCATAGCGATTTCTCCTTTGATTTCAGTGGCGGCAGTTCGAGTCGCTTACGGGACTCGAAATTAATTTCTATCTCTTTGATATTAAAGATGTTTTTGATCTAATTTATTCTCGAGGCCCCATTCAGGTCTCCAAAAAAATTTAACCTTAGTCGTTAAAGGCCAGTCATGTCGTGAATGTTGAATTATATCCTTAAATATCAAATGCTTTAACTGAATAAGACGTTGTGTGAGGGTTTTACCAAACTTCGGACTCATTCGCGCATTTTTTGAACTTCCGAGGTAGGAAAAATGCCGATTCTTTCCGCAACGGCCTCTACGTCAGTCTGCGCAGGAATTAGGAGCCACCTGTCAGGCGCTTTCGCATCGACGACCGCAACGGCACCTTTCGGACAAACCTTCAGGCAGCGTGTTTCAACAACGAGCAAGTTCGATTTGCGCCCGTTTTTGGTGCCAGCCAGCTTGCGCAGTTCCTTCGCCAGCGGCTTGTCACCTTTCTTGCCAAAGCCTCCACCAAGCTTCTTCGAGCATTTGCTGCAGACGAGTACCACGTCTCGGGTGTTAGCGGATATGGAGCGGACCATTTCCTCAATGTAGGAAGGTGCTTCTTTGACGCTAGGCTACATGGACGAATTCAACTGGTCTGCAGGCGCCGCTTTTCGGTTATAACGCTGCCGCATCTTGGGGCGACGTCGAAGCTGCAAGCTTTCTCACGACGACCTGATGTTGCCAGCCCATATGCTCGTCGATAAGCGTAACGGTCGTTATGCTTAAGAACTCTTGGTTTGTCGTCGCAGCATCCGGTGACGTGTCTGCCGCGCCTCGTCCTGTACGCATGCTAGGACAGGATTTTGTTGCGTTCCGGGACAGGTCCGGAGCAGCACGGTTGCTGTCCGACACCTGCGTGCATCGCGGCGGTGCTCTGTCGGGCGGGCGTATCGTTGATGACTCCGTGGAATGCCCCTATCACGGCTTGCGCTTTGGCGTTGATGGGCGGTGTGTCGCCATTCCCGCCCAACCTCAATTGCGCATACCGGCCAAGGCGCGTGTCGACTCTTACCCGATCATCGAGCGCTATGGCTGGATCTGGGCATTTCTCGGCGACCTGCCTGACGCGGAGCGACCACCGATACCAAAGCTGCCGTGGGTTGACGATCCATCGATACGTTTGGTGCGCGGCCGGTTCGACTGGGACGTGAGCTGGGATCGGGTCATGGAAAATGGCCTTGATTTCGCGCATGCGCCGTTCGTCCATGGAACAAGCTTCGGAGACCCGGACAATCCCGACATTGACGCCTTCGATGTGAAAGTTGATGATTGGGAGGGAAGCGCGCGGATGGTCATGCATCGACCGATCCGGTCGTGGCTATCGTCGAAGAAAGGGGCAAACCGCACGGCTGTCGTTGTGCGTCCTTCGTTTCATTTGTCCGGACCGTGTACATTCCTGGAACTTGAGCCGCGCAAGGGATGGAGAGTGTTCATCGCATCGGCTCATGTCCCAGTAGATCGCAACCGAACCCGGACGATCTGGATGATGGGACGCAGCTTCTTTCGGCATTGGCTGTTCGATAGAGACAGCATCAAGCGGAACATGCGGATATTCACCGAAGATCATGCTGTGCTGACGAATGTGAAGCCTGAGAGTGTGCCAGATGATTGGCAGGATGAAGTGTCGGTCAAATCTGACGCCCTCCAGATCGCTTTTCGAAAGCGGCTCCGCATGTGGGAAGCCGTCGGCAACAAGATTGATGAGAGCCGTCTTGACCGGGAGTTTCGTGGCCGTAGGGCGACGGCGATTGCGTGCCCGGCACGGCGCCTGACCGACTTCAACTGGCCGATTGAAGAGGTGCCAACTCTTCCTTTCGCTGCCCGAAACGATACAGTTAAGCTTTAGGATCACGCCATGAACTGACTTCAAGTCGAGAAGACGGGTGTCTGCTCCGGTTCATCCGCTTCCAAAACCGGCCTTTCCGCAAAGGCGTCGGTCCGGTGATGCTGAAGCGCCATTCCGCCAACTGACCTGTAAGTGTCGCGTTCATACCAGCGCGACTGCGGTGACTGCTAGTGTGAACGACGTGTGGGTCGGCTGGTGATCCCAGCCGAGGTGAAGTGAGGGCTAGACCTGCTACTTCAGGAATGCGAGAGGCTACGCCAGCAAACGTCGAGTTCTGGGAAAACCTGACGTTCGAGTCGCCCAGCTGGATCGGCCACTTTGTCCCCAACTGCCGCCTACAAGTTCGCCGCATTCTAACCGCTCAGTCGCCAATTTTACGCTCTCAGGTGCGGACCGGCAGCTTACCGATTCTGGATATCCAAGGCTCGCCGGGACCTGCCGAACGTCAGCCAGCCTATTTCCTGACCGGTAATTTCGGCGCCTGCGACGAAGATGCCGACAACGCCGGTCTGCTGCCCTGCGATTTCTGAATCTGGTGGGTGCGAATTGTGCGCGTCCGGAACGTCGCCGTGATCATCCATCCAACGGCAATGAGGATGAATATCGTGATCACCGTCACATACGCAATCTTGAACACCCGAAACCAAATTTCCCCATTCTTCACGACGGTCCAGTTATTCTTAAGCGGCAGTCGTCCATGCAGTAAGACGGCATCACGATGCTGCGCGATCTTGGCGTCGTCGAGCGTGCCCTCGAGTAAATCGCTCCTGAGCTGGGCTAGAGCTGCTCTAACCTCTGTCCATTCCTCTTTATTCGGATTCTCACGCAACTCGACGCGCACCTGTGCTGCGTCGAACGCAAGCAGCTGCTCCACCCGCCTGTCATCCTTGGACCCGCGATAGGCCTGTGCAGCGGCCAACGCCGCGGCGAGGTCCTTGCGCTGTTCGTTGATCCAGTCCTGCCTGAATTCGCTGACCTTGTTCTCCTTGCCAACTACCAGGTTGATACCGGTGAGCAGGGCGGTGACCGTCCCGATCGTCAATGCGACGAGAGGCGCCAACCAAGTCGCGGCGTTTCCAAGATCCATTCCGCTATATCCAATCGTAAACCAAGTCGACGATGTGTCGACGACCTTTCGCTCGCACGTGCGTTGCAGGGCCTCAACTAGCCTCGCCTTTGCTGATCTTTTTGCGCGGGGTCGCCTCATATACGTGACAAACCAAATGCCATCGACAGATCAGGACCAGCTCCTCAAGGCACACGCGGGCCTGGGAGCATTTACGCCGGCCTGCACGCAGCCTTCGCCCCGATGACATGTGCGACCTGCGATCGCCACGTGTGAACCGCCAACGATGCTGGTGCACCAGCCTCAGTTCTCGATAGCATTTCGCGTCGCAGTCATCGCCTCTATCGCCGACTTTACCTCGGCATACAGGTCGGTTTCGATTTCTCCGGCGTCGATCTCGACGATGAGGGCAAAGCGCACCTGCGGCATCACTTCGTCGGCGAACTGCCTCAGGAAAGACTTGGACTTCCACCATCCCGTCACGGGATGCACGGCGAGCAGATTACGCCTTGCAAGGTCGGACGCCTTACCCGTCAATTCGTCGATATGGAGCGAACCCACATCCCGACGGTCGCTGCCAAACGTCCAGTTGTCCTCCTCGCTCGTCGTTGGGCCGTTTACCTGTTCGGCAAGCTTGCTAATACGTGCCTTGAACTGAAGTGCCTTCTCCCCTGCGCGGTTGAGCTTGAAGCGCAGATTGTGCGACGCATAGCGATAGCGGTTGCCGCGCGCATTCTCCGATGGGTTGGGCGCCACGAAGGAACTCAGAGCGACCCGCAGCTTGATCTGGGCATCATTGAGTTTGCGAAGCGCTTCCACCGGCCAGGGTAAGGTAAAGAACTTCATCTCGTTGAGAACGTCGCTGCCACTATCGGAAAACCCATAGGGGCGGATCGTATCTTCGACCACCAGCGTAAGCGCATTGGAAGCGCTGCGACGCGCCCGTTCGAGGTCGGGAACCCCGTACCCGTAGCGCTGGAAAAGACGGGCGTAGCTGCCCTTGGAAGGTGAGTGCGGCAAATGCGAGCGCATCTGCGGCGTCCAGCGGGCCGACGAAACGTACAGGCCGCGGATCGTCTCAGGCCAGAAAGCCGGATAATCCGTCCAGAGCTCAGTGATTTGCTTGGCCGCAAGAGCGGTCGCCGCGCTCGTATCGAACGTGAACTGGAACGAGCGTTCCGGGTACAAGTGATGCGTCGTCAGCAACGATAGCCAGCCATGCCGCATCGGCGGCGGAGAACTCGCAACCGCCCAGTTTCCCCCTTCCATCACGATGTCGGGCTTAAGCGGCCATTGCGACGTCCACGACGCAGTCCGCGAGGCAGGCGAGAGGTCCCCAAACGGTGCGAGATGCGACAGGCTATCCGCCGCAGGTAATGCCGTCTTCTCGGTATAAGCGCCCACGCAGATCGCATTCCAGGCCTGCGCCGGAGACTCGATCTCATTGTCGGCGTGATCGCACGTCGCGAGATAATCTCCCGCACCAAACTTGAAGTTGTCCGTGTTGCCCGCAGAAACGAGGATCAGACGCTTGTGCGGGATATTGCCGGAGATGCCTGCGCAAAGCTGGTCCACCTCACTCGACCACGATGTCGGCGCTCCGTCATGCGGACTGTCCTCGCCCGTGGTGGTTGCCATCGTGAAGGTCCGCCGCCGCGGCCAAGTGACTTCGACCGCGTCAACCGCCTGACGCGTGACTGCGCCAAGCAGGTGATGCGGGTTCACGCCCGCATCAGGCAAGAGCTTGACCGACTCCAGTCGGTTGCGGACCGTCACCGGTCCGGATTGCTGCAGCGTAAAGGTGAGGTCACCGAACAGGGCGAGACCTGCAAGCTGCGTGCCGTGACCTTTCACGTCCTCGACCCCCCACGCAAAATTGGCCGCGAACCGGTCGTCCGGGTGGAGGGCCGGCTGCAGGAGCGGGTGCGCCCGGCTGACGCCGGTATCGAGCAGGGTCACAAAGCCCGGATCGGGATCGACGTCGTACTGCGTGCGCCTCGCCATCTCTCCCACCCACGCGGTCTGTTCCTGGACCGGAAGGCCATCGAAGAAGTCAGCGGTGGTCGCCGGGACCGCCAGCGCCCTTGTCCCCTGCGCGCGCCGGATCAGAAGCGCGAGGACATCGCGGGTGGCCTGCGCAAGGACCACGATGTCTTCCGGAAAAAGCAATCGCTCGGCTCCGATGGTCACCCCGAAGGCCGGTGCCTTTTCCACAAATGCAGCGGCGCACTCAGGATCGAGCCAAATTTCCCAGAACTGCGCCCCTTCATCAGCCGGAAAAGCTGCCGCAGGACTGCGCCACAGGCCTCGAAGTCCGGCCTCAGTGATGGCTCCAAGGCTTTGGACAAGGTCCGCGTTCTTGGGACGCCCGGGAATGATGACGCCGTCCTTCTCCCGATCCGGCATGTCTTCCGAACCAAATTGTTCCACCTTCTGCCGAAGGTTCGCAATACCCTTGGGCGTCGCGAACACCGTGGCCAGCTCGCGGTCCCCCGTCTCGGTGGACCCAGACTCAAATTTCAGGAGCGAAAGCCCGCTCGCATCAAGGCTTCCTCGCTTCAACGGCTCATTTGGCCGTCCGGCAATTTCGAGGTAAATTCCCGGCTCGCCTTGGCCCCGAAAATTCGGAAGAGCGTCGATTGCACTGAGCAGAGCTATCGCATGTCCAGCGCGGTCCGCGACGTCGCTGGGAGGCTTACCCCTGCCCGGAATTTTTGACCGGAACTTTTCGGGCGCGCCCCAGCCCTGAAGTTGGAAATGCGGCAGATTTCTCGGCAAACTCATCACCCCCTAATGCCTGAAGCGTGCGTCTGCGGACCAGCGCTTCAAGCAACCCCCCGGTTGCAATCGCTTCCTTGTCCGCGATGACCGCGCGCCTCGCTGCATCTTCCGCTGCCGAAACCACGTCGGCGGTCGAGAGGCCCGAGGCCAACTCGAGAACCTTCTCCCAGCGCACTCGGGACGTCGAGAACCCCACGAGGCGTCGCTCGATCGCTTGGCGGATGGCCTTGCAATCAGGCAATTCAAACGGCATGACCATGTCGAAACGGCGCAGAACGGCGCGGTCTAGAATTGCGGCCAGGTTCGTGGTTGCAACGACGATCGAAGGACCGGTATCCTCGTCGAGAAATTGCAGGAACGAGTTCAAAACACGGCGCGCTTCGCCCACATCGTTCCCGTCACCCCGCGCAGCGGCAAGTGCATCGATCTCGTCGAAAAGGTAAACTCCCCGGGTGGTCTTGATGGCGTCGAAGACCATCTTCAGTTTCTGCGCTGTCTCGCCCATGTACTTGGTGATGAGACCATGAAGCATTACGGAAAATAGCGGAAACTGGAGCTCGCCCGCCAGCGCCGAGGCGCTCAGTGTCTTACCGGTTCCTGGAGGCCCCGACAGCAGCAAGCGCCGGCGTGGCTTCAGCCCCTTCTCCTCGAGCTTTTCGCGCAGACGCGTCTCGACGACGATGTGGGCAAGCTCATCCTCGATATGCGATGGCAGGATGACATCGCCAAGGCGGGTGCCCGGATAGGATGCGACCAATAACTGCGCCAGATCACCGCGAGGCGCTGCAATCGGTGTCGGGACAGGAACCCGGCTTGCCGGGGCCTCCTGCCCAGCCTCGGCCCACTGCCTTAATTGCTCGGCGAGCCGCTTGTGCCCCTTCTGGTCCTCAGCCGCAGACAATTGCATCGCAAGATCGAAAAATCGATCGGCATCGCCTTCCGCGTGGCTCTTGACGAGACCTATGAGTTGCTGTGCCGATGCCATTATAAAACCTTCTGTACCGAGCCGAGCGGGCCGATACACCCCCAATTCGAAGCGAGCCTATGGCTTTTTGCGATTTATAGCCATCGATTTTCGTCAATCCACTCTACTTCCGTGGCCTCGCACAGACCGCTCCCGCCTGATCCGCTCGCTCGCCAGCCAACTCGAGCTAGTGGCCAACGGGCGCACCAAAATCATCCGGAGCCGGGCGCTGGACGTTATCGCTGACCTCACAGGACCCCATGCGCCGCACACTGCATGCGGCAAGGCTTTTATTGAGCTGACCAGATCAGACCCGGTCAGTGCCAACATCATTATCGAGGAGGCGTGGGCGGTACTGAAGCTTTAGGCGCCCGTCGATCGAACTGCGCCCAACTGAGCACTAGGCCGTCGGTGACTGAGCGGACGCGCATCGCGCATGCCAGTCCATCGTGATCCTAAGATGTTTTAGTCGGTGACCCATAGCATCGAAACATACAGTCTCGCCGTTCCAGGGTCCGCTATTGCCACTTTGGCGCTCCAAACCGGACCGAGCACAAAGTCCCAGTCCAGGCGTTGCGTTCTAGAAAAACTGACCTTTCTCCGACATTCAACCGCCGATGTTGCACGACCAGTCCTTATCATCGCCAGCCGCCGACACGGACGCCTCCCTAAGTGTTTTTTACACCTTCATTGAGTGGCTTTCTCCCCCACAAACCACCGGGAGAGAAGCCGGTTTTGGTTCTGTAACCGCAATTCCCTGATAGCCGTCATCGGCGATCTTGCGTGGTTTAGGGCTGCGGGCCGCCCTAGATTCCGAGCCAATCCCGAGAACAGCGGAAAACGCTGGCGGGTATTATGGAGGATCTGACATGGCAACCGCCCCGATCAATACTGACACGCGCAATCCGCGCAGCCGCTACCAATATCTCACCGACACCAATTCCGGCACGCTCGCAGGCGAGTTGCTGCGCCGCTACTGGCAGCCGGTCGCGCTGGTGACCGACCTGCCCGAAGGCGCCGCGCCGCTGCCCCTGCGCATCATGGGCGATGATCTCGTGCTGTTTCGCGATGGTTCGGGCAAGGTCGGAGCGCTCGATCGCAAATGCGCGCATCGCTGCGCCGATCTTGCGCTGGCCCGCGTCGAGAGCGACGGGCTACGCTGCCCTTACCACGGCTGGCTGTTCGATGGCGCCGGCAGCGTGCTCGATCAGCCCGCCGAAGCCTCGCCCACCGCGAAGCACCGCATCAAGGCCCGCGCCTATCCGGTGCATGAGGCGGCCGGCGCCTTCTGGCTCTATCTGGGGCCGGGCGAGGCGCCGCCGTTTCCCGATTTTCCGGCTCTGCGCGGCGATCAGGCCTATCGCTACACTTGCCGCTGGTTCGGCGAGTCCAACTGGTTGCAGGCCAGCGAGGGTAACATCGACCCGGTGCACACGTCCTATCTGCACCAGATCGAGCTTGGCAGCGCCGACATGCAGGCGCGCTGGGGCATCTTCTCGAACACCGCCCGCCCGCAAATCTCTGTCGAGGACACACGTTTCGGCATCCGCATCTACACCACGCGCGCCTTGTCCGAGGGTGGCAATTCGCTGCGTGTCACCAATTTCGTGATGCCCAATGCCTGCGCGGTGGGCGGCTTCGAGGGTGATCTTGGCGAGGGCGGCGCGACCATGTTGTGGGACGTCCCGGTCGACAACGAGCATCACTGGCGCTGGGAGTTCATCTTCCACCGCAGTGGCGAACTCGCCAAGGAGGCGCTGGATACCCAGTATCGCGCCGAAAAGCTGCCCGGCACCGATCGCATGACCCGGACCGCCGAGACGCTCTACGGCCAGGATCGCGCCTCGATGGAGGCCGGTTATTACCTTGGCCTCGGCCCGTGCTTCTCGGTGCATGACGTGGTCATCACCCAGAGCCAGGGCCAGGTGCACGATCAGAGAGACGAACACCTCTCCTCTTCGGACATCGCCATCGTCCGCGCCCGCCGTATGCTCGACGAGGGCTGCCAGGCCGTGGCCGCCGGCGAAGACCCGCGCGGCGTGTTCCGCGACGCGGCAGCGAGCGACCTGACCGACGTGGTGGTGATTACCGCCAACCTGGCAGAAGGCGAGAGCAAGGAGGCTTTCGTCGAGAAACTCGCGAAAGACCCAGCGCTTTTCGCGCTCGCGCCGCTCTGATGCATCCCGGGGCGCCGTGCCCGCGCGGCCGGCGCCCTACAGAACTGGAAATCCCATGAACACTACCCAGATACCGCTGCGCGTGGCACGCAAATGGGCCGAGGCGGACAACGTCTCCGGCTTCGAACTGGTCGCCGACGACGGCGCCGAATTGCCCGGCTTCACCGCCGGCGCCCATATCGATGTCGAAGCCGCGCCCGGACTGATCCGGCAGTATTCGCTGTGCAACGCGCCGGCCGAGCGCCACCGCTATGTCATCGCCGTGCTGCGCGAGGTCGCCTCGCGCGGCGGCAGCGCGAGCATGGCGGAAAAACTGCATGAAGGCGATGTCCTGCATGTGAGTGCGCCGCGCAACCATTTCCCGCTCGCCGCCGAAGCACCGCATCACCTGTTGTTCGCCGGCGGCATCGGTATCACCCCGATCCTCGCCATGGCGGAAACTCTGTCGGCACTGGGCACGCCTTTCGCGCTGCATTACGCCTGCCGTAGCCGGGCGAGCGCCGCCTTCCTCGACCGGATCACCGCGTCCCCCTTCGCGGAGCAGGCCCAATGCCACTTCGACGACGAGGCCGGCGGCCCGCTCGATCTGGCCGCGGCGCTGGCGGAGGCGCCTGAAGGCGCGCATGTCTATGTCTGCGGCCCGGCCGGCTTCATCGACGCGGTGCTAGGCGCGGCGCAGGCCGCCGGCTTCCCCGAGGCTGCGCTGCACCGTGAATTCTTCGCCGCGACAGCGCATGAAGCCACGGCGGCGGATGGCGCCTTCACCGTCGAGATCGCGAGCACCGGCCAGCGCATTGCGGTCGCCGCAGACCAGCCGGTGATCGACGCGCTGGCGGCTCAGGGCATCGATTTGCCGGTCTCCTGCGAGCAAGGCGTGTGCGGCACCTGTGTCACCCGCGTGCTCGAAGGCATCCCCGATCACCGCGACATGTTCATGACCGCGGCGGAACACGCGAGCAACGATCAGTTCACGCCTTGCTGCTCGCGCGCGAAGACGCCGCTGCTCGTCCTCGACCTGTGATCAGGCGGAGCCATGCCATGACCCAACCCGATTATCACGACATCCCCGATTATCACGACATCCCCGGCACCACCGTCTTCGACGGCGGACAGACGCGCCGGGGCTATCACCTCAACCAGTTCTGCATGTCGCTGATGGACCCGGCGGCTCGGACTCGTTTCCTCGCCGACGAGCGCGGCTATCTCGATACCTGGCCGCTGACCGAGGCCCAGAAACTGGCGGTGCTGGCCCGCGACTACAACGCGATGATCGCCGAGGGCGGCAACATCTACTTCCTCGGCAAGATCGGCGCGACGGACGGCAAGTCCTTTGTCCAGCTCACCGCCGGCATGAGCGGCATGACCCCTGAGGCCTATACCGCGATGATGGTCGCTGGCGGGCGGCCATGGCACGGCCTTCCTGCGCTCACCCCGCATGAGAAAGGAGCGAGTTGATGGCCCGCATCACCACCGGCATCGGTTGCAGCCACGTTCCCGCGATCGGCGCCGCGATCGATCACGGCAAGACCGCCGAGCCTTACTGGCATCCGCTGTTCGAGGGCTTCGCCCCGACCCGTGCGCGGATCGCCGAGAACACCCCCGATGTGGTCATCCTTGTCTACAACGATCACGCCTCGGCCTTCAGTCTCGACGTCATTCCCACTTTCGCGCTCGGCTGCGCGGAGCGCTATCGGCCCGCCGATGAAGGCTGGGGCCGCAGGCCGGTGCCCGATGTCGAAGGCGCGCCCGATCTCGCATGGCATCTGGCGCAGAGCCTGATCCTCGATGGTTTCGATATGACGCTGGTCAACCGCATGGATGTCGATCACGGGCTGACGGTGCCGCTTTCACTGATGTTCGGCACGCCCGATCGTTGGCCGGTGCAGGTGATTCCACTCGCGGTCAACGTCATCCAGTTTCCCCCGCCCACCGGCGCGCGCTGTCTCGCTTTGGGTGAGGCGATCGCACGCGCGGTCAAGGCTTTCCCCGAGGATCTCGACGTGCAGGTCTGGGGCACCGGCGGGATGAGCCACCAGCTTCAGGGCCACGCGCCGGCCTTATCAACCGCGATTTCGATATCGGCTTCCTTGATGCGCTGACGGCCGATCCCGCAGGCCTCGCTGCGCGCCCGCATGTCGATTACCTGCGCCATGCAGGCTCGGAAGGTATCGAACTGGTGATGTGGCTGATCATGCGCGGTGCCCTGGGTGCGGCGGCAAGCGAACTCTACCGCTTCTACCACGTGCCTGCCTCGAACACGGCGGTTGGCCATATCGTGCTGCGCCCGGACTGAAACGGGCGCCTGCCGGGTGATTCAGGCCACGCCGAGATGCGGCCGGTTCTGGATCACCCGTGCGACGATCCGGCGCAGCCATTGCAGGCGGGGATGCCCGTCATAACGCTTGTGCCAGAGCTGCTTGATCTCCAGCGCCGGCACCGCGAAAGGCACCTCGAAGACGCGCAATGCGCAGATCCGCGCGAACTGCTGCGCCAGCGGCTGTGGTACCGTAGCCACCAGATCGGACGCCTCGACGAGAAACGGCAGATTGATGAAATGCGGAATCTCCAGCGCCACCTCCCGGTGCAGATGCTGCGCGGCGAGCGTTGCCTCCACCACATCGCGCAGCCGCCCGGCCGGCGCCACGGCGATATGACGCGCCGCCAGATAGTCCTCCAGAGTCAAAGTCTTGCGGATCGTCGGATGGTCGTTGCGCACGATACAGGCGCTGCCATGGCGGAACAGCAGCTGCTGCTTGAACACAGCGGTGACCAGATCGGGGAAATAGCCGATAGCCAGATCGACCTCGCCTGCATCCATCATCGCCGCGAGATCCTGCGGATTGGCCACTACCGAGCGCAGCCGCGCGCCCGGCGCCTCGGCCTCGAGCAGGGCCAGCAGGCGTGGCAGGAACTCCAGCTCGCCTATATCCGAGAGGCTGAGCGTGATCGTGCCATGATAGGTCGATGGCGCGAAATCCGCCTGCGCCAGCACATCGCTGCGCACGGATTGCAGGATGCCGGTTATGGCGGGCCGCAAGGCCTGCGCGCGTGCCGTGGGCTGCATGCTGCCGCTCGCACGGATGAACAGCTCGTCCCCCAACTGGCTGCGCAGTTTGGCAAGCGCCGCGCTGATGGTGGGCTGGCTCAGCCGCAGCCTTTGGGCGGCGCGCGTCAGCGTGCCTTCCTCGAACAGGGCATCCATCACCAGTAGCAAATTCAGGTCGAAATCGCGCAGTTCCACCGCATCTGACCTCTCACTATCGCCGCGCGGGTGGTCCCGCGTCTTGCAGCATCCTCTTGGCCGGGCAAGCTAGGGGATCAGGCGTGGCAGCGTAAACCCGTTGTCGCGAATAATCACTATCTACTTTTTTCGGTTCTTTGGGCGTGGGAAAGGCCGTGCCAAGTCTCCCCCGCGCTGGGCAACACTCACGCCGGTACGGTGACCACCCGACTCTCGAGATAGGCTTCCAGCCCTTCCGGACCACCCTCGCGCCCTATACCCGATTGTTTCGTGCCGCCGAACGGCACGCCGGGCACGATCTCTAGCCCGTTGACGGTGACCGCGCCTGCGTCGATCCCCCGCGCGAAGGCGGCGCCGCGCGCAGGGTCCTCGGTGAACACCGTGCCGGTCAGGCCGTAATCCGTCGCATTGGCGATGCGCAAGGCATCGGCTTCGTCCTCATAGGCCATCACCACCACCACAGGGCCGAACACCTCCTCGCGGGCGATCCGCATGTCGGGGGTGACATCGGCAAAGACAGTGGGTGAGAAGAAGAAGCCGCGATCGAGACCCTTGGGGCGTCCGCCGCCACAGACCAGCCGCGCGCCCTCGCTCTGGCCGATGCCCACGTAATCGGAAACGCGCGTGAATTGCCGTGCATTGGCGAGCGGGCCGAGATGCGTGGTTTCGGCCCAGGGATCGCCGACCGTCAACCCCTGCATGACGCCGGCATAGGCCGCCACCACTTCATCATAGCGCGTGCGCGGCGCGAGGATGCGCGTCTGCGCGAAGCAGATCTGCCCCGAAAGCGGCATGGTGAAGGGCGCCAGCACCGGCAACACCTTGTCCAGTCGTACATCGTCCAGCAGCACCGCCGCCGACTTGCCGCCCAGTTCCAGCGTAAAACGCGCCATGCGCTCGATGCAGGCCCGCGCAACCGCCTTGCCCGCCGTGGTGCTGCCGGTGAAGCTGATCTTGTCGATCAATGGCGAGGCGACGATCCGCTCGCCCTCGGCGCGGTCGCCGGTCACTACATTGAGCACGCCTGCCGGCAGCCCCGCCGCGGCCGCTATCTCGGCAATCACCAGCGCTTCGAGCGGCGTCTCGACCGGCGCCTTGACCACCACTGTGCAGCCCGCCGCCAGTGCCGCTGCCAGCTTGAAGGACAGAAGCGGCAAGGCAGCGTTCCACGGCACGATCAGCCCGGCGACGCCCACCGGGTCGCGCCGGATATGGGCGGTGCCGGTCAGCGAGGGTCGGGTCTCCTCGAAGGCGTAATGGCCCGCGAGATCGGCGAAATAATTGAAGACCGGTGCGGCGAAGCCTGCAAACATCCGCGCAAAGCTAACTGGTGCGCCGATCTGCGCGGTCCACAGGCGGGCCAACAGGTCGGCGTGCGCGCGCAGGCCTTCGGCGATGCGGGCGATTACCTCGCCGCGCTCGGCGCCGCTCATGCGCGGCCAGGGACCATGGTCGAAGGCCGCACGCGCGGCGCGGATCGCGGCATCGACATCGTCCGGCCCGGCAAGCGGCAGGCGGAGCAGGCACTCGCCGGTATCGGGCGAAACGATGTCGACCTGCCGCCCTTCCTTCGGGGCCTGCCAGGCGCCATCGATCAAGAAACCGCCGCGCAGGGCTTCGCTAAGTTCGGCCTCGGGCCGGAATGGTGACATGATTATGCTCCTCTTGGCAGGGACAATGGGCTCGGCAGTCAGGGTCAGCCGGACATCATCAGATCGACGCCTTTGTCGGCGGCGGCCATCACCGTCGCATTGGTGTTGGCAGAAGGGATCACCGGCATCATCGAGGCATCGAAGACCCGGAGACCCTCGATGCCGCGCAGCCGCAGCCGTGCATCGAGCACCGCCATCGGGTCACCGTCACGCCCCATGCGGCAGGTGCCGACGGGATGATAATTGCTCTCGGTGCTGCTGCGGATAAAGGCACGCAGGCCCGCGTCATCGGTGACCTGTGGATCGGGCAGGCGCGGGGCGGAAATGATCGAGGCGAGCGGGTCGGTCGCGGCAATCTCGCGCAGATAGCGCAGTGCCCTGAGCAGCCGGTCCTCGTCCGAAGTGTCGCGCAACCAGCCCAGGTCGACCAGGGGGTCCTCGGCCGGATCGGCCGAGCGCAGCCGTACCGCCCCGCGCGAGAGCGGCTTGACCAGATTGGCCATCAGCGTCAGCCCCGGCTTCTGCTGCTCGGCGGCAAGGCCCGGCCACATCACGCCAAGGCAATAGAGCTGGATATCGGGATCGGCCGAGGGATCGGTCAGATTGACGAAACCCATCGTCTCGGCGCCGTTCGAGGCGATGGGGCCGCCGCCGAACAGGCCGTAATGCAGCAGGTTGCGCACAAGATTGCGCCCCTTGTCGGCACGGTAATACCCGTAATTTCCCCGCGTCTCGGCGGTGAGGAAGGTGACATTGTGATCCTGCAGGTTCTGCCCGACGCCGGGAAGATCGGCGGCGACCGCAATGCCATGCTCGCGCAGGTGATCAGCCGGGCCGATGCCGGAAAGCATCAGCAGCTTCGGCGTAGCGAAGGCGCCCGCTGCAAGGACCACCTCGGCTGAGGCGGTGGCGCGGTGCAGTTTGCCGCCCTCGGCATATTCGACGCCAATCACGCGGGAGCCCTCAAGCAGAAGCCGCGTCACCTGCGCCTTGCATACCAGCGTCAGCCGCGCGTCGCCCTGTACCGGGCGCAGGAAAGCGTCGGCCGCGCTGCACCGTTTCGCTCCGTCGATGGTGGTGGGGATATACCCGATGCCATGCAGGTCGCCACCGGCGAAGTCATCGCGGAAAGGCAGGCCCAGGCGCTGCATTGTCTTGAGGAACACACCGGCAATTGGCGCGAGGTAATTGGGATCACGCACCTTGAGCGGTCCCGATCCGCCATGCGCCACGTTGTCGAGCCGCACATGCCCCTCCTGCCGGCGGAAATAGGGCAGCAGCCCCTCCCAGTCCCAGCCTGAGCCACCGCCCAGCGCCTCGTCCCAGCGCTGGTAATCAAGGCGCGAGCCGCGCGTATAGGCCATGACATTGACCGAACTACCGCCGCCCACGACATTGCCCTGCGGCACCGAGACCGAGCGCCCTGCGAGTTCGGACTGCGGTACGCTGGCATAATGCTTGACGAAGGGGCTCGGCGCGAAAAGCATTTTGAAGCTGCCCGCCGGCATCCGGATAACGGCATGGCTGTCACCCGGCCCCTGTTCGAGCAACAGCACCCGCGCGCCATGCTCGCCGACCAGCCGCCCGGCGGTGACGCAGCCCGCGCTGCCGGCACCGACCACGATATAATCGAAGGCCCCGCTCATCGGCGGCACCCCGGCCCGATCGCCAGTCGGATGATGGCACGGGTTCTAGATAAGTCCGGTTTCAGCATCGCTCGTCCCTTTTGACCATCGCTTGGGCAATGGCGCCTGTTTTCGCTGCCCGATGCCTCGCCCGCACTACCGAAAGACGCAATGCAAGCCTGCCGATAGTCGCTATCGGCATTGGCCGCTCCCCTGCCATCCCAGAAATGCCGATAGTCATTATCGGGTCACGCCAGCTTGCGCGAAATCGCGCGCTACGGCTCATTTGAGCGAGACGATCGACGAGGGACAATATCTCGATCGACGCGCAAAGGCGGCCATGCAAGGCCGCAGGAGAGGGCTGCCGAAATGAAAAGGTCTTCCGATGGAATCCCGAGCCATGCCCTGATTGGCCGCGCCGGTGCGAAGGCAGCGATGCGGATCGGGGGGCGGTGCAAAAGCCGCAGGCTGGTGCTGGGCGGCATACTCGCCATTCTGCTGCCCACCGGCGCACAGGCGAGCGAGAACGGTCTCAGCCATTATCCCAACGGGGTGAACACCGTGCTGACTGGCATATTGCCAGCCCCTGGTGACCTCCAGTTCTTCAGCTACTCGCAATATTACGATGTCACCGGACTGCCCGGTGAAAATGGCAAGCCGGTGGTTCCCGATTTCAAGGCCGACATAAAGGTCGAAGCGCCGCGCCTCGTTTATACCTATCCGGTGAACATCTCGAAGAACATCCACCTTTCCAGCGGCATCATCACGACTTTCGTCGGCCAGAGCATCAATGCCGCGGGCCACCGCGACAGCGCCACCGGCTTTGCCGATATCGATATTGAACCGCTCTACGTCACTTATGCCAATGACCGGCATAATTTCTTCATCTACGGCGGGATGGATATCTGGGCGCCGACCGGCAGCTACAACAAGAATCGCCTAGCCAATCTCGGGTATAATTATTGGACCTTCGCGCCGGATATTTTCATGACCTGGTTCCCCAACCCGAAGGTCGAGATTTCCACGGCGATCGTCAGCGAGTTCAACACCACCAACAGTGCCACGCATTACCATTCGGGCTCGGCGATCAATATTGATCAGAGCGTTCACTTGCGTCCCTTCGACAGCCTGCCGAAGTTGCGGCTCGCGGTTCAAGGCTATTGGCACCAGCAACTCGGCGACGATACGGTCGATGGGATGCCTGTCGATGGCGGCTTCAAGGGGCGCGAGTTTGGCATCGGTCCGCAGATCGAATATGATCTATTCAAGAAGGGGGGAATCCTTTTCAAGTATGACCGCGAAGTCGGGGTGGTCAATCGCCCGGCGGGAAACCGTTTCTGGTTCGAACTGACCTTTCCCGTCGCCGGCCCGTGATGCCAGCGAGAAGCCTCGATAGGTTAGAACTACTTTGGCAGAAGTGTGATTTTAAGACTTGTATGAGGGGTATGTGTGCTTCACTAAGAGCTTACTTTTACGAAGGCTGGCAAAGGATGTGGATGGCAGCTGTATTCAATCCATGCATTTGGATCGGGAGAAAGCGGCCGCAGGGCATCTAGAAGTTTTGCTCGGAGTTGGCCAAACCCCAAAGCTCTCCTCGCGTTACGCAAGCGACTGATGGCGGTCTACCACCCGCTACTTTTGCCCCTGGGGAATTGAAGGTGTCGCTTTGCCAAGCAAACGAACTAAGGCTATCGAGATCACTAGCATCGTTCAAAATGACGATACTGGGAGGCGTTGCCGTTTTCAAGCAAGAGGCTTCTGCAGTTCCGTGAACGGCGGCTTTGCTGGGCCGGTTTTTCAGAAGCCGACTGTCGCGAATGTCCCAGCCTGGTTTATCGGCCAGAGCTCGCGGGAGCCGCTGAGCTCAACGCAGGGTAATCCGCTTCCTTTGACCCATGGGGCGTGATATTGACCTATACGTGAACCAAGCCATTCCCCACCGGTTTTTGATCGGCATCGAGCCTAGCGACATCGACTTTATGGGGCATGTCAACAATGCCAGCTACCTGAAATGGGTGCAGGCTGCAGTCATCGATCACTGGCGAGCCTTGGCTCCTGCCGAGGCGATCAGCCAGCATCTGTGGGTGGCGATCAAGCACGAAATTACCTACCGCAAACCGGCTTTTCTCGAGGACGATGTCATTGCAACCGTGCTTCTGGAAAAGGTTCAGGGCGCCAGAGCGTTTTACGAGACGGTGATCCGGCGCGGGGAAGAAGTTCTGGCTGAAGTCAAATCCAGCTGGTGTTGCCTCGATGCGGCGACCATGCGGCCAGCACGTCTCGCGAGGGATGTGATCAAGCGGTTTTTTGCGGCCGACGAAGCCAGCGAGTTGTGAGACAAAAGCCCAAGACTTCAAGGGATGGGGCCGTATCAGGGCAGGGCATAGCTCTCCTTCATGAGCCTTTGCGGATACGCACCGGGTGGTTTCTCGAAGTGATACACGATCGTTTTGATCGTGGCGGACACTGAAGCCATCGCCGGTCGCCTGCCGTCAGGGAGGTCTGCCATGGGGCGGTCGTCATGAGGACGGCCTCCATCAGATCGAGCATGCCTTCTGGCTGTCCGTCGATCTGACGCCGGCAAAGGCGGACAGTGAGCCTGAGTTTGCCGATCGTGCAAGTCTCCTTCAACGGGGCAATGGAACTTCAGCTTCAGGTGCCGAATTTCGGCCGCAATACCTCGGCTCCGTCCCTCAGCTTTGTCAGATAATCCGACCACCAGTGCGCCATGCGGACGCGCTCGTCCCAGTGGGCGCCGCGATGATAGGCGCCGCGCACCTGATCGCGTTCCCGATGAGCGAGCGAGCGCTCGATCGCATCGGGGTGCCATTGGCCGCTTTCGTTCAGCAGCGTGCTGGCGATCGCCCGGAAGCCGTGAGAGGTCATCTCTTCGCTGCTGAAACCAAGGCGGCGCAAGGCGACGTTCAGCGTGTTTTCGCAGATCGGCTTGAGCCAGGTCTTGTTCGCAGGAAACAGGAAGGTCCCGGAGTTTCCGAGTGAGCGAAGCTGCCTGAGCAGGGTGAGGGCCTGCGCGGAAAGCGGCACGGCGTGGAGTTGGCGCATCTTCATCCGTTCGGGCGGTACGCGCCAGATGGCGGCCTCGAAATCGATCTCGGGCCATTCCGCCTTTCGCAGTTCGCCGGGGCGCAGGTAGACGTGCGGGATCAGCTGGAGTGCGATCTTCGTCTCGATCTTACCGCCATAGCCGTCGATGGCGCGCAGCAGTTCGCCGACCTTGACGGGTTCCAATATGGCGGCGTGATGCTTGACCTTGGGTGTCACCAGCGCGCCGCGCAGAATGTCTGCGGGATTATGCTGCGCACGCAGGGTCGCGACAGCATAACGGAAGATCCGGCCCGCGAACGAACGCATGCGGATGGCCGATTCATGATGGCCTTTGCGCTCGAGCTTCTGGAGCGCCTTGAGAAGTTCGTGGGCAGTGATCTCGCTGATCGGGCGATGGCCGATGGCAGGTTCGAGAAGATCGCGGAACCATCGCGCTTTCTTGATTGTCGCGGGTGCCTTGCCTTCTTTTTCCATCTTCTCGATGAATTCGTCGGCGACGACCCGGAAGGTGGTGTGGGCGGCAAGCTCGGCCTCAAGCTTGGCCTGCAGGCGAATGGCCAAAGGATCGAGGCCCTCCGAAAGCTGCTGGCGTGCCTCTTCGCGCTTCAGGCGTGCATCCTTGAGGCTGAGGTCGGGGTAGCGCCCAGCGCCATCTTCTTCTCAATACCATGGAATCGGAATTTCACGCGCCACAGCAGCGATCCGGAAGGCGATACCAACAGGTACAGTCCCTTACCGTCAGCCACTTTGTAGGCTTTTTCCTTGGGTTTTAAGGCGTTTATCTGGATCGTTGTCAGCATTTGGGGGCCTCGACTCGAAATTGTCGAAAAGGCCCCCAATTCGGGGCCCCCAAATTGCCCGGATGTAGATGGATAAAGGGGGACGTCACCGGATGGCCGATGCCCGATTATGCCTGATTTCCGGGGATTTTTGGAGTAAAAAAGCGCTTGACAAAGGACGCAATGGTGCCGCTTACGTGACTCGAACACGTGACCCCATCATTACGAATGATGTGCTCTACCAACTGAGCTAAAGCGGCATGCCGGTTGCGTGCGGGTGATCGCATGCGGGGCAGGGGCGCCTTTAACGGGGGGCGATGCATCGCGCAAGGGAATTTGCATCGATCGTGACGGGTTGTGTGGCGATGAAGTGGTTTCCCGGATCGGACGGGCGGCGTCGGGCGGGGAAATGGGCCGGCGCGCGCGGCATCCGGCTTTATCGGGGGTATCGGGCGCCGGGGGCACTTCGCTTGCTGCTGCGCAACGAGCCGTCTAGCAGGTGCGCATGGAAAATGCCGCTCTATCCGTTCGTCCCATTGCCGCAGTCGAGCCGTTTCATGCGATGGCCATCGGTCGACTGGCACACGAACTGGCCGCCGCCGGGCGTTCGGTCATCCATATGGAATATGGCCAGCCATCGACCCCGGCGCCGGTCGCAGCGCTGGAGGCCGCGCGCGAATCGCTGAATGGCGCGCCGCGGGGCTACTGGGAAAGCACCGCGCTGCTCGATCGTATCGCCCGCTATTATCGCGAGGCCCACGATGTGGAGATCGATCGCGAACAGGTGATCCTAACCTGCGGCGCCTCGCCTGCGCTGGTGCTGGCGCTTTCCAGCCTGTTTGCGCCGGGCGCGCGGGTCGCGTTGGCGCGGCCGGGCTATGTCGCCTATCGCAACACGCTGCGCGCGCTCTATCTGGAGCCGGTCGAGATACCGTGCGGCCCGGACGAGCGATACCAGATTACCGCCGAGGCGCTGGCGGCGCTTGATCCGGCGCCCGAAGGGCTGATCCTGGCGAGCCCTGCCAATCCGACCGGTACGGTGATCGCGGCCGGGGAACTGGCGGCGATTGCTGGAGTCTGCCGGGCACGGGGCATCAGGGTGGTTTCGGACGAGATCTATCACGGCCTTGCCTATGGCGAAGGGGATGATGCGAAGCTGCACTCGATGCTGGAGTTTCTGGACGAGGCGGTGATCGTCAACAGCTTCTCCAAGTACTACTCGATGCCGGGATGGCGGCTCGGCTGGCTGGTGGTGCCGCCGCATCTGGTCGGCGCCGCGCGGGCGCGCATGGGCAATCTGTTCCTGACGCCGTCCGAGATGGCGCAGCATGCGGGCCTTGCCGCTTTCGATGCACAAGCGGAACTGGAGGGGCATGTCGCCAACTATCGGCGCAACCGGGAGATGCTGCTGGCGGCGATGCCGCGTCTCGGCCTCAGCGAGATCGCGCCGCCGGACGGAGCCTTCTACATCTGGGCGGACATCGGCCATCTGACGCAGGACAGCCTCGGCTTCTGTCGTGCATTGTTGCAGGATACCGGCGTCGCCACGGCGCCGGGAATCGACTTCGATCCGGTGGACGGACATCGCTTCATGCGCTTCAGTTTCGCCGTTTCCCCGGCGGAAGTGGCCGAGGCGATCGCGCGCATGGAGCCCTGGTTTGCACAGCGGCGGAAAGAGGCCGCGCCTGCTCCGTAGGCATGAAGAACTGGCGTTCGTCCCCTATCGTCCTGAGATATAAGGCGTGATCCTGTGATCGCGGGCGAGTTCCCGTTCTCGCGCAGCAATTGCAGACTGTCGCAACGCGGGACGGGTACTTAGGGGCCTATTTCTGCCCATTGACGATGATGCGATTCAGGCGTTCATTTCCGCCATTAAGGGACGCACAAGAACAAAGCGACGAAGACCATGAAGACCGCACACGAAGTGCAGGGCTGGACCACCAGTCTGGACGGTCTGCGCAGGGCATGCATGTCCTGTGCAGCCGGTGAGGAATTGCAACGCCTGCATGAGGCGCTCGATCTGTTGCGGCGCACACCCCGCGAACTGGGGCCGTCGCTGAGCCGGGCCGAGGCGGGCAAGATCGAGATCATGCTGGCCTGCGGAGCTGCCGAGAGCGCGGCGCTGCATCTGATCGGGCCGCAGACTTCCGTGATGATGTCACGCGGGAGTCACGGCCAGTGCCTTGCCAGCGCGGTGACGGAGCCGGATGGTCTGGAACTGATGTGCGAAGGGGCGACTGTCAGCCTCGCGGTTCTGGCGGCGCATCTCTCGATGGTGATGGAGGCGCTAGGCCTGCCCGAAGTCCAGATGGGCGAGCGGCTGGTTTCCGGCTGGGACGATCCGGTGACGCTGCACTGAGATTGCACCTCACCGGTCTGGAGATAGCCGGGGCTTCCTCCTAGGGCCTATCGACATTCAGCCCTGACAGCCTGCAAATGGCGATTTTCCGAGCTTCCGGTGCTCACGTACAGAAAGTACGCTGCGCTCCGGGTCTCGAAAAATCACCATTTTCGGCTCGCCATCATCTGAATGTCGATAGGCCCTAAAAGCGCTGTATAGCTTGCAGCTTGGCGGCAGGGAGGTGCGCGGGTGATCGATCGTCGGAACTTCACCTTGGGGGCAGGGGCGATGGTGCTGTCTGCCTGCGTCGGCGCACGGGCGCCGAAAGAGGACCCGGCGCTTCGCCTCAGGGCTCTGGAAAAGGCGGCCGGGGGACGGCTGGGCGCTTTCGTGTACGATACCGGAAGCGGGCGCAGCTTCGGCTGGCGTGTGGACGAGCGGTTCTGCCATTGCTCGACCTTCAAGCTCTCGCTGGCGGCGCTTGCCTTGCGTGAGAGCGATGCCAGGCGGCTGGACCTTGCCGAAAACCTCTCGTTCGGGCGGGCCGACATTCTGGGATATTCGCCGGTCGTGGAGGCGCATCTGGCGCAGGGCCATCTGACGATCAGGGCTCTGGCAGAGGCCGTGCAGACCGTCAGCGACAATGCGGCGGCCAATGTCCTGATGCATCGTCTGGGAGGTCCGCAGGCCGTGACGGCGTTCTGGCGCCAGATCGGAGACGGCGTGAGCCGGATCGACAGCTATGAGCCCGGCGTCAACGTGATCCCCGCCGGGACGCAGGAGAACAGCACCACGCCAAGGGCAATGGCACAGACGGTCAGGCGGATCGTGCTGGGTGACGTGTTGCATCCGGCCAGTCGGGACGTACTGCGCGGCTGGATGGCCGAGACGCAAAGCGGCTTGCAGCGGATACGCGCCGGCATCCCGCCAGACTGGCGCGGCCTCGACAAGACCGGCACCGGCATGCGCAAGGGCGTCGGCAACAAGACGAACGATCTGGCGGTGCTGATGCCGCCGGGCGGCAAGGCGCCGCTGATCGTGGTCGGTTACTTCGAAAATCCGGTGTTTTCGGAAGACGTGCATCCCGGTGACGAGGCGGTGCTCAAGGCGTTGGGCGATCTTGCGGTTCGCTGGGCAAGCTGACGCGGGGCAGCCTCTATGGCGCCTGCGATGTTCACGACACCAGCGATGCCTCGATGGCGATGCGGATTGCGTCCGAGGTGTGGTTGGCGCCCAGCTTGTTGAGCATGTTGGCGCGGTGGATCTCCACGGTGCGCGGGCTGATCGAGAGCTTTTCCCCGATCAGACGGTTGGAAAGCCCGCTGGCGACGCCGCCCAGCACTTCGCGTTCGCGCCGGGTCAGCCGCTCGATCCGGGCGCGGGCCATGACCTCGCGCAGCTTGGCATTGCCGATCTGGTCTGCGCGGCCCATCGCGCGGGTGAGGATCGTGGCGAGTTCGACCGGGCTGATCGGCCAGCCGACATAATCGATCGCGCCATCGAGAATGGCCTCGACCACGCGGCCGGTGGTGGCGTCTTCGGAAAAGGCGATGATCGGAAACCAGTCCCCATGCGCGGCCATGCGTTCCACCACATCGGCGATCGCGCCGGGGGCATCGTGGATCAGGATCACGCCCGAGCGCGGCCAGCTGCCCGACAGTTCCGACGTGCTTTCGAAAGGCTCCACATGGATGCCGGAAGACGACAGCGCGTGGCTGATCGCGGCGCGGCGGCGCATGTCGGCATCGATCAGAAGCAGATTCGAAAGACGCTCCACGGACATTCTCCCTATCGGTTTGTCCGTATGGGGTGCCTTTTAATTGTCCGGCATGCTTGCCCTACAAGGTCCGGTTCCGAGGCAAGTTACCGGTATGGCTGGTAAAGACATGGCAATCAGGGGTTTTGCGGTGCCGAAATGGTGGCGTATTCACTCTGAGTAAATGTTGTCAATTAACCCGCATGGCACTGGCGATTTCGAGAAAATCATCGCGCAATGCTCCGACGCGGTGGGCATCGAAAGCAATGGCACTGTCGAGAATTGTCCTGCGTGCGGATTCGTACATATGGCGCAGGGCTTCGGCGACGCCGCCTTCGCCGGACACCCCCATGCGCAGCGCGGTGATCGCGGTCAGCGCGCGGGTCATCGAGCGGCTTTTCAGGGCGTTGTCGCCGAGGCCCTCGGCATGGACGGCCGTGCCCAGCGCGCCGACGAGATGCTCGTAGCAGACGTGGACCAGCTCGGCCGGCGCGGCGCCGCGCACGCGGGCGTCGAAATCGACACTGCGATAGGCCTCGTGGACGGTGCGGTGACGGTGGATCATCGGCTCAGCTCGACTTGTTCCACTGCGCGATCTGGTTCGTCAGCATCGACATCGTCGACTTGATCGAACTGATCCGCGTTTCGGAGGCGGTGAACTGGGTGGCGAGGCGCGAGCGCAGCGCTTCCTGCTGTTCGGCAAGGTCGCTCTGGTCGGTGGCGATCTGCGTCAGCTGCTTGGTCCAGGTGCTGATCGAGGCGCCCAGCGAATAGGTGCCGGTGGTGGAGGTCGCATCGCGATAGACCTTGTCGACCGTGGCGAAGACGCCGTTGACGCCGTTGGTCCACATCGCCGCCACGCCTTCGGGATCGCTGGCCACGGTGGCGTTGAGACGGCTGGTGTCGAGCGCGAAGGTGCCGTCGCGCTGGGTCTTGAGGCCAAGGTCGGCCAGCGTGCGCGCGGTGCCGGTGGCATTGGGCATCACCGTCTGGCTGCCGATCGCCATCAGCGAGCGCTTGAGCGTGCGCGCGCCCGCATCGTTGGCAAGGTCTCCGCCGAGCGAGGTCGCGGTGTTGAGCGCGCCCATCACCTCGTTCAGCGCATCGACCAGATCCTGCATCGAGGTGCCGATGGAGGACGTGGGATCGGCAAAGGTGATCGTCGTCGGCGCGCCGACATTGGTCGCGGTCAGTTGCAGCTTCACGCCGTTGACGGCGGTGGAAACGCTGTTCGAGGTTGCGGTCATCGGCAGGCCGTCGACCTTGAAGGCGGCGTCCTGCGCGGTGGTCATCAGGGTGCTGCTGCCGGAGGAGGGGCTCCAGGCGAGCTTGGCAAGGCCGCTGCCAGAGGCCGCATCGGTTTCCAGCGTGAAGCCGTTGGCGGCGCCTTCTGTACCCTTCATCACCAGCTGCGCGCCGTTCACCGTCTGCGCGACATAGGCGCTGACGCCCGCGTTCGCGCCGTTGATCGCGCTGGCAACATCGGCCAGCGTTGCGCCTTCGGGGATGGAGATGTTGACCGCCGAATGGCTTGGGTCCTCCGCGAAGGACGAGCCCGAGGTTGTGCCAAACCGCAGCGTCAGTGTGCCCGCGCCGACCGTTTCGGTGCTTGCACCAAAGGCCGCGCTGGCCAGTGTCTGGTTCGCCGCCAGTTGCGAGACTTCCAGCGAATAGCTGCCCTTGGGCGCGGTTGCGCCGGTCAGCGTGGCGGTCGCGACAGCCGCATTGGCGACCGACGGCGTGCGCGCCAGATCGCCCGAGCGCACCAGCGTGCCCATCGAGGTGTCGAGGGCCAGCAGCATCGATTTGATGTTGGAGGCAGTGGAGACCTTGGTGTTGAGCGTGTCGGTCTTCGTCGAGAGCTGGCTGGTGCGGGCAGAGAACTGCGCGGTCGCCAGATTGTTGGCCAGCGCCAGCATGTCGACCCCGCTGCCGCCGCCGAGAAGGGTGGCGAGCGAGGTCGTGGTGGGCGAAGTCGTCGTCGTGGACGCAGAGGATGTGCTCGTGACCATGCCGGATAGAACGGCGGGGCAGGGAACGGTTTAAGAGTCTGTCTGGAAAATGCCGGTAAGGCATTTTCTGAAGCAGCACCGGCCCGCGCCCCACCCATCACCCGACAAGAGTATGCTGAACGGGTGGTGGGTGGGGGCGCGGGCCGGTGCCGCGCAAAATTCGGTCACGCCGAATTTTCAAACCTGAGCGATCTTACGCGAAACTGCCGGGGTCGGGGCGCCCTTCGGCATCGAAGCGCACCGTGACCGGCACCGAGACGTGGGGCCGCTCGCGCCGCTCGCCGCGCTTCAGCGACATCACGAAGGCGAGGATCGAGGCGACCGCGACATAATGCTCCTCGCGGATCATCTGGTTTTCGCGCGTGGTGTAGAACACCGAGCGGGCGAGCGCGGGATATTCGAGCATCGGCACCCCGTATTCCAGCGCCAGCGCGCGCATCGCGGCGGCCTTTTCGTCGCGCCCCTTTGCTAACAGCACCGGCGCGGGCGCCTTGAGCTGGTCGTAGGTGAGCGCGACGGCGAAGTGGGTGGGGTTGGTGAGGACGAACTGCGCCTCCTTCATGGCGGGGACGAGGCCGCCCATGGCGATCTTGCGCTGGCGGTCGCGGATGGCGGCTTTCTTCTCGGGCGAGCCTTCGCTTTCCTTGGATTCGTCGCGCACGTCCTGCAGCGTCATCTTCAGGCGCGACATGCGGCGCACCAGTTGCACCGGCAGATCGACGAAGGCGATGGCGAAGAGGCCGGCGGCGAGCAGGAACAGCAGCATGACCACCGCATGCCAGGCATAGGAAAGCTGGCCGCCAAGGTCTCCGCGCCCCAGCCGGGCGAAGGTCTCGACCCGCGTGCTGGCCCATACCCAGACGATAGTGCCGAGCAGCGCGACCTTGGCGAGGCCTTTGCCGATCTCGATCAGGCCGTTGGGGCCGAACATCCGCTTGAGCCCCTGCGTTGGGTCGATCCGCGAGGGCTTGGGGGCAAGGTTGCCGGGCAGCCAGCGCCCCTCGTCAAAGCCCAGTTGCGAGAGCAGCGACAGCGCGATCACGGGCAGGCCGAGCAGCAGGATCGGCGGCAGGGCGGCCCACATCGCGCGTATCAGCAGGGGGCCGGGCTCGAAGCTGTCAAGATCGGCGCGGCTGAACCGGAAACCGCCGCGCAGCACCTCTTCCAGCAGCCCGAACACCCACGGTCCGGCCATCAGCATCCACACCGCGCCGACCAGCATCGAGGCGGCGGTCGCCAGTTCGCGTGAGCGCAGGACGTCGCCGCGTTTGGCGGCCTCGCGCTTGCGCTTTTCGGTGGGGGCGAAGCTCTTCTCGCCGCTGCTTTCGCCGCCGCTCATTTGAGCACCGCGCCTGCATTGGCGATGGCGTCGGCGGAAATCCGGGTGACGAGATCGGTCAGCACCGGAGCGGAGATCACCAGCGCGGCAAGGCCCGCCAGCACGCCTGCCGGAAGCCCCAGCGCGAACAGGTTGAGGGAAGGGGCCGAGCGCGAGAGGATGCCGGTCGCCACCTGCATCACCAAGAGGATCAGGCACACCGGCAGCGCGATGGTGACGGCGGTGACGAACATCTGCGTGGCGTACCCGGCGATCAGCGCGAAGCGCTCCGGCCCCAGCCAGGTATGGCCCGGCGGAAACACGCGGTAGCTGTCCACCACCAGCGCGAACCATTGCAGGTGGGCGCCCAACGCCAGGAAGATCACGGTGACGACCACCGAGAAATACTGCCCCAGCGCGGGCGATTGCGTGCCCGAGTTGGGATCGACGGCGGTGGCGATCCCCATGCCCATCGCGCCGCCGACAAGCTCCGCCGCGATCACTGGCGCGGCGAACGAGAGTTGCAGCACGAAGCCCAGCGACAGCCCGACCAGCGCCTCCCCGGCAATCGCCAGCAGCCCCGGCAGCGAGAGCAGCGCGGGCGGTGTCGCCACTGGCGTCCACACGCAGACCAGCACGGCGACAGCGCCCGCCACGATCACCCGGATCTGCGCAGGCACGGCAGCATTGCCGAACAGCGGCGCGGCGACCAGCGCGGCGCCGATCCGCGTCATCACGAAGACCAGCCGCCAGAACTCGGCTTCCAGCGGGCCGAAGCCGAAGCTCATCTGGATCACGGCGCCACCTGCTGGGCCTGCGAGATGTTGGCGATCTGGGCAAAGATGTCCGAGGCGAAGTCGCCGATCAGCGTCATCATCGAGCTGCCCAGCACGATCAGCATGAAGGCGATCACCGCCAGCTTGGGCACGAAGGTCAGCGTCTGCTCGTTCACCGAGGTCGCCGCCTGCACCAGCCCGACGACAAGGCCGACCGCAAGGCTGGCCAGCAGGATCGGCCCTGCGACCAGCGCGGTCGTCCACAGCATCCGGTCGGCAAGGGCGAGCAGCCCGGTGATGTCATCCATCGCGCGCGGCCTCCCTAGCCGAAGCTCGCCGCCAGCGAGCCCATCAGCAGCGACCAGCCGTCGATCATCACGAACAGCAGCAGCTTGAAGGGCAGCGAGACGACGGTGGGGCTCATCATCATCATGCCAAGGCTCATCAGCGCAGAGGAGACGACGAGGTCGATCACCAGGAACGGCAGGAACAGCATGAAGCCGATCTGGAACGCGGTTTTCAACTCGCTGGTCACGAAGGCGGGCAGCAGGATCGAGAACGGCACATCGGCGCCCGAATTGAAGCGCGGCGCCTTGGCCATGTCGGCGAACATCGCCAGATCGCGCTCGCGGGTCTGGCGGATCATGAAGGCGTGAAACTCGCGTCCGCCGTTCCGGATCGCCTGCTCGGCGTTGATCCTGCCCGCCGAGTAGGGCTGGATCGCGGTCTGGTTCACGCGGTCCAGCGTGGGCGACATGACGAACAGCGAGAGGAACAGCGACAGCCCGATCAGCACCTGATTGGGCGGCGATTGTTGCAGGCCCAACGCCTGCCGCACGATCGCCAGCACCACCAGAATGCGGGTGAAGCTGGTCATCATCAGGATCAGGCTGGGCAGGATCGTCAGCAGCCCCATGACGAGCAGGAGTTGCAGCGACATGCTCAGGCTTGGCCCGCCCGGACCCGTGCCGCCGCCGTTCAGCGAGCCGAGCGCGCGGTCCAGCGCACCGGGCAGCGCGCCTCCGCCGGGCGCGCCCTGTGCCTGTGCGGCCACGCCTTGGGCATGGGCCAGCGTCGCCCCGGCAAACGACACGCACGCCGCGCCGAAAGCAGCCAGTCTGGCGAAACGTGCCCTCACGCGTCGTCCTTTCGGAAGGACGGCATCTCGAAGCCGGGACGGGGCGTGGGGGGAGTCTGCGTCGAAGGCACTGCAAATTCAGGCCTAGCCCGCGCGGGGGCTTCGGCGAGCCGGGTCAGCCCACCGCGCGAGGCCGAGACGAGGATCTCGCGCCCGTGAAACTCGATCACCGCCAGCTTGAGCGTGGGCGAAAGCATCGTCGTCTCGATCACCCGGACGGACTTCGTGCCGCTGCCGATCCCGGCCTTCTCCTGCATCCGGCGCGCCAGCTTCAGCGAGCCCCAGATCGCCAGCGCGATCAGCGGCAGCATGATCGCCAGCTTGAGAACATACCAGAGCATCAGAACCGGCCGACACCGGGCATCGCCGGGGCATCGCTGTCAGGGTCGTCGTTGCCCCCGGCCTCGCCCTCACCGATCATCTCGACGATGCGCAGGCCGAAGCGACCGTTCTGCGAGACGATCTCGCCGCGCGCCACCGGCTTGCCGTTCACCAGCACGTCGAGCAGGTCGTCGGTCATGCGATCGAGCGTGACAAGGCTCTCGGGGCCGAGCGCGAGCACGTCCTTCAGCTTCATCTCGGTGCGGCCCAGTTCGACAGACAGGCGCACATCGACATCGCGCAGGAAATCGAGCGTGCGGACAGGGGATGTCATGGTCTTTCGGTCCTTTCGGGGAAGGCGATCTGCACGGCGACGCGATCGTCGATCTCGCCGATGGTGCCGGTGGCGAACGTGCGGCCACCGATCTGCAGGGGAACGTGGCGCGCGACCGTGACCGGCAGCACGTCGCCCGGCTTCAGTTCGGACAGGCGCGCAAACGCTATCGGCATGTCGACCAGCACGGCGGTCAGCGCGATCGGCAGCGAGGCGAAGGGCTCGAGCGTGGGATCGGATGGGCCGGCATGCCGCTCTGGACGCAGGCTGGGGATGACCCTGCGGCGCGGCGGGGCGAGCAGCGCCGCCAGCGTGGGTTGCGGAAATGCGACCGGCAGGTGCCAGCGCTCGCCATCCAGATCGCGGACCTCCAGCGAGAGCACCAGCATTTCCTCGTGCGCCGGAAAGGCGTCGATCAGCCGCAGTTCGCTCTCGCGGCGCAGCGCCTGCACGCTGTCGCCCGCCACGCCCAGCGCCTGTGCCAAGGCGAGCGTGAGCACCTCTTCCAGCCGTGCCAGCAGCAGTTCGGCGGAGAGCGGCAGGGCAGGCCCGGCAGTGGTGTGCAGGCGCCCGCGTCCGCCGAACAGCCGGTCGATCATCCGCAGCAGCGCCGCGCCCTCGAACGAGGCGAGCGCGCGGTGCCCGGCCACGCCGATCGCCAGCTGGACGTGGATACCGGGCAGCGCGGGCGGCTCTACCAAGGCGGCGGCGGCGGCCAGATCCTGCATCCGCGCCTCGTGCGGCATCGCGGCGCGCACTTGCGCGGCGGCCCCGGCATCGAGCTTGGCCAGCCCTTCGGCAAAGGCGCGGGCCAGGCGCTCGCCCGCCATCGCCAGTGCGGGGGCGAGTTCGCCCAGCGAAGGCCCTTCGCCCAGCAGTTCGGGGCAGTGGCGGGCAGTGCGCCTGCCCGCGGCATTGCCGTGCGGGCGGCGGGGCGGCGGCGGGGGACTGGCAGCGGCGTTCATGGCAGGCACCGGGGCATCACTGGATGATGAAATTGCGGAAGTAGACCGCATCGACGCCGCCGAAGCCCTCGTTCTGCTTCAGCACCGTGTTGATTTCGGCGGTCATCCGCTTTTGCAGGCGGTCCTTGCCCTCGACGGTGGTGATCTCGTCCTCGGTGGTGTCGGCGAGGACCGCCAGCAGGCGCGAGCGGATCGCCAGTTCGTGCTTCTTCAGCCACATCAGCACGCGTCCGTCACGCCGGGTGGAGCAGGCGAGCGAGACCTGCACCAGCGCATCCGAGCCCTTGAGATTCGAGGTGAACTCGTCCGCGAAAGTGTAATAGGCGACGCGGTATTCGTCGCCGCCTTCGCCCTCGACTTCCGCGCCGCCGCCTTCCTCGCCGCCTTCGGCCTTGGGGGCATAGGGGTCTTCCTCCCCCTTGCGGATGAGCTTGGGAACGTCCGGTTCCTTGACCTTGCCGTGCTCGCCACCGCCCAGCAGCCCGACCTGCATCGCCCCATAGGCCCCGCCGCCGCCCACGCCGAGCAGGACGAGCGCGCCCAGCAGCAGCGGCAGCTTGCTCTTCTTCTTGGCAGGCTTGTCGTCCTGAGGGGCGGCGTCACTCACGATCGGTATCCTTCATGAAAAACAGGGGAGGTCAGGCGTAGAGGCCGCTGGCCAGCGGGCCGCTGCGGGGCGAAGACGGCGCGGTGTCGCTGCCGGGGAAGCCGGTGCCGGAGCCACCGTTGCGCGCCGGGCGGGTGTCCGCCGCAGCGTTCCCGCGCGCGGTGTCGCGCTGCTGCTGGCCGCTGTTCGAGGCGGCGGTATTGCCGGACGGGGCGCCGTGGGCGGACGCAGAACCGCCGCCGGAGGTCGCATTGCCATCCTGCCGTTGTTGGTTGCTCTCGCCGCGCGGTTCGCTGCCGTGGCGCGAGGGCGCCTGCTGCTGCGCCTCGCCCTGCATCCGCTCGCGCGCGGTATCGGCTCCGGCGGCGAGCGCGGCCTGAACGGCGGGCGCAAACGTCGGGTCGAGGCTGGCCATGGTGACGCTGAGCCCGCCGTCCTCGTGGCGCAGGGCCAGGTTCACGCGCCCGAACTCGGCATGGACCAGCGCGGTCTGCACGACCTGCGGCGTCACCGCCTCGCGCGCTTCGTTGAGCCTCTGGACCAGCGTGGCGAAGTCCTGCGGGGCTTCGGGCGAGGGGGCGATGGTCGTCGGTGCCGTGGTGGGTGCGAGAGTTGGAGCGGGGGCGCTTGCCAGCGGCGCCGTCGTGACGGGATCGGTGGCAGGTTCGGGGTCATGCGGGCGTGATGGCGCTGATGGCACGTCCTGTGTGGCCGTCGAGGACACCGACATCGGTGCGGACGGCGTCTGCGCTATCGGGGCATCGACGGGGGCTTCCGGCGCTTGCGGGACAGCAGCAGTAGTCACTTCCGGCAGGGGACGGGCGCCTGCCTTCAGCATTTCCGAGGTCGCGGTCATCGGGGCGGGACCCGGTGCGACGACCGGCGCGGTCAGCCGTACCTCCGGCATGTCCGCAGTACGGCCTTGCTCCATGGCGACAGGCTGTGCGGAAGGCGGAAGGCCGGTTGGTGCAGGGATGTTCGGAGCACGGCCTTCCGGCGGAGCCTCGGGCAATTGCAGCGGCAGGGCGACAGGCCCGGTATTCGCGGTAGGCACCACAGCGGGCACTGCGGCAGGCGGGGCCGCACGGATCGGCGACGGCGTGGAAGGGGACGTCGGAGCCGCCGTCGCGACCATGGGCGCGCGCGCGTTTCGGGTCTGAAGCAGCGCCAGCGCTCCTGCGGTCCCGGTGTTCGCGGCAGGCTGCGGATTTTCGGGGAGCGAAGGTTCCGGCACTGGGGTCGGCGTCTCGCTGTTCGCCATCTGCGGTGCGGCAATCGGCGTTTCGCCCGATATCCCGTGCGATATCTTGTCTGTCGTTTTGCCAGAGGGCTTCTCGGCGGACCTGTTCTGCTCCGCCTCCCGTATCGCGTTTGCCGCGACTTTTTCGCGCCCCGGCAAGATCTTGCCGCCCTTGCCGGAAGGCTCCGCAGGGCTTGCCTTCGGGGCCGCGCTTTCGGGGGCGGGGGCAGGCGGAATCTTCGCGGCAGGTTCGGCAGCAGGTTCGACGGGAGCGGCCTGCAAAGCATTGCCGCCGATCTTTGTCGGAGCCGGTGCGCTGGCGTCCAGAACCTGCGAAAAATCGAGCGGCGCGGTGCCTGCGGACGATCCTGCGGGCGCTGGAAGGCCCTCTGCCGGACCGGCTTTCACGCCTGCTTTCAGCAGATTGGCGCCGGGAAGGGACGGCAGGGCAGGCGAGGGCGAGGAGATCATGTGCGCACAGGTCCTTGGGGTCAGTCGAGACCGATGCTATTCACGATCCGTGCCAGATTCCTCGGCGCTGCTTTTACGCATGCCGCCCAGCACTTGCGGCTGGGTGGTGCGGGCGATCAGGCGGGCCTGAAGCTGGGCGCGTTCCTCCACGGCGGCACGACGGCGTTCCGCCTCGCCCAGCTGTTTCATCCGGGAATCGGCAATGTTCTGGGCGCGTTGCGTGTCGTGCTCGGTGCTTTTCACAAGCCGGTTCAGACCGGACACAAACGCCCCGAGACGCACCAGAGAAGCTCCGTCGGCCATGTCCGTGCGGCTGGCATAGCCTTGCGCCATGGCCTGCGTGCGTTCGCTCAGCGCGCGCAGCTGGCCCAGCGTGCCTTCCGCTGCCGCCGCCTCCAGCATGGCGGTCCGCTTGGCCACTGCGCGGACCTTTTCCAGCCGGTGCAGCCGGGCCAGCTTGGCGCGTGCCTCACGGCTCATGACAGCACCTCGTGCCAATGCATCATGACAGCAGCCCGGCGAGCTGGCTGGCGCTGGTGGCAAGATCGATCGTCTCGTCGGCATCCTGTTTCAGGAACTGGGTGAGGCTGGCCTGCATGGCGATGGCGCGGTCGAGCTGCGGGTCGGCCCCGGCGCGATAGGCGCCCATCAGCACCAGATCGCGGTTCGCCTCGTAACTGGCGGTGAGCGCGCGGAACGTGCCTGCAAGCCGCCGGTGCTCGACGGGTACGATATCGTTCATCACCCGGCTGAGCGAGGCGGCGATGTCCACTGCCGGGTACTGCCCGCGCTGCGCCAGTTCGCGCGAGAGCGCGATGTGCCCGTCGAGGATCGCGCGGGCGGTATCGACCACCGGATCGTCCTGGTTGTCGCCGTCCGCCAGCACCGTGTAGAGCCCGGTGATCGAGCCGCCGCTGGCTTTCGAGTTGCCCGCCCGCTCGACCAGCTTGGTGATCGTCGCCAGTGCCGAGGGCGGATAGCCCCGCGCCGCGCCCGGCTCGCCCAGGAGGAGCCCGATCTCGCGCGCGGCATGGGCGACGCGGGTGAGGCTGTCGAGGATCAGCAGCACGCCCTTGCCCTGCGCGCGGAAGTGCTCGGCCATGGCGGTCGCCAGCATCGCCCCGCGCAGGCGCAAGTTGGGCGCGTGGTCGGCAGGCACGGCGACGATGGCGGTCCGGTGGCGGATTTCGCCCTCCATGTGCCGCTCGACGAAATCGGATACCTCGCGCGCGCGTTCGCCGATCAGGCCGACGACGATCGCTTCGGCGCCCCTGGCCTTGGCGGCACCGCGCGCGATCATGTCGATCAGCACCGACTTGCCGACGCCCGATCCCGCCATCACCCCCACGCGCTGGCCGACGCCGAAGGTGATCATCGCGTTGAGCGAGCGCACCCCGGTATCGAAGGGAATGCGCACCGGGCTGCGATCGAGCGCGGAGGCGCGGATGCCGCCTGCGGGGGCCTCGTCGCGCCAGGCGATGGGCAGGCCGCCGTCGATCGGGTGGCCCTCACCATCGACCGCGCGGCCGAGGAACGCCTCGCCCACCGGCAGCATGCCGGGGCGGCCTTCGGGCACCACGCGGGCGCCGGGGCGCAGCGAGACGGTATCGCCCAGAAGCATCATCATCGTCTTGCCGCCGCGAAAGCCGATGACTTCGGCGGCCAGCGGCTTCTCGCGGCGATAGGCAACGCGGCAGATCGCGCCGACCGGCACCGAAATGCCCATCACTTCGAGCAGGCCGCCGTCGCAGGCGGTGACGACGCCGTAGCGGCGCGGGGCCAGATCGAGCGCGGTCTCGCCGATTTCGGCGAACAGGGTGCCGAGCATGTCGTTCTGAGAAGTGCTCAGCATGGGCGCGTATTCAGCACTGGTGGAGCGCTTCGCGGATCGCCTCGCGCCACAGGGCGGGGCTGTCCTCGACGCCGCCGCAGGCGGCCTCGACGCGCACGGTGCCGCGCTCCAGCGAAGGATCGGGCTCCACCTTCCAGTCGGGCGAGAGGCGCTCGGCCACCAGTTTCAGATCCTCGGGATGCAGGCGCACCACGCGCTCGTCGTCGGCGCGCGCCAGCATGCCTGCGGCCTTGGCGACGCGGCGGGAGAGCGCTTCGGGATCGAGGGTCATCGGCGCGATCGCGGCCTCGCACAGCGCGGCGACCGTTTCGCGCAGGCGCAGGCGCAGTTCCTCTTCCATCCGCGTGTTCATCCGCGCGAAGGCGAGGGTGAGCGCTTCGACCGCTTGCGCCGCCTCGGCCTGCTGCGCGGCGGCTTCGGCGGCGGCCTGATGGAAGCCCGCCTCGAACCCCTGCGACCAGGCATCGGCAACCGGATCGCTGAGCGGCGCAGGCGCGATCCCCGGCGGCAGCTGGCCTTCGGGCAGCGGGCGCGCTGTGGTGAAGCGCGGCGACGCATCGAAGCGGTTGTCGGCGCGGAACCCGCGCGAAACGGTAAGCTCGCCCGACAGCGAGACGGGACGGGGCGTGAAGCGGAACCCGAAGTCAGACATAGTCGTCGTCTCCCGAACCGAACACCAGCACGCCTTCGGTGGCGAGGCGACGGGCGGTGGCGACCACCGCTTTCTGCGCGGCGACCACATCGGCCAGCTTCACCCGGCCGCGCGCGGCGATCTCGTCCTTCACGCCATCGGCGGCGCGGCTGGACATGGCGCGGAAGAATACCTCGCGCTCGTCTTCGGAGACGCCTTTCAGCGCATCGATCAGCGTCTCGTTCGGGGTGTCGCGCAGCAGCGCGCCCATCGCCTGCGGATCGAGCACGAAGAGATGCTCGAACTTGAACATCTCCTCTTCGATCAGCCTGGCCAGCTTCTTGTCGGCCTTGCCGATCTCGCCCATCACCCGCTTTTCCACCAGCTTGCCGACGCCGTTGATGATGCCCGCGGCCTCGCGCACACCACCCATCGTCAGCGCCTGACGGCCATGGCACTTGGTGATGCGCCGGGTCAGCAGGTCGTCGAGCATGGCCAGCGCATGGGGGCGACCGGGCCGAGCGTGGCAACGCGGTGGACGATCTCGGCCTGCTCCGCCTCGGGCAGGGCGTGAAGCACTTGCGCCGCGATTTCGGCTTCCAGCTGCACCAGCAGCACGGCGATGACCTGCGGATGCTCGCCCACGATCAGCGGCACGATGGCAGACGGCACCAGCCAGCGCGCGAGTTCCAGCGGCGAGGTGCGCGGCGCCTCGGGGGCAATGCGGTGCATCAGGTTGTCAGCCTTCACCTCGCCCACTGCACGCGTCATCATCGTGTGGACCTGCTCGCGCCGGGCGTGCGCGGTGATGCCCATCGCCTCGCTGGTCTCGACGAAGCCGGTGATGGCGCCCGCGATCACGTCCGGTCCGATCTCGCCCAGCGCGACCATCTTCTCGCCCAGCAGCCGCAATTCGCGCGGGTCGAGTTCGGAGAGGATGCGCGCGGAATGCACCTCGTCCAGCAGCATCACCATGATCGCGGCTTTATCCGCCGTAAGGTCCGCCGTCAGCGCCGCCTGCTCGCTCATCGCGCACCTGCCGCCCCGGCATCGGCCGGGTCTTTCAGCATCTGGCGCAGCGCCTGCACCGCCTGCTCGGGCTTTTCGGAGACCAGCCGCTGGGCGAGGTTGACCTGCGCGCTCAGCAGATCGGCGCGCGAGACATCGACCTGCACGCCCTCGGTCGAGCGGACCGGCACAGCTTGCGGGGCAGAAAGTGCGGCGGCGGCGATGTCGGCGGGGTTGCTGCCTTTTGCCTGCTTCTTCGACGAACCATCGCCGCGCAGCGCCTTCAGCGCCGGGCGCACGCCGAGCAGCAGGACCAGCAGCACTGCCAGCAATGCGGCGACGTTGCGTACCACGATGGCGAACCACGGTGTCTCGTAGAACGCGGGCGCGACCGTCTCGTCCGGCTGGAAGGTGCGCATGATGACTTTCACCTGATCGCCGCGCTGGGTGTCTGCGCCCACGGCGGCGGAGATCAGCTGTTGCAGGTCGGTGACGTCCGTCGCCTTGCCGTTCTTCATCGCCTCGCGGCTGACCGCGACGGCCACCGAAATGCGCTTGAGGTCGCCGGGGTGGTTGTTGGTCACTTCGACCTGACGGCCCAGTTCGTAGTTGCGTGTCGAGCTGCTTTCGCCGTTGCTCGGAGGTGTGGCGCCGGGCGCAGGCGGAGCAGTGCCCTGAGGCGGGGCGGCTTGTACCTGGGTGGCGGGTGGAGGCGTGTTCGACAGCACGCCCGGCACGCCGCCTGTCTGTCCCGGCGCGCTGCTCTGCGACTGCTGTTGCGTTTCCGAGCGCACCACGCCGTCCTTGTCGTAGCTTTCCCGCGCCGAGGTGATCTCGTTCATGTCCAGCTGGACCTGGATCTCGGACGAGAAGTTGCCCTGTCCCAGCATCGGCGTGAGCAGCTGGTCCACCTGATCGCGCAGCTTGGCCTCCATGCGCGATTGCAGGTCGAACACGCTGTCCTTGCCAGCATCGGGATCGGACAGCAGGTCGCCGTGCTGATCGACCACGCGCACGGCCTCGGCGGTCAGCCCCGGCACCGATCCGGCAACGAGGTTGACGATCGCGCGCACCTGCCCATCGCTCAGAGTGCGGCCACGGGCCAGGCGCACCATCACCGAGGCGCTGGGCGGGGTATTGTCGCGCACGAACACCGATCTTTCGCCCTGTGCCAGATGGACGCGGACGGCTTCCACCCCGTCGATCTCCATGATCGAAAGCTGGAGGTCGTGCTCGCGCGCCGAGCGCAGCCGCTCACCCTCCAGCGTGCGGCTGGCGCCCATCGGCAGCTTGTCGAGCATGGCATCGCCGCTTTCGGGCGCGGCGAGCGCGCCGTCCGAGGCGACCAGCATGCGCGCCTTGTAATAGTCGCCTTCGGGCACGGTCAGCGCGCCGGACTGGTTGTCGATGATGTACGTGATCCCCGCCTGCTCCAGCGCGGCGGCAACGCTGGCGCGCTCGCTGTCGTCGAGCTGTGAATAGAGCGTGCGTTGCGGCGAGGGGCTCAGCATCGACCACGCCAGGAGCGCGCCGCCGATCGCGGCAAGGCCGACGAAGGCGGGCAGCATCTTCCTGACCGCAGGCTGCGCGGTGAAGCCCGAAACGCGCGTCAGTACCGAACCACCTCCGGGAAAGGAGATCGCGGGGCCGGTGGTGGCAGGAACGATATCGGCCATAGGGTCAGACGCCCATCCTCATGATGTCCTGATAGGCGGACAGCAGCTTGTTGCGGACCTGGAGTGTCACCTCGAACGCGACCCCGGCTTCCTGCCGGGCGAGCATGACCTTGGCGACGTCGGTCACTTCGCCGCGCTCGTAGGCGGTGGAGAGATCCTCGGCGCGGTTCTGCACGCCGCTGACACCATCGAGTGCGGATTTCAGCGAATCCGCGAACCCGCCGGAAGGGCTGGTGCCTCCGACGGATTGCGAGGCCCCGGCCTGTCCGGTCTGGCTGGCATCCTTGGAAGCATGCAACTGCTGGAGGAGGTCGGAGCGGGCAATGATCTGCTGGCGCATCGCCAGAATCTGCTGGATGCCGCCGCCCGCACCGAGCCCGCCTATTCCCGAAGTGCCGCTCATCGGGCGCTACCGGCCATGCGGCCGACCTCGATCCCGGCCTCGCGCATCGAGGCGAGGCGATAGCGCAGCGTGCGCTCGGAAATGCCCAGTTCGCGCGCGGCGCGCAGGCGGTTGCCGCCGCAGGCTTCCAGCACTTCGAGGATCACCCGCGCTTGCGAGGTCTGGACCACGCTGGCGAGGTTGTGATCCCTGCCGGTGTTGCTGCTTTCGGCGTTGGCGTGCTCGGGGCTGGCGGGAAGCTCTACCAGTGGCGCGGTGAAGGGCGAGGATGCGAAAGGCTGGACCAGCCGCGCCGGGCGGTCGAACACGATATGCTCGGGCTCGATCAGCGCGGAGCCTTGCGCCAGCAGCAGCGCGCGGCGGATGACGTTCTCCAGTTCGCGCACGTTGCCGGGCCACGAATGCAGCTTGAGCAATGCCAGCGAGGCTTCGGACAGGCAGGGGATGGCCTTGGGGTCATGCGCCCGATCCTGCGAATGCCGTAGCACCATCGCGCAGGCGAGCGGGGCGATGTCGTCCGCCCGTTCGCGCAACGGCGCCAGCTGGAGCGGGAAGACGTTGAGGCGATAGAACAGGTCGGCGCGGAACCGTCCTTCGGCGACTTCGGTGGGCAGGTCGCGGTTGGCGCAGGCGATGATCCGCACGTCCACCTTGATCGCGCGGCTGGCGCCCACGGGGACCACCTCCTGCTCCTGCAACGCGCGCAGCAGCTTGGCCTGAAGCGTCAGCGGCATCTCGGCGATCTCGTCGAGCAGCAGCGTGCCGCCGTCCGCCGCGCGCATGAAGCCTTCGGACGCCGCCGTCGCGCCGGTGAAGGCGCCTTTCTGGTGGCCGAACAGCATGGCCTCCAGCATCGTTTCGGGCATCGCGGCGCAGTTGACCGCGATGAACGGCTTGTCGGCGCGGGGGCTGCGGGCATGGATGAAGCGGCTGAGCACTTCCTTGCCGGTGCCGGTGGGGCCGTTGATCAGCACGGGAATGTCGCTGGCGGCGAGCCGCTCGGCCAGCGCGAAGACGGCAAGGCTCTGCGGATCGGCGGCGATCGGCTCCTGCGGCCCGGCGAGCGCGGCGAGCACGAGCGCGAGCGCGCCCTCACTGGCGGGGTCGGCATAGGTCAGCAGGATGCGGTTGCCGCCCTCGCGGGTAAGCGCCGGTTTCGATCCGCGCGCCAGACCGACCACGCGGCTGCGCGGGCGTGCCGGGCGGTGTTGTTCCGCGTCACGCAGGTCGATGGCGGCAATGTCGTAGAGCGAGGCGGCGATCCCCGCCGCGCGGCGGGCGAGCGGCCCATGCTCGCGCGAGATGCTCCAGGATTTTTCGGTGTCGAAGGCTGTATCGACCATAGTCCCAAGTCCTCGTTGGAATGTACCAGGTTCCGGACTCGGGTATGCGCGCGAATGGCCAATCTTTTGAAAACCCTACCCCTCGGGTTTGCCCGTAGGAGAAAGGATGCGCGCGCTTGCGGGTGATCGCGCGGGATGTTGGCAAAGGATTGCAGCGGCAGGGTTTTGCCGTTTGCAGGCGGCAGGATCGTGGAGGCCGTACAAAGGCGCATCGGGGCATCCTGCCAAAAAAATCGACCGACCCTGCTTAAAAACCGACGCGCCCTGCCGGTCTGGCTGGTGACGGTGCTGCCGGATGGTCCGGGGTCGCCGCGAAGCGATTTTCCAGACTTATCAAAGGGTAATTTATCATGTCAGTGATCAACACGAACATTTCGGCGATTCGGGCAAGCAATGCGTCGGCAGCGGCGGACAAGGCGCTGGGCACGGCGATGGAGCGGCTGTCGACCGGCAAGCGGATCAACTCGGCCAAGGACGACGCGGCGGGTCTGGCGATCTCCACCTCGATGACCTCGCAGATCAAAGGCATGAGCCAGGGCATCCGCAACGCCAACGACGGCATCTCGCTGGCGCAGACCGCCGAGGGCGCGCTGTCGGAAGTCACCAACATGCTCCAGCGGGTCCGCGAACTGGCGGTGCAGTCGGCCTCGGGCACCTATCAGGCCTCGGACCGCACGGCGATGCAGTCGGAAGTGACGGCGCTGACGGCGCAGATCTCGGACGTGATGACGCAGACCAAGTTCAACGGCAACGCGCTGTTCTCGACCACGGCAGGCACCGACAAGACCTTCGATATCCAGACCGGCGCCAATGCGGGTGAAAAGGTGACGCTGACCAGCACCGCGATCGACGGCACCAACCTGACCGCCGCCGCGCTCGACGTTTCGGACGCGACCAAGGCAGCCGCGACGATGACCAGCGTGGGCAACGCGCTCGACGACGTGAACGCCACCCGCGCCTCGCTGGGCGCAGGCCAGAACCGCCTCGAATCGGCGATCAACACGCTGACCAGCAACAGCACCAACCTCTCGGACGCGAAATCGCGCATCGAGGATGCCGACTATTCGACCGAAACCACCGCGATGGCCAAGGCCCAGATCCTCTCGCAAGCCTCCACCGCGATGCTCTCGCAGGCCAACCAGAGCCAGCAGAACGTCCTCTCGCTGCTGCGCTGACAGGCTGAAAGAGAGCCGCTTCGGGTCGCATCGAGGCGCTGCAAAAGCACGGCATACCAAAGAAGTACCCCGGCCTGCCGCAAAGCGGCGGGTCGCGGGCCGGGCGGGTTTCCCCAAACCCTCCCGGCCCGTTTGCATTGGTCCGAATGGCGGTGATGGCAAAGGGGCCAGCTGTTGCGCAATGGCAACTGCAAATCATTTTCGGATACCAGCCATTGAGAGGCGTTCTCAATAGCAGTAGGGGCGCCTTACGAATTTGTAACGGAAGGTATCCCGATGTCGAAGAATCTCGCCCGCACCCGGCTTCTGACCAGTGCGGCGGCCTGTCTCGCAACTTTCGCACTGGCTAGCCCGGCGCTGGCAGATGCCGCCGATGCCGCTGCGCCGGATAGCGATCAGCGCGAGTCGATCGTCGTCACCGGGGCACGCCCCATCACCGAGGCCAGTTCGAGCACCAAGACCGATCTGCCGATCGCGGAAACGCCGCAGTCGGTTTCGGTGATCGATTCCAAGCGAATCGCTGATCTGGGTATCCAGAACCTCAATCAGGCGCTGCGCTTCGTGGCCGGTGTCACGCCGGAAACCCGCGGTGCTTCGGCCGAAGTCTACGACCAGTTCAAGCTGCGTGGCTTTGACGTTGATACCTATCTCGATGGCCTGAAGCAGTACGGTAGCGCCACCGGTTACGCCGTGCCGCAGGTGGACATGTCGCGTCTCGATCGCATCGAAGTGATCAAGGGCGCGTCCTCGTCGCTCTATGGTGCATCGAGCCCAGGCGGACTCGTCAACGAGCAGAGCAAGCTGCCGATCGACAAGGAGTTCTACGGCGCCGTTGCAGGTTCCTATGGCACCTACAACCAGTACCGCGTCGATGCCGACGTGGGCGGCAAGATCGGCAACGGCGTGCTGTGGCGCCTTTACGGCAGCGCCAACGGTGCGGACGACCAGCAGACCATGGGCGAGGGCAAGCGCCGTCGCGAAACCGTGTCGGGCGCGGTCACGCTGGGCGCCGGCACCTCGACCGACTTCACGGTGCTGGCCGCCTATTCGCACGATCCGTTCAACGGCAACTACGGCGTGTTCCCGGAATACGGCACGCTGACCGCCAATCCGGAAGGCAAGATTTCGACGAAGTTCTACGGCGGTGAGCCGGACGACTACTTCAGCCGCGAGCAGTTCGGCCTGACGTACATCTTCAACCACGACTTCGGCGGTGGCTGGAAGTTCCGCTCGGCGGCGCGCTACCAGTATGTGAAGAGCGACCTCGGCATCGTCTACACGGGCGGCGGCTATCTCAGCGACACCGATTACACGCGCTATTCCTATGCGACAGCAGAGCAGTTGAACACGTTCACGTACGACAACCAGCTGACCGGCACCGTCAACACCGGCCCGGTTGAGCACAAGCTGCTGTTCGGTGTGGACCGGCAGGTCGCGCATTCGAGCGAGCTTTACGCCTTCGGCGGTGCGACGGACATCAACCCCTACGATCCGGTCTATGGCACCACCGCGACGCCGAGCGATCCGTACCATGTGCTGAATTACGACCTCGACGGTTACGCGACGCCGAGCCTGTCCAAGGCACAGCAGCGCCAGCAGGGCATCTATGCGCAGGACCAGATCTCGGTTGGCGGTCTGCGCGTGCTCGCCAGCGGTCGCTATGACTGGGCTCGCGGCGCGGTGCAGACGACCACCTCGGGCGTTACCACCTCCAGTCTCCAGCACGATCACAAGTTCACCTATCGTGTGGCCGCGCTGTACAAGACCAGCCTGGGCATTTCGCCTTATGTGAGCTACTCCACCTCGTTCCAGCCCAACACGAGCGTGCTGTCCGATCTCTCCATCGCCAAGCCGACCACTGGCAAGCAGATCGAGGCTGGTGCCAAGTATCAGATTCCCGGCACCGATATCCTGATGTCGGCGGCGTACTTCCACATCGACCAGAGCAATCTGGTCGTCACGGCCCCTGCGCCGACCAACTACGTCACCCAGAGCGGCAAGGTCCGTTCGCAGGGCGTCGAGGTCGAGGCTTCGGGCTCGCTGCCCTACGGCTTCGACTTCCATCTGGCGTTCAGCCGCCAGAGCGTGAAGACGATCAAGGACACCAACCCCGACAACGTCGGCAAGGGGCTGGCCGTCGTCGGCAAGGGCGGCACTTCGGCGAACATCAACTGGTCGGCACCGGAAGACAGCGTGCTGGCGGGCTTCAAGATCGGCGGCGTGGTCCGTCATGTCGATGAAGTCTATGCCGGAAACTCGATCTATACGCCGGGCTACACCGTGTTCGACGCACTGGCGCGCTTCAATCTCGGCAAGCTCAGCAACACCTTGCAGGGCGTCACGGTGGGCGTGAATGCCACCAATATCTTTGACAAGAAGTACCTGACCAGCTGCTACGCGGCCTATGGCTGGTGCTGGTACGGCCAGCGCCGCACGGTGATGGGCACCATCGGCTTCACCTGGTAAGCCTTCCGGCACTTCGAGTGACCGAAACGAGCGGCGGCGGATCGATACGATCCGCCGCCGTTTCGCGTTTTGAGGGGGCGGAAAATCAGTTCAGCCCGTGATTTCAGTTCAAAACGGTGATCGAGATGCGGCGGTTGCGCGGATCGTGCGGGTCGGCAGGGATCAGCGGTTCCATGTCGGCAACGCCTTCGATGCGGCGGAAGTGGTCGGCGCCCATGCCGTCGCGGATCAGCGCTTGCCGGGTCGCCTCGGCGCGGCCTGCGGAGAGCGACCAGTTGTTGCCGGTGAGGCCCGGCTTGTAGGGCAGCGCGTCGGTATGGCCGCGTACGGTCAGCTGGCCACCGTCGGGGCCGAGAGCCTGCGCGATGGCGCCCAGCAACGCGCTTGCCTCGCCGGTCAGCACGGTCGTGCCCATGCGGAACATCGAGAAATCGGCATTGTCGACCAGATCGACCCGCACGCCCTCGGTGGTGTCGACCAACCGCACCTGTTTGGCGAGGCGGCGCAGTTCGGGGGTGGAGGCGAGCTTGGTTTCCAGCCGCTGCTTGGCGCGGGCGGCGCGCTTGATCTTGGTGCCGCCCTCCAGCTTGCCGCCGGTGGAATCGCGCGGGATCGTGATCGTGCGCGTGCCGCTGCCGCCCGGATGCGGCAGGTTGTCCTTGTCCACCAGCGACGAGCCGCCGAGCAGGCCGTTGGCCGAGCCCGCGCTCTGCTCGCGCGTCTTGACGAGGGTGGGTGCGAAGTAGTCGGCAATGCCCTTGCGCTGTTTCTCGGTGGTGGCGCCGACGATCCACAGCAGCAGGAAGAACGCCATCATCGCGGTCACGAAATCGGCATAGGCGACTTTCCAGGCGCCGCCGTGATGCCCGCCTGCAACGATGGTGATCTTCTTGACGATGATCGGGCGCGGGGGCTCGTTCTTCTGCGTCGCCACCTCAGCGGCCTCTCATCGCGTCGAGCAGCTCGGAGAGGCCGGGGCGGAAGGCGTGGCCAAGGCCCGAGCGCGCGGATTCCACCACCAGCGGCTGCGGCCAGCCGTGCAGGCTTGCGATCACCACCTGCTTCACCGCGTGGAAGATCTGCTCATCCTGCTCGACGATCTGCTTCAACCGCCCGGCCATCGGCGCGACGATCCCGTAGGCCAGCAGCACGCCCATGAAGGTGCCGACCAGCGCCGAGCCGATCATCCCGCCCAGGATCGAGGGCGGCTTGTCGATCGAGCCCATCGTCTTCACCACACCCAGCACGGCGGCGACGATGCCGAGCGCGGGGAGCGCATCGGCCAGCCCCTGCAGCGCGTGCTGCGGCTCGTGCATCTCGTGGAAATGCGTCTTCATCGCATTGTCCATGACGTCTTCCACCGCGTTCACTTCCAGCGTGCCGGAAGAAACGACGATCAGCGTCAGCGTGTCGGCGATCAGGTGGACAAGCGCGTCGTTCCCCAGAATGCGCGGAAACTCGGCGAAGACGGCGGAGGCCTTGGGATCGGTGACATGGCTTTCCAGCGCCACCGGTCCTTCGGCGCGCAGGATCTTCATCAGCCGCGTAACCAGCACGATCACGTCGACATGATCCTGCTTGTTGTGGCGCGGACCCTTGAACACTTTGGCCATGCCTTTGCCCAGCGCCTTCAGCTCATGCATCGAGTTGCCGGTGACGATCGCGCCCACGGCGGCGCCGCCGATGATCAGCATTTCGTGCGGGATCGCCTCCATCACCGGGCCAAGCGCGCCGCCGGTGATGGCAAAGCCGCCGAACACCATCGCCAGCAGGATGACGATGCCGATGATTACGAACATGGTGCGGGGCTTTCTGTCAGGTGCCTGGCTGTCAGGTACTGGGCTGTCAGCTGATCTGGTCGAACAGGCTGAGCGAGGCGAGCTTGGCGAAGCTGGCCTGGCTGGCCTCCAGCACGGTCATCGTCTGCTGCAACCGGGTAACGGCATCGGCGATGTCGACCTGCCCGATGTCGCTTTCCAGCTGGGTGCGGGTGGTCTGGCTGGTGGTGCGCCGGTCGGTGGTGAGGTCGATCCACGCCATCCGCGTGCCGACCACGGTCTGCCCGGTGGTGAGGGCGTTCAGGCCACTGTCGAGGTCGGTCAGGCCCTTGCTGGCCGCTGCCACCGGATCGCCCGAGGTGGTGGACAGCGCATCGGCCAGCCCCTTCATCATCGAGAGCAGGTCGGTCTGGTTGCCATCGGCATCCTTGAAGGTGAGGAACTCCGGCCCGGTCATCGACGGGGTGACGGCTTGCCCTTCGCCCAGCGAGACCGGGCCAGCGCCAGTGCCGCCCGAATAGCTGGGCTTGCCTGCGGCATCGAGCGAATAGGCCGCCGAGCTGCCCTGTCCGCCGAACAGCGCGTTGCCCGAGGAATCCTTCGTATTGGCGAGCGAGAACAGCGTGTCATAGATGCTGCCCAGTTCCGAGCCGATCGCCTTGCGCTGGTCTGGCGAGAGCGTGCCGGTGGACGCCTGCACGGTCAGTTCCTTGGCGCGAGTCAGGGCATCGGCCATGTCGGACATGGTGGCATCGGCCAGTTGCAGGTCCGAACTCGCCTGAGAAGCGGTGGCAGTGTCGATCTTCGAGAGCGCATCGGCGCGCGCCATCAGCCGCAGGCGCGAGGCGGCGACCGGATCGTCGGACGAACGCGTCAGGCGGTTGCCGGTCGAGGCCTGCGTTTGCAGCGTCTCGGCCTGTGCGCGCAGGCTCTTCATGTCGCTGAGCGAACGGTCGTAGAAAGCGCCTGTCGCGGTTGTGACGCCGCTGCCGGGAATGCTGGTCATGGTCTCACCTGATGCCGAGAATGGTGTCGAAGATGTCCGAGGCGACCTGCATTACCCGGCCCGAAGCCTGATAGGCCTGCTGGTAGCGCACGAGGTTCGTGGCCTCCTCGTCGAAATCGACGCCGGTCTGCGCCTTGAGCGCTGCCGAGGTCGTGTCCGCGATGGATTGCAGCGTGTCGCGCGTCACCGTGCGACCGGCGACGGCGCTGGAAATGTCGAACAGCACCTGATCCATCGCCCTGGCGGGCGTGGCACTGTCCCACGCGCTGCGCAGCGCGGTGAGGTTGCTCGCATCGCGGCTTCCCGCAGCAGCCCCGGCAGGCGCGGTCGCCAATGCATCGCCGCCGCTTGCCACCATTGCCATGTCGCCCGCGCCGGTGCCGGAGAACAGCGGCTGGCCCGCGTTGCCCTTGATATCGACGCCTTGCGCTTGCGCGGCGTTCACCGTGCCGATCACCGAGGCGGCCACTGCGTCGAGCTGGCTGCGGGTACTGGCCAACGTGACCAGGGCCTGGCTCTTGCCCGCCAGCGCCCCGGCATCGAGCGTCACCGCCTTGCTGGTCCCGCCGTTCGTCACCGAGAAGGCAATCGTGCCGTCGCTGGCGCTGGTCATCGCCAGGGTTCCGGCACTGGCACCGTTCACCAGCGCCACGCCGGTCGCGCCGCCGAGGGTGACGGTCGCGGTCTTGTCGGCATTGATCGTGGTGGCGATCCCGGTCTGCTGGCTCATCTGTTCGAGCAGGGCGTCGCGCTGGTCGAGCAGGCTGGACTGGTCGCTTGATCCGTCGATGGCGCGCGACAGCTTCTGGTTGACCTTGGCGAGCGCGGCGGCGGCGCTGTTCACGCTGTCGACCCCGCCCTGTGCTTCCAGTCGCAGCCCTTCGCCCGCTGCATCGAGCCCTTGCGCGGCGGTGTTGAAGGTCTGCGCCATGGTGCGCGCCTTCTCCACCGTGGCAGCGCGCAACGAGCCATCGGTAGGCGAGGTGGCAAGCTGCTGGAGGCTGGCCTCGAAATCGACCACCGCATCGTAGGCGCCGGACTGTTCGACGGCGCTCTCGATGCCGGTCAGCCCGGTGACTTCGGCATCTGCGCGCGCGGCATCGGCGCCGGTGCGGCGCACTTCGGCCTGCCGGAAGGTGTCGGCATTGCGGGTGATCCCGGTGATCCGCGTGCCCGAAAGGCTGACGGCGGCCTGCGTCATCGACAGCGTGCCGCCGACCACTTCCACCGTAGTGACGCTGCGCCGGACATAGGTTTCCGAAGCGGCATTGGCGATGTTGCTGGCCGTCACGTCGAGCGCGGCGCGCGAGGCGCGGATGCCGCTCTTGGCAATGGACATCATGTCGGAGGACATCGCCGGTCAGCCTTTCGTGTCTGTAGGGTTGGGGGAGGGGGGAGCGCCCTTGTCGGCGTCGCCTGCGCTGTTTGCGGTATCAGCAGGCAGGAACCGCGCCATCTGCGCCTCGATCAGCGAGGCGAAGCCCAGCGTGCCGCTTTTCGCGGTGATGTCGGCAAAGTTGTCGTCCTGCATCTGGCGGAAGGTGTCGGTGCCGGGATCGGTGCCGAACACCGCGCCTTCATCGCTGCCGCTGCCGAAGTCGGTCTTGCGCGCGGCGCCCAGCATCTGGCGCAGGAACAGCGCCTCGAACTGCTGCGCCGTCTCGTGCAGCTTGTCCTGCTCGGTCTTGCCAGCGGTTTTGCCCAAGGCAGAGGTCTGGCTGGCTGCGGAGGTGGGAGGCAGCAGCGGGCTCATATCACCACCATCTCGGCCTTGAGCGCGCCTGCCTGCTTCAGCGCTTCCAGGATCGCCACGAGATCGGACGGGGTGACGCCCAGCATGTTGAGCGCGTCCACCACCTTGGACAGTGAGGCGCCGCCCTTGAACAGTGCCACCGCGTGCTTCTCGTCGTCCACCGAAATGGCGGAGTGCTGCTCGGTCTGCGTCTGGCCGTTGCCGAACGGGCGCGGCTGCGAGACGTGCTGGTCCTCGTCGATGCGCACCGTCAGCTTGCCGTGGCTGATCGCGGCAGGCGAGAGGCGCACGGCCGAGTTGATGACCACGGTCCCGGTGCGGCTGTTGACGATGACCCGCGCCTGCGTTTCGGCGGGGGCGACGTCGATCATCTCGATCGCCGCCATCATCGAGGCGCGTGAGTTGGGATCGGCGGGCAGGGTGAGCGCCAGCGTCACCCCGTCCTCCACCGTGGCGATGCCGGGCAGGCGCTGGTTGATCGCATCGCGCACCCGTGCGGCGGTGAGGAAATCGGCGTCGAACAGGTTCCAGCGCAGCACCGGCGCGGTATCGAACCCGGTGGCGACGGCGCGCTCCACCGAGGCACCCTCGGCAATGCGGCCCACGGTCGGGATATTGACGGTGACTTTCGAGCCGTCGCGCCCCGAGGCGTCGAGGCCACCCACGGCGAGGTTGCCCTGCGCCATCGCGTAGATCTGCCCGTCCGCGCCATAGAGCGGCGCCATGATCAGCGCCCCGCCGCGCAGCGACTTGGCCTTGCCGATGGTCGATACGGTCACGTCGATGCGCTGGCCGGGCTTGGCGAAAGCGGGAAGGTCCGCCGTCACCATTACCGCCGCGGCGTTCTTGAGGCCGGGGGAGACACCTGCGGGCAGCGTCAGGCCCATGCGGCCCGAGACGCCCTTCATCGCCTGCGTCAGATATTCCAGATTGTCGTCGCCGGTGCCGGGCAGGCCGACGACTACGCCGTAGCCGGTCAACTGGTTCGAACGCACGCCCTGGAACTGGCCGAGATCGCGCACGCGCTCGGCCATCGCAGTGCCGGGGCTGAGGATCGCGAGCGCAGCAACGGGCGCGAGCCACCAGTTCCCCTCTAGCCTGCGGGAGCGGAGAAGAGAGGCGAACGCTCGCGCGATCGGAGGTGTTGTCCGGGCCATCAGAACGGGGAGATCGCGTTGAAGAAGCGGCCCAGCCAGCCCTGCTTGCTGGCGGTCTGCAACGCGCCTTTGCCGGAATACTGAATATGGGCGTCGGCCACGCGGGTAGAGGCGATGGCGTTGTCCTCGTCGATGTCGGCAAGGCGCACGATCCCCGAAAAGCGGACCCATTCATCGCCCTGGCTCAGCAACATCTGCTTTTCTCCTCGAACCAGTGCGGTCCCGTTGGGGCGCACTTCGGCGATGGTGACGGTGAGCGTCGATGCCAGCGCGCTGGTCTGCGCCGCATTGCCCTGACCATTGAACGACGAGGACGAGCTGGCATTAAGGGCATTGGGGTTGAGAAACGACAGCAGCCCGGCGCTGGGCGGGGTGATCGAGGCGCCGCCGCCCTTCTGGCTCTTGGAACTGACCGCCTTGGACGCGGTGGTGCTTTCCAGCAGGACGATAGTAACCGGATCGCCCACCGCATGCGCGCGGGTTCCGGCATAGAGCGGTGCATAGCCCATCGTCGCCGAGAAGATGCCGCCGGTCGGCGCGGCTGCGACCGGCGCGGGCGCGGCGGGCAGCGTCGGCTCGTAGCCCGAAGGCTTGGGCGGCTTCTTCGCGGCGAGCGCTGGCAGCATGGGAAACCCTGCCAGCACCGCCGCCGAAAGCAGAAGGGTGATGCGCCGCTTCATGATCAGAGCGTCTGGTTCGCGTTCTTGAGCATCTCGTCGACGGCGGAGATCATCTTCGAGTTGATCTCGTAGCTTCGCTGCGCCTCGATCATGTCGACCAGTTCCTCGACGATGCTGACGTTCGAGGCTTCGAGCATGCCCTGCCGGATCTGTCCGCGCCCGTCCTCGCCCGCAACACCGATCTGTGCAGGGCCGCTGGCGGCGGTTTCGAGCATGAAGTTGTCGGACGAGGATTGCAGCCCCGCCGCATTGGTGAAGCTGGCGATAGTGATCTGGCCCAGCTGCGAAGGCTCGGACTGGCCCGAAAGCTGGGCCGACACCGTGCCGTCGGTCGAGATCGTGATCGAGGTCGCGCCTTCGGGAATGGTAATCGCGGGCTGCACGGGATAGCCCTGCGACGTCACCAGCTGGCCCTCTGCCGAGCGGCTGAAATTGCCCGCGCGGGTATAGGCCAGCTGGCCGCCGGGCAGCGCGACCTGAAAGTAGCCGTCGCCATCGAGCGCGAGGTCGAGGCTGTTCGAGGTGCTCTGGAGCGTGCCTTGCGTCTCCATCCGGCTGGTCGACTGGACGCCGACGCCGGTGCCGAGATTCAGCCCGGTGGCATAGGCGGTCTCGCTGGACGACTGGGCACCGGCGACGCGCGCGTCCTGATAGGCCAGCGTCTCGAAGTTGGCGCGGTCGCGCTTGAAGGCGGTGGTCGATACGTTGGCGAGGTTGTTGGCGATCACGCGCATGCGCGTGTCCTGCGCCTCAAGCCCGGTGCGGGCGACCTGTAGAGCGGAACTGGGCATCGGGTTATCCTCTTGTTGTGCTGCCGAACCGTTACGGCTCAGCCATCCATGCGCATCAGGCGGGCGCCGCTCTCGTCGAGCTGGCGGGCGGTCTCGACCATCTTGGTGCGCATATCGAACAGGCGCTGGGCAGAGATCATGTCGACCAAGACCTGCGAGGTGTTGACGTTCGACTTCTCCAGCGCGCCGGGCACCACCTTGGCGTTTTCGTCGACCGGAAGGACGCCGCCGTTTTTCACGCGGAACTGGCCGGCGAGGTCTTTCTCGATCTGGCTGCCTGTCGGAGATACCAGCTTGAGGCGATCAAGACGTTGCGGTGCCCCTCCGGGATTTGCCGGATCGGCGGCGAGCACCGCACCGTCGGGGCCGATGGTCACGCCCATCCCCGGCGGCACGGTGATCGGCCCGCCTTCGCCCAGCACCGGCAATCCGTCGCCGTTCTGGAGCAGCCCGCTGGAGGCGACCGAGAGATCGCCCCTGCGGGTATAGGCCTCGCTCCCGTCGCCGACCTGCACCGCCAGCATCGCCTGTCCATCCAGCGCAACGTCCAGCGGGCGGCCGGTCTGGGTGATCTCGCCCTGCTTCATGTTGGCGCCGCGCACTTCGGTGTCGGTCATCGCGCGCACCTGCAGTTGCGGGCCGTCCAGCGTCATGGGCGTGGCCTGAACCTCCTCGGCGCGAAAGCCGACGGTCTGGGCATTGGCCATGTTGCTGGCGATCACCCGTTCGCGCGTCATCGAGGCGTTCATGCCCGACACTGCCGTGTAGATCAGCCGGTCCATCGCGGGAGCCTTTTCGGTTCAGGCGCCGTCAGTTGCGCAGGTTGATGACGGTCTGCGAGATCTGCGTGGCGGTATCGATGGCCTTGGCGTTGGCCTGGAAATACCGCTGCGCGCTGATCAGATCGACCAGCTCCTCGGCGATATCGACGTTCGAGCGCTCCAGCGTGCCCGAATTGATCGCGCCGAAGGCGCCCGAACCCGGCGCGCCATAGCTTGCCGCGCCCGACTTGCCGGTGACTTTCCAGCTCGAATCGCCGGTCTGCTTGAGGCCGTTGGGCGCCACGAAGTTGGCCAGTGCGACCACGCCGACGGTGGTGTTGGTGCCATCGTCGTACGAGGCGACGACCTGTCCTTCCTGATCGACGGTCACGCTGGCGAGCGTCGAGCCCGCCGCATTGGTCGGCGCGGCCAGCGCATCCTGATGGCTGCTGGCATCGACCACGCCGTTCGTCATCGGGAACACCTGCAGGCGGCTGCCCTCGGCGTTCTTGATATAGCCGCTGCCATCGACGCTGAACGAGCCGTTGCGGGTGAACTCGGTCTGGCCCGAATTGGGCGAGACGATGGTGAAGAAGCCTTCGCCGCCGATCGCGAGGTCCAGCGAATTGCCGGTCTGCTCCAGCGCGCCGACCGAGAAGTTCTGCTTGATCTCGGCCACCCGCGATCCGATCCCGACCGTCAGCGCCGGGTCGGTGACGACCGAGGACGAGACGATATCGGCGAACTGGGTATCGCTTTTCTTGAAGCCGTTGGTCTCGGCATTGGCGATGTTGTGCGAGATGACGTTGAGTTCGGTCTGTGCGTTCTTCAGGCCGGTCAGCGAGGTATAGTAGGACATGGGTGTGGTCTCCGAAGGGAAAGGGGATCAGGTCGAGGAAGTTTGGGCGGCCACCAGCTTGGCGACGGCATCGGTGGTCGCGGTCTGGGCCGAGACCACCTGATCGAGCTTGTCGGCGATCGACTGCAACGTCTCGCTGCTCTTCGTGGTGTTCGCCAGCGAGGAGAACTGCGCCATCTGCGCCAGCATCTCGTTGTTGTCGGTCGGGTTCGTCGGGTCCTGCTGCTGGAGCTGGGTGGTCATCAGCTTGATGAAGTCCCCGGAATCGAGGTCCGACAGCGAGGTCTTGTCCTTGACGGCGGACGTCGCGGGCGTGGTGGACGTTACGGAAGAAATGGTCATTTGAGCCTCATCGTGTCGAGCATCAGCTGCTTGGCGGTGGAGAGGGCCTCGACCATGTTCTGGTACTGGCGCGAGGCTTCGAGCATATCGACCATCTCCGCGTTCTCATCGACGGGAGCGGTCCACACGTCGCCGTTGGCATCGGCGAGCGGGTGATTGGGATCGTGCTGGCGGATTGGCGCGGCGGTCTCGCGCATCACGCCCTGCACCGAGACGCTGGCAAGGCCGCTCGCCTTGTCGAGATCCTCGGAAAACACAGCGCGGATCGGGCGATAGGCCTGCCCCTCGCTGGAGGCGACCGAACCGGCATTGGCAAGGTTGGACGCTGCCGCGTTCATCCGCACCAGCTGCGCGGACATGCCTTTCTGCGCCAGCGAGAACAGCGTCATCGGGTTCCCGGCCATGCGCCTATTCTCCCCGCAGCGCGCGGGTCGTGGTGTCGACCCGGCCGCGGATGAATTCGAGCGTGGCGGAATAGCCGACCGCGTTTTCGGAAAAGGCGACCTGCTCGGTCTGCAGTTCGACCGTATTGCCGTCGAGCGAGGGCATCAGCGGCACGCGGTACTGCTCGGCGCCCTTGGCGGCACTGTCGACATCGGTGCCTGCCGCGCTGGCGCGCAGCGCGGCGGCGAAGTCGATGTCCTTGGCCTTGTAGCCGGGCGTACCGGCATTGGCGATGTTGGACGCCAGCAGGCCCATGCGCTGCGAGCGCAGTTCCAGAGCCTTGGCGTGGATACCGAAAAGATCGGACGACATGGGTTCTCTCAAGATGAAAGGGTTCGGGGCCGATCATCGCAAGGGGCGTGCCAAATGATCGAACGGCAGGAATCGAGTGCAGTTGGCGGGCAGGGGAAGGCGGCCTGCCGGGAGAGGCGGCAATCCTTTGCCGGTTCCGGCAGCGGGCCATTGCCGGTCCCGGCAAGCCTTCCGGCAAATGTCGGCGATCTGCGAAAAAGCCCTGAAAAAGCGAACCGCGCTGCCGTTCTGACGGTCTGAGGAGGACTCCTGATCCGATGCATTGGCAGAACCTGATCGACGGACCCAGCGCGCTGATCGTGGTGGGCGGCACGCTGGCGGCCACGCTGCTGCGCTGCGGCTTTGCGGACTGCGGCGCGGCGCTTGGCGGCTTGCGCGCGCTGTTGGCCCGCCGCTTCGACACCGAACGCACCCGCGCCGAACTCGCTTCGCATATTCGCGAAATCCGGCAGGACGGGCTGATCCGTGCCCAGCCGCGCCATCTGGGCGATGCCGAGATCGACGACGTGACCGACGCGCTGATCGGCACCCGCTCGATCGCGGGGCTCCAGCGCGCCCACGAAGCGCACAAGCAGCGCCGTGCCGAGGCCAGCGCACGCGCGGTGCGCACGCTCAACCAGGCCTCGGACCTCTCGCCGGTGTTCGGCCTGGCGGGCACGCTGGTCTCGCTCAGCCAGCTGTCGAGCGCGGGGGGCTCGATCAGGATTTCCGCCCGGCGATTGCGATGGCGGTGCTGACCACGCTCTACGGCCTGCTGCTGGGCAACATGATCTTCGCCCCGCTCGCCCGGATGATCGCGCGCGGCGCGGCGCATGAGGAAGAGGCGCGGCAGGACCTGCTCGACTGGCTGGAGGCGCAAGTCGCCGATGCGCTGCCCGGCATGGCCGAGGCCCCGATCCATCGTGCCCCGGTTCATCATGCTCCGGCCCAGCATGGGCGCGTGGCGCGATGAGCGGGCGCGGCGCAACCAACTGGCAGACCTCGCTGGCGGATCTCTCGCTGGTGCTGTTCATGATCGCCGCCGCCGCGATGGGGCGCCACGACAAGGTGAAGGCGCACCCGGTGCCGCCTCCGCCGTCAGTCCAAACGCCCGCGAAGCCCGGAAAGGTCGAGCGGTCCGAGCCGGTCGCGGTCTGGGTCGAGGCCCCCGGTGCGCCGCCGCTCGCACTGTGGCTGAAGCAGCAGGCGCCCGACTTGCGCCAGCGCCTGACCGTGGCCGCCTCCTATGGTGACGGGGCCTCGACCCGCGCCGAGGCCTTGGCCGAAGCGGCGCGGATCGCCGGGGCAGCGGATGCGGCGGGCTATGCGCCGCGCATCGTCGTCGAGCCCGGACAAGGGCCGGTGCGCGCGGTGCTCGCCTATGACAACGACGGCCCAACTGGAGCGAACTAGGCCCTAGCGGCAACTGGCACGGGGTTTGCGTAGATCGAGGCGATATTCGCCTTTCGATGGACGTGACGTACTCCCGATGTTTGCAGCTTCCGTTCTCGTCGCCCCCGTTCTCGCAAGCGTTGCGCTGCTCGCCAGTGCTACCGGTTTTGCCGATCTTGATGCGGTGGATCGGCAGGTCGCCGCCTTTACCGGCGCACCTGTCGGCCAGCCCGGCGGTGCCGCCGCGCCCGTCGACCGGCGCCTGCGTCTGCAACCGTGCCGTGCGGGCCTCGCGCTCGCATGGCGCACGGCCGGACATGACAGCGTGGTCGTCCAGTGCGGCGATCCCAACGGCTGGCGGCTGTTCGTGCCCGTGCGCCAGAGCCCGCAAATGGTCGCCGCGCAGGCGCCCAATGCGGTGACGCGCGGCGATGCCGTGGCGATCGCAGTGACGGGAGAGGGTTTCAGCGTCTCGCAATCGGGACAGGCGATGGAATCCGGGCCGGTCGGCAGCTGGATACAGGTCCGCCCGACCGCCGGAGGCATCGCGCGGGCCGAGCCGATGCGCGGCCAGATCGTGCGTCCCGGCCTTGTCGAAGTGCCTCTTCCATAAGGAGAAACCGCGTAGCCTTGCCGTTTGCCACAGGAATTTCCCATAGCCCCTTAAAAGCTGTGTCCCGGTGCCGTTCTTCGATGGGCAAACGTCAAGGAGCGGCACCATGCCACCATCAGATCTTGGCCCGGCAGCTGCCCTGAGCAGTGTCGGCGCCGTTACCGCCCGGCCCGTCGCGCGCGCCGCCGGGGATATTGCCATCGCGCCGGCCGATGCGGCCCAGCGCACCTCGAAAAGTTCGGCCATCGCGGTGGCCGCCGCGCCGTCTGTCGAAACCACCGCCGCGCTCGATCCGGGCGAGGCGCCGATCGATACCGAACGCGTCGCGACGATCCGCCGGGCCGTCGAATCCGGTAATTATCCGCTGGTCCCTGCGAAGATCGCCGATGCGATGATCGCGGCCGGCATGATCCTCAGGAGTCCCAAGCCGTGAGTGCAACTCTCCTTTCCGCCCACCCGCAGCGCGGGGCGCTTCAGGTCTCGGTGCGCGAGACGCTGCGGCAGATGCTTGCCGTGCTGGAGACCGAGCGGCAGGCGCTTGCCGGTCTCGATCTCGACACCATCATGGGCGCGGCGGGCGACAAGGAGAGGCTGTGCTTCCGGCTGGAGGCCGCCGACGGCTTCGTGCTCGACGACGAATGCCGGGCGATGCTGGAAGCCGCCCGGCGCCTCAACGAAGTGAACCGGCAGGTGCGCAACATCATCGCCGCCAACGTGACCACGCGCCTCAACGCGCTGACCGGCGCGCCGCAGGTCTATCAGGCCAAGGCAAGGGCGCACGGCTTCCTCAGATAAGGCCGTCACCATTCAGCCCTGACGGTCTGCCAATGGTGGCTTTCCGAGCTTCCGGTGCTCACGTACTGAAAGTACGCTCCGCTCCGCTTCTCGAAAACCCACCATTTTCGCCACGTCATCATCTGAATGGTGATCAGCCTCAGGCCGAACGAGTGCCTCACCCAAATGGCACGCTCCTTGCTGAAACCGCTTCCGGCAATTCCGCCAGCCGGAGCAGACCGTGAGCGAAGCCTCTCCATTCGGTGTCGTCGCCGCAGGCGCGCTACAAAGCGCGGGGCAGGGCGTCGATCGCGTGCGTTCGGCCATTGCCCGTGCGGCGCAGGCGACGGGTGTCGACTTCAACTACCTGATGGCGCAGGCGAAGCTCGAATCCGGGCTCGATCCGCAGGCGAAGGCGGGCACGTCCAGCGCGGCGGGGCTTTACCAGTTCACCAGCGGGACATGGCTTGGCGTGCTGGGCCGTCACGGCGACGAGCATGGCCTCGGCGCGGCGGCAGCGGCCACCGGCAATCCCGCGATGCGCCAGCAACTGCTCCAGCTGCGCTACGATCCCGAGGCTTCCGCCAGCATGGCCGCCGAACTCGCGGTGGAGAACAAGGCCTGCCTCAGTGCCACGCTGGGGCGCGAGCCGGACAATGCCGAGCTTTATCTCGCCCATTTCATGGGGCAGGCGGGGGCGACCCGCTTCCTTTCCGCCCTCAACGCCAATCCCGGCCAGAGCGCGCCGTCGCTGTTCCCGCGCGAGGCGGCGTCCAATCGCGCGATCTTCTTCGATGGCGGCGCCCCGCGCACGCTGGGCGGGGTGATGGCGCTGCTGCGAGACAAGGTCTCGCGCGCGATGGACGGGGCGGATGGCTACGGCGTCGGTGTTCCTGGCGGTATCCCCGGCGGGATCGACGCCATCGGTAGCGGCTATGCCACCGCCGCCTTCCTGCCCCGGATGAATTACGAGCCGTTGAGGGAACCCGTGACGGGCCCGATGGCCGCCGAGTTTCAGGCCGCCCGCGCCGAAGCTTCGGGCCCCGTCCGCTCGATGTCCGATACGCTGCGCGGCGCGTTCGGCGATGGCGCAGGGGAGAGCGGCAATGCCGGCGGCAAGGTGCTGCCGTCCCGCGTTGCCGCAGCCTATGAAAAGCTCGCGAGGTTCGGCCTTTGAACGCGCTGCTCAAGCGGATCGGCGATCCCGGCGCGGTGGCGCTGCCTGCCGGTATCCTCGTGCTGATCGTGCTGATGATCGTGCCGGTCCCGGCCTTCGTGCTGGACGTCTCGTTCACGCTCAACATCGCGCTGTCGGTGGCGGTGCTGATGGCGGCGATGAATGCGGACAAGCCACTCGATTTCTCCTCGTTCCCGTCCGTGCTGCTGTTCGCGACGCTGCTGCGTCTCGCGCTCAACGTCGCCTCCACCCGCGTCGTGCTGGTCCACGGGCATGAGGGCGAGGCGGCAGCGGGCAAGGTGATCGAGAGCTTTGGCGCCTTCCTGATCGGCGGTAATTTCGCGGTCGGCATCTTCGTGTTCCTGATCCTGATGATTATCAATCTGGTGGTCGTCACCAAGGGCGCGGGCCGCGTGTCCGAAGTCTCGGCGCGCTTCACGCTCGACGCGCTGCCCGGCAAGCAGATGGCGATCGACGCCGATCTGGCCGCAGGCCTGATGACGGCGGACGAGGCCAAGGCACGCCGCCGCGAAGTGGCGACCGAGGCGGACTTCTATGGCTCGATGGACGGCGCCTCGAAGTTCGTGAAGGGCGATGCTATCGCTGCGCTGCTGATCCTGGGCGTGAACATCGTGGCGGGGTTCTGCCTCGGCATGATCTCGCACGGATTGTCCGCGCAGGAGGCGGCGCAGGCCTATATCACGCTGGCGATTGGCGATGCGCTGGTGGCGCAAGTGCCCGCGCTGCTGCTGTCGATCGCCGCCGCGATCATCGTCACCCGCGTGTCCGACCAGCGCGGCCTTGCCGGGCAGATCGGCGGGCAGTTCGCGGGCGCCGGGCACCTGGTTGCCGGTGGCGGTGGTGCTGGGCGCCATCGGCTGCATCCCGGCGATGCCGCAAAGCGTGTTCCTGCCTGCCTCGGCGCTGGCGTTCTGGCTGTGGCGTAGCTTGCGCCGCCGCGCGCTGCGACCCGCACCGGTGGTCGAGACGAGCACCGCGCCCGAACCGGCTGACCCCGCGCGCATCGCGCTGGATGAAGTGTCCGACCACACGCTCGTCACCATCGAACTGGGCTATGGCCTGGTCCAGCTGGTGGACGAGCGACGCGGGGCGCCACTGGTGGCGCGCGTCACCGGGGTGCGCAAGCAGCTGAGCCAGTCTTTCGGGTTCATCGTCCCGCAGTTCCGCGTGCGCGATGCGCTGGATCTCTCGCCGCACGAATATCGCATTGCCCTTGGCGGGGTGCCGCTGGGCGGGGCGACGATCCGCCCCGACAAGGTGCTGGCCATCGATGCGGGCGAAGTGCGTCCCGGCCACACCTTGCGCGGCGAGCCGACGCTCGATCCCAGCTTCGGCTGCCCGGCGATCTGGATCGAGGCTGCCGCGCGCGATCAGGCCGTGGCAGAGGGCTTCCTCGCCGTCGATGCAGGCACTGTGATTGCCACGCATCTGAACCAGTTGCTGGGCGAGCGGCCGCAGGACTTGCTGGGGCCGGACGAGGTGAAGACGCTGATCGAGGGCCTCAAGGGTCACTCCGCCGGACTGGTCGAGACGGTCACGCCCCAGCCGCTGGGCCTCGCCGCCGTCACCCGGCTGCTGCGCGCGCTGCTGGAGGACCGCATCCCCATCGGCCATCCGCTGCCGATCTTCTACAGTCTTTCCCGTGCCTTGCAGCAGACGGTCGAGCATGATCGGCTGGTCGATCTGCTGCGCGCCGATCTCGGCTCGCTGATCGTCGGGCGCATCTGCCCTCCGCACGAGCGTCTGCCGGTGCTGACGCTGGAGGCCGGGCTCGAAGGCGCGATCGTGCAGGGCATGATCGACCCCAGCACTGGTCAGCCGGTGATCGAGCCGGACCTTGCGCGCATGATCGGCGAGCGGATCGCCGGACTGATCGCGGCGCGCGGTGTCCACGCCATTCCGCTGGCGCTGGTGGTCCAGCCGCGCGCGCGCCGGGCGCTGTCCGCGCTGCTGCGCCTGCGCGCGCCGGGATGCCTTGTCCTCTCCATCGCCGAACTTCCCGCGACCCAGCCGATCGAGGTGGTCGAAGTGATCGGCGCGGCTCCCCCGCAGCCCGTTCATCCGGCGCCCGGCCTGCCTTCCCCCTCCCTGCATGACGAACCCGAGAGCATGCCCGCATGAACCAGATGCACTCCCTGTTCGATGGCCCGACCTATTCGGTGGCCCCTTTTCCCGGCGGCTCGCTCGCCTCGGTGCGACGATCCGAGGTGGCGGAGCGGGTCAGGCGCTTCCTGCCGATGGTTCGCCGCCTTGCCTGGCATGTTCAGGGTTCGGGCGGTCGCGTCGGCATCGAGCTTGAGGACCTGATGCAGGCGGGGCTCGTCGCGCTGACCGAGTGCGCGCAGACGCATGAGGCGCGGTTGAGCAGCGGGTCGAGCGCCGGGGGCGTGGAGGACGGCTTTGCCGCTTACGCCAAGATGCGCGTGCGCGGGGCGATGGTCGACATGGTGCGCCGCGCGGTGCCGGGATCGCGCGGGGGCAGCGAGAAGCGCCGCCAGCTGGCCTCGGCGCAGGACACCTTGCGCACTGCGCTGGGCCGCGAGCCGACCGCGCGCGAACTGGCAGGGGCGATGCGGGTGGACGAGAGCGAGGTTCTCGCCCTGCGCGACGGCACGCGTCCGGTGCGCTTCGAATCCATCGACGAGAGCTATTCCGACCAGTCGATGGCCTTTGCCGACGATGCCCCCGACGCGCACGATCTGCTGGCCGATGCCCAGACCCGCGGCGCGCTGATCGAGGCCATCGGCGACTTGCCCGAGCGGCTGCGGCTGATCGTCCAGCTTTACTTCGTGGAGGAACTGAACCTGTCGGAGATCGCCGGTGTGCTCGACGTCTCGGTGCCGCGTGTCCATCAGTTGAAAGCGCAGGCGCTCGCGCAGCTGAAGCAGAGCCTTGCGGGGGTGGCGGACGTGTTGTGAGAGAGGGCGCGCGGGGTTTGGTATAAGCGCGTGAAAAACGAGACCTCCCACCTTCGTCATTCCCGCGCAGGCGGGAATCCAGTCGGCGCGGCCTCTCGGGGGCGTGCTGACAGGAGAGCTTAGAGCTGGATTCCCGCCTGCGCGGGAATGACGAAAAGTAATTACCCCGCTGCCAGTTCCGCCAGCAGGCCGGGCGTCAGCACTTGCGGCAGCTGGCGGGCGTGGCCCTGCCGGTCGTACCACATGTACAGCGGCACCCCCGCTGCGCCCTGTGCCGTCAGGTAGCGGGTGATCGCCGGATCGCGCCGGGTCCAGTCGCCGCGCAGCACGACGACACCGGCCTTGTCGAACGCGGCTTTCGTCTCGGTGCGTTCGATGGCGGCGGCTTCGTTGACCTTGCACGAAAGGCACCAGTCGGCGGTCATATAGACGAACACCGGCTTGTGCGCGGCTGTCGCCTTGGCGAGCGCGGCTTCGCTGAAGGGCTGCGCGGCGAGCAGCGAGGCTTCCGCTTCGGCAGGTGCTTTCGTCTGCGGCAGTGTCGCGACGGCCAGCGCCACCACGGCGAGCGCGATCAGGGTGTGCGACAGCGCGCTCTTGCCCCGGCGCTGGTTGCGCCCGGCAAGGCCGAGCAGCGCCAGCGTCAGCAGCGCCAGCACCGCGACGTAGCTGAGCAGCGCGCTGTTGCCCAGACGCCAGACCAGCCAGCCGAGCGCCAGCGCGGTCAGTGCCATCGGCACCGCCATCACCTTGCGGAAGGTCTCCATCCAGCCGCCGGGACGCGGCAGGCGTCGGCGCAGCGCGGGCACGAAAGCGAGCGCGAGGAACGGCAGCGCGATGCCAAGGCCGAGCGCGGCGAACAGCGCCATCGCAGCAGGCACCGGCAGCAGCAGCGCGGCGCCCATCGCGCTCGCCATGAACGGCCCGGTACAGGGCGTGGCGACGAAGGCGGCAAGCAGCCCGGTGGCGAAGGCCCCCTGCGGTGATCCGGCGCGGGCGAAGCCGGGGACGGCGAACTCGAACAGGCCGAGCAGGTTGGCGGTGATCGTGGCGGCGAGCAGGAACAGCAGCACGACGACCCACGGCTCCTGCAACTGGAACGCCCAGCCCACCTGTTGTCCCGCCGCGCGCAGGCCCAGCAGCACCGCGCCGAGGATCAGACAGGCGACGATCACGCCCGCCGAATAGGCAAGCCCCTCGATCCGCGCATGGTGCTCGCTCTCGCCCGCCCGCGCCAGGCTCAGCGCCTTCAGGCTGAGGATCGGGAAGACGCAGGGCATCACGTTCAGGATCAGCCCGCCCAGCAGCGCGGCGAGCAGCAGCCACGGCAGCGCGGGAATCGAGGCGGGCGAGGGCGATACGTCGGCGGTGTCGCCCGCCAGTGGCGTGCCTCCGCTCGGCACGGTGCCGGGTTTCGCGGTAAAGGCGATGCCGTTGCCGTCGCTGTCGAGCCGAAGCACACCGTCGAGGCTTGTCGGGCTGATGGGCGCGAATTTGGCGCGCGGGATCGTCACCGTCAGCATGTCGCCCTTGCGCGCGAAGTGCTGCGGCGCGGCATAGTCGACCACCTGATCGGCGGCCACGAAGACGTGCGGGTGGGCGAGCGGCGCCGACGCAGGCAGCGGGATCGCCAGATGCAGCGCCTGCGCGTCCAGCGCCATCGTCGCGGGCCGGTCGAGCGGGGCGGGCAGGCGCTGGATCCAGCCCTGCTCGATCGCGGAAGGGACGGGCGCGGGTGATCCGGCAGGGGCGATCGTCAGCGAGGCGGAGAGCGTGGCGCGTTCGGGCACGCAGATCGTCTCGGTACAGGCCAGCCACTGTGCCCGCACCTGAATGGCGCGAAGGCCGGGGGCGGTGTTCTTCGACGGGCGCACCGGCACCATCACCGCATAGGCGTGCTCGTAGACGTGGTTCATCAGCCCGCTGACCAGCAGCGTCTGCGGGACGGGATAGCGGGGCGCGCCGGTGATGACGTCCTTGGGCAGCGTCCAGTTCAGCGTCATGCCCTGACCCGCATCGCCGGGGTTGAGCCAGTAGCCGTGCCAGCCGGGCTGCGGTGTCATGTGGATCGCCAGCAGCCCCTCGCCGCCTGCCGGGACCGGCCCCGGCGCGACCAGTTCCGCGGTGATGTGCGTCGCAGCGCCTTCGGTCTGAGCAGAGGATACAGCAGGGATCAGCGCGCTCGCCGCGACGATCAGCAGGACATGACGCCAAAGTGTCATGAGGAACGGATAGCGGCGAGGGATCATCGGGCTCCGGGGGTGCGTATGGGCTTGCCATCGTGCAGACCCATGTCTCACACTGCCTAGTGCCCGCATCGCGCCGACATTTCAAGGAAACGCCGACCCTCATGCGCCCGCTTCGACCCGTTCTTATCGCCCCGGCTCTCCTCGCGCTGGCGACCGCACTGGCGGTGCCGACCGTCGCTCTCGCCGATGCCGCGCCTGCTTCGGCACCCGAGGCTCCGCCCGCAACGCCCCCGCGCCTGATCCTCGCGATCTCGATCGACCAGTTCTCCGCCGATCTCTTTGCGCAGTATCGTGAGCACTTCACCCACGGTTTTGCGCGGTTGCAGCAGGGCGCGGTATTCCCGCAAGGGTTCCAGTCGCACGCGGCGACCGAGACCTGCCCCGGTCATTCCACGCTGCTGACCGGCGTGCATCCGGCGCGCACCGGGATCGTTGCCAACGACTGGTTCGTGCCCGGCCTCGCCCGCGCGGATAAGGAAGTCTACTGCGTCGAGGACGAGACCAACCCGAAGAGCACGCCCGACGATCCGGTGGTGACGACGAAGCATCTCAAGGCGCCGACGCTGGGCGATCTGCTCAAGCGCAAGAACCCCAGGACGATCAACGCCGCCGTCTCTGCGAAGGACCGTGCGGCGGTGATGATGAGCGGGCATGACACCGATGCCGTCTACTGGTTCAAGGATCAGGGCTTCACCACCTTCGAGGACCGCAGGATTTCGAAAGCCGTTGTTGCCGAGAACGCGGCGATGGCGGCGCGCGTAAACGCAGGCGACGGCGATCTGGCCGCGCCGGACTGGTGCGGCACGCTGGACCGCGCGACGCAGATGGGCGGCTTCACCATCGGCACGTACAAGTTCCCGCTGAAGGCCGGGGACTGGAAGGCCTATGCCAACGGCCCGCGCATCGACGATGCCACCGGCGAAATGGCGCTGCGCATGGTCGACGAACTGGGCATGGGCAAGGATGCGGTGCCCGATGTGCTCTCGGTCAGCTTCTCGGCCACCGACAAGGTCGGCCATGCCTATGGCACCGAGGGTGTCGAGATGTGCATCCAGCTGGCGCGCCTCGATGCAACGCTGGGCCGTCTGTTCGACGCGCTCGATCAGCGCGGGATCGATTACGAGGTGGTGCTGAGTGCCGATCACGGCGGCTTCGATGCGCCCGAGCGGCTGGCGCAGCAGGGCTATCCCAGTGCGCAGCGCATCGATCCGGCGCTGACCGGCAAGGCGCTGGGGCAGGCGATTTCCGCCGAGACCGGGATCGCCGCGCCGTCCGGCCCGCTGCTGTTCGGTGGCGGTAGCTCCGGCGATATCTGGGTGGCGGCGGGGCTGACGCCCGACCAGCGCCACACGGTGATCGCGGCGCTGGTGAAGAAGCTCGCCGCTCACCCGCAGATCGCGGCGGTCTATACGGCGGACGAGCTGGCGAATATGCCGGTGCCGCAGGGCGCGCCGCAGGACTGGACGATGGAACAGCGCGTGCGTGCTTCGTTCGTCGCAGGCGTCTCGGGCGACGTGCTGATGATGACGAAGCGCGGCGTCGTGCCCGGCAAGCCGCGTCCCGGCGCGGTCGCGACGCATGGCAGCCCCTGGGATTACGACCGCCGCGTGCCGATGCTGTTCTGGCGTAAGGGCATGATCGGGTTCGAACAGCCCGATCCGGTGGAAACCGTTGATATCGCGCCGACCCTTGCCGCCACGGTGGGTCTGGTCGAGCCGAAGGGCACCTGGGACGGAAGGTGTCTCGACATTGCTGCGGGAGAGGCCGATAGCTGCGCGCGATGAGCGACTCTATCACGACTGACATCGCAGCGTCCGAGCGGCGCGACCTGATCATTCTGGGCGGCGGCCTCGTCGGCATGACGCTGGCGCTGGCGGCGGCCAAGGCGGGGATCACCAGCCATGTGATCGACCGCGCCGATCCGGCCGATCTGGTCGCGGAAGGCGCGGACGGGCGCGCTTCGGCGATCTCGACCGCCAGCTGGAACCTGTTCGCCAATATCGGTCTTGCCCAGAAGCTGGCGCCGCTGGGCTGCGCGATCGAGGCGATTGCCGTCACCGACGCGATGAAGCCGGGCCGCATCGATTTCCGGCCCGAACCGGGCGAGGGTACTCTGGGCCGCATGTTCGCCAACCGCGACTTGCGCATCGCGCTGTTCGAGGCCGCGCACGAGGAACCGGCCATCGCCTGGCACGTGAAGACCGAAGCGGTGCGTCGCGACCGTGGTCCGCATGGCGTCGAGGTGGAGCTGACCGACGGACGCGTGCTGAAGGGCTCGCTGCTGATCGCTGCCGAAGGCCGCCAGTCGCCCACCCGCGACGAGGCCGGATTCTCGATGGCGAAGTGGGATTACCACCACCGCGCGATGGTGACGGCGCTCTATCACGAAAAGCCGCACGAGGGCGTGGCCTGGGAAATCTTCTATCCCGCAGGCCCCTTCGCGCTGCTGCCGCTGCTCGACGATGAACAGGGCCGCCACCGCAGCGCGCTGGTCTGGACCGTCGCCGAAAAGGACGCAGCGGGCGCCATTGCGATGACCGATGCGATGTTCCTCAATGAAGTGGCCGAGAACATGCACGGCATCTACGGCGAGATTTCGCTGGCCGCCCCGCGCATGAGCTATCCCTTGCGCTTCCACCATGCGGTGAACGTGGTGGAGGACCGCCTTGCGGTGATCGGCGATGCCGCGCACGGCATGCACCCGATTGCAGGACAAGGCCTCAATCTGGGCCTGCGCGATGTGGGCGCGTTGGTGGAAGTGCTGACCGAGGGCATGCGTCTGGGCCTCGAACCCGGCGATGCGCAACTGCTCGCCCGCTACGAGAAGTGGCGCGCGCTCGATTCGGTCTCGGCCATGGCCGCCACCGATGGCCTCACCCGCCTGTTCGGCATCCCCGGCAAGACCGCCAGCGCGGTGCGTCGCCTCGGCATGGGCGCGGTCCAGCGCCTGCCGCTGCTCAAGACCTTCTTCATGGACGAGGCGCGCGGCATGTCGGGCAAGCTCCCGGCACTGCTGCAGGACTGAGGGGCGGAAAGCCTGCGTCTTGCAGGCCGCATCGACAAGGCGCATCCTGCCGGCATGATGAGATCATGGCAGCTTGCACTTTCGCCATTTGTCGCGGGCGTAGCCCTTGTTGGCACGACGTCTGCGCATGGTGCGTCGGCAGAGCAGGGGCAAGGAGCTGCCGCGTGCCTGCCGGTGGCGGATAGCGATGGATCGGCGATGGCCGAGCATGCGGCGCTGCGTGCAGCCTTGGGCGAGCCTATGCCGCAGTCCGGCACGATGGTCCTGCTCTATGGCAAGGGCGGGCATCTTGCGACCCGCGAGTACAGCATCGTCGTGGTACGCGGCGCGGACGGAATATGGCACGGCACTGGCGTCGGTCACAGCCAGATCTGGGTGCAGGACGCCCCGTACACGCCGCTTGAGCGGATGGAGTGGATACTCGATCCCGCCGATGGTCAGGCGCTGGATGCTGCCCTTGCCCATTCCTGTCCGCCGCCCGCTCCCGCCGCTCCGTCATCCGATCCCGGCCCACCGCCAAGAGGTTTCGGGTTCGAGAGAGTTGACGTTGTGATGCCGGGGCGCCCGACGCTGACATTCTCTTCGAGCGCGGGAGACGGCGCGATCGCAAATCTGATCCGCCCGCCGGAATAGGATCGTAAAAGCGCGATCCGTCGTTCAGTTCGCGGCCTGATCCACGTCAGGCTCGCCTGCATCGCCGAGATCGTCGTTCGCGGGCGCTGCCGGAGCCGTGGCCTGCGGCGGCGTTGCGGCGGGGGCCAGCGGGCTCGGCTGGTCGACCTGTCGGCCTTCGGAATCGTGCAGGCGGTTGGGTTCGAGCATCGCGGTCGTTTCCAGCAGGTCGAGCGCGCGCTGGACGGCGGCATAGCGCCGGGCGTCGCGGACCCAGACCTGCGCGGCCTCGGCGCCCGGCAGGCGCTGCACTTCATCGATGGCGTCCTTCACGCGGTGCGAGATCAGCATCAGCCGCGCGCGCTCCAGCCGGGCGTCGGGCGCGACCAGCGTGCTGTCGTCGCGGCGGATCACGAACAGGCCGTTCACCTCGCGCCGGAAGCGCGTCCACAGGTTGTCGTCGGGCGAAGTACCCGAAAGCTGCGGGCGCAGCGCTTCGAGGCGCGCGCTCAACTGGTCGAGCGTGACCGGGCTTTTCGAGAAGTTGATGATCGTCTGCACCGAATTGGGCTGGGCGTCGGCAAAGCGCAGGCGCAGCTGGTCGGTGACATAGTTGAGCGGCTGGCCCTGATCGATCATGCGGCGCGCGGCGAACGCGATCAGCAGGCCCTCGGCCCGCGCCGCATTGCCCGAGGCCGCGTTCGACTGGCTGTCGATCCGCGAGATGCGATCCTCGATCAGCGCCAGGCGCCCCTCGATCGTGCCGATTTGCGCCATCTGCTGCGGATCGGTCAGCGGGTGGAGGGCTGCACTGTCATCGGCGGGTGCCGTGCCGTAGTCCGTGGTCGCCAGCGGCGCCTCGGTATCGTTCTGCACCGTTTCCGTCGGGCTCTCGGTCGCGTCTCCTGTGGGCAGGAAACGGTTGAACAGGCCGTGCGACATGGCGAGGCCGACCAGCAGGCCGCCCAGCACGATCCCGACCAGCGCGGCCACGACCAAACCCATGCCGGAGCGCGGCGGGCGGGGGGCGGCGGAGTGTGAACGGCGGAATCGTCGGGCATCAGGGCCTTTTTTGTGTCTGGAAATGCGAGCCGGAGGCGATGTCTTGGCACATCCGAACCGCCAACGCCAGCAGTGCTGCATCGCTCGGCTCGCAAGCGGATTCGAGCCTTGCCCAGCCGGTTCCGAGGTGTGGGCGCAGGCGTTGGCGCAGGCGGGGGCCGATCAGCGCGAGCGAGAGGCGCGCGCGGTCCACCGAAAGGGCATCGCAGACCTCGCAGAATCGCGCTGCGGCTTCACCCGAATGGAGCAGCACGACAAGCGGACGGGCAAGGATTTCTGCGAGGTCGGCAGGCGGAGGGAGCGGCTCGGCGGCGTAGACCTCGCAGGTCTCGATCCGGATCGCGGCAGGTACGTCCAGTACGACCCGCTCACGCCCGGCAAGGCGTAGCAGGCGGGTATGGTTGGGCGCCACATCGCCCAGCACGCCCTGAAGTCCGCCGCTGCCGATACCCGCGATGGCGAGCCCTGCCGCGCGCGCCGCCTCGGCTGTCGCCTCGCCCACGACATAGGCCGGGCGGCCCCGCCAGCTCTGCGGCAGTGCTCCTGCATGGCGCAGCGCATTGGCACTGCCAAGCAGCAGCGCGTCCCACGTTGCCGGATCGGGCGGCGTCCAGTCCAGCTCGCGCACCGCGAACAGCGGGCGGGCGAGCGCGTCGAGTCCCAGCGTCTGCGCCCGTGCCAGTGTCGCCGTGGCGCCGGGCTCGGGCCGCAGGATCAGGACGCGCGACGTCACGGCCTGTCAGCCAAGGCCCGAGAAATGCGCGGTAATCGCGGGCGCGGCGCGGCCAAGCAGCTCGGCGGCCAAGCGCATCGGTGCGTCGAGGTCGCCGGGGGCAAAGCGGGCCTCGCCGTCCACGCGCTCGGCACCATCGGGGCTGAACAGCGCGGCGCGCATGACCAGATCGCTGCCGTCCGCCTCGCAGAGTACCGCGATCGGGCTGTGGCACGAGCCGCCAAGGCCGGTGAGCAGCGCGCGCTCGGCCATCACCTGCGCGCGGCTGGGCGCGTGGTCGATCAGGCGCAGGAAATCGCGGGTGCGCGCATCCTCGGCGCGGCATTCGATCAGGATCGCAGCCTGCGCGGGCGCGGGGAGCCATTCGTCTGCAGCGAGCGCATGGCCGGTGCCGGTTTCGCCCAGCCGGATCAGGCCGGCGGCGGCAAGGAAGGTCGCGTCGGCCTCTCCGGCGGCCAGCTTGGCGAGGCGCGTCGCGACATTGCCGCGAAATGTCACGACCTTGCAGTCAGGCCGGGCGTGGAGCAGCTGCGCGGCGCGGCGCGGGGCGCTGGTGCCGACGACCGCGCCTTGCGGCAGCGCGCGGATGCTCTCGGCGCCGACCAGCACGTCGCGCACATCGGCGCGTTCGAGCACGGCACCGATAGCGAAGGCCTCGGGGCGGATCGTCTCGACATCCTTGCCCGAATGGACCGCAAAGTCGATTTCGCCGCTCGCCAGCTGGGCATCCAGCTCTTTCGTCCACAGCGCTTTTCCGCCGATTTCGGCCAGAGCGCGGTCCTGGATGCGATCGCCGCTGGCGGTAACCGCCACGATCTCTATATGCGCGGGATCGATTCCATGAGCACGGGCCAGGCGCTCGCGCGCTTCTTCGGCCTGCGCAAGGGCCAGCGGGGAGCGGCGGGTGCCGAGACGGTAGGTGTGGGATTGCAGTGTCATCGGCGACTTGTGCTAGCCGTCAATGTGTTGGAGTGGAAGGCTCGTTCGTAAGTTGGATCGCGCGATGAAGACAGTTCTTGGCCTCGAAAGCTCGTGCGACGAGACGGCCGCCGCGATCGTGACCGATGGCCGGGTGATCCTTGCCCAGCGTATCGCGTCGCAGGACGAGGCGCATCGCCCGTTCGGCGGGGTGGTGCCCGAAATCGCCGCGCGCGCCCATGCCGAGCGCCTTGCGCCGCTGGTCGAGGCGGTGTTGGCCGATGCGGGCATGACGCTGGACGAGGTGGATGCCATCGCCGCCACCGCAGGCCCCGGCCTGATCGGCGGGGTGATGGTGGGCCTTGTCACCGGCAAGGCACTGGCGATGGCCAGCGGCAAGCCGCTGATCGCGATCAACCATCTGGAAGGGCACGCTCTTTCGCCGCGCCTTGCGGACGAGACGCTGGCCTATCCCTATCTCCTGCTGCTGGTCTCGGGTGGGCACTGCCAGATCCTGTTGGTCGAGGGTGTCGGCAAGTTCCGCCGCCTTGCCACCACCATCGACGATGCGCTGGGCGAGGCGTTCGACAAGTCCGCCAAGGTGCTGGGCCTCGGCTATCCGGGCGGCCCGGCGCTGGAGCGTCTTGCCGCCGAGGGCGATCCCAAGGCGGTGCCGCTGCCGCGCCCGCTCTATGGCTCGTCCGAACCGCATTTCTCGTTCGCGGGGCTGAAAAGCGCGGTCCTGCGCGCGCGCCAGTCGGGCGAACATGCCGATGCCGATATCGCCGCCGCGTTTCAGAAGGCCGCGATCGACTGCCTGATCGACCGGACCCGCCGCGCGCTCGACAGCGTGCTGGCCGAGGGTATCGCGCTCAACGGGCTGGTCGTGGCGGGCGGTGTCGCCGCGAACAAATCCGTGCGCGGGGCGCTGGAGGCGCTTGCGGCCTCGCGCGACCTCGCCTTCGTGGCGCCGCCGCTCTCGCTGTGTACCGACAATGCCGCGATGATCGCCTGGGCAGGTGTCGAGCGCCTCGCGCTGGGCCAGTCCGATCCGCTGGACGTCGCCGCAAGGCCGCGCTGGCCGCTGGACCCTGATGCGGCGCCGGTGCGCGGTGCGGGGGTGAAGGCATGACGGGCGCCGCGACCATCGGCGTGCTGGGCGCGGGGGCCTGGGGCACCGCGCTGGCGCAAGTGCTGGCAAGTGACGGCACGCCCGTCCGCCTCTGGGCGCGCGAGCAGGACCTGGCCGAGGCGATCAACGCCGACCACCGTAACCCGGTATATCTGCCCGGTGCCGTGCTGTCGGACGCCATCACCGCGACCAGTTCGCTGGAGGAGATGTCCGCGCTCGACACGCTGCTGGCGGTCGTGCCGTCGCAGTTCCTCGGCGGCGTGCTGGCGCAAATGGCCGATACGCCGCGCGATCTGGTGCTCTGCGCCAAGGGGATCGAGGCGGGCAGCGGGCGGCTGATGGCGGATGTGGCCGCGCAGGCGCTGCCGCAGGCGCGCATCGCCGTGCTGTCCGGGCCGACCTTCGCACATGAAGTGGCAGGAGGCCTGCCGACGGCGGTGACGCTGGCCTGTTCGGGCGGTGAGGAGCAGTGGCACCGACTGGCGCCGCAAGTCGCGCGCGCCGCCTTCCGACCCTATTTCTCCGATGATGTGACCGGCGCCGAGATCGGCGGGGCGGTCAAGAACGTGCTCGCCATCGCCTGCGGCGTGGTCGAGGGGCTGGCACTTGGCCAGAATGCCCGCGCCGCCCTGATCGCGCGCGGCTATGCCGAGATGCTGCGCTTCGGCCTTGCGCGCGGCGCACAGGCCGAGACGCTTTCGGGGCTGTGCGGCCTTGGCGATCTGGTGCTGACCTGCTCGTCCACCTCCAGCCGCAACTTCTCGCTCGGCCTTGCACTGGGGCAGGGCGCGAGCGCGGCCGAGGCGCTGGCAGGCAAGTCGAGCGTTGCCGAAGGCGCGGCGACCGCCCCGGTGCTGGCCGGGATCGCCGAGGCCGAAGGGATCGACATGCCGATCGTCACGGCGGTCAACCGCCTGCTTCAGGGCGAGGCTCCGGCGCGCGAGGTCGTCTCCGGCCTGCTGGCCCGGCCCCTGCGCGCCGAGCGGGAGCACCTCGCTTGAACGATATTCCGGCTCGCGACGCCCAAAGTCGCGAACAGCGTGATGGCGACGATATCGCGGCGCTCGCCAAGGGTGGCCGCACCAATTTCGTGGGCTTCTTCCTGCGCCTGATCGCGCGCATCCCGTTCCTGTTCATCGCCGGTCGCGCTGCCGTCTACGGACCCGACGCGCTGGGCCGTTTCGCCTCGTCGCTGGTGGTGATGGAACTCGCCTCGATGCTGTGCACGATGGGCGAAAAGCGGGGCCTTGCGCAGCGTCTGTCCGATACCGAGGGCAAGGTGCATCCCGCCAACGTGGTGATGGATGGCGCGTGGCTGGCGTTGCTGTCGAGCACGGCGGTGGCGATATTCCTCTATCTCGTGCCCGCGCCGATGTTTCCGGGCGGGGACTATACCGAGGCCGACCGGCTGATCGTGCTGGCGATCCCGCCGCTGACGCTGACCGAGATCTGGCTGGCCGCCGCCGCCTATCGCCTGCAGGTGGCGCCTACCGTCTGGGCGCGCTCGCTGGTGGAGCCGTGGACGATCTCGATCGTCGCAGGCGCGATGATCTTCATCGCCCCTGCCAGCGGCCTGTCGATCGCCTATACCGCTTCGATTTTCGCAGCGGCGGTGACGGCTTTCGTGCCGTTCCTGCGCATCTACGGCTTGCCGCGCGGCTGGCGTCCGCACCCGGTGTCGATGGCGCGCCTCGCGTGGAACTCGCTGCCGATCGCGCTGGCGGACGGGATCGAATGGGGCACGCGCCGCCTCGACCTGATGCTGCTGGGCTTCCTTGCGCCGCCCTCGGCCGTGGGTGTCTACTACGCCGCGCAGCAGGTCGCGAGCCTGCCGCAGAAGCTCAAGACCAGCTTCGAGCCGGTGCTCGGCCCGGTGATCACCCGCAAGCTGAAGGAGCGCGACTACGCGGCCATCGCGCGGCAGATCTGTCAGGTCGGCTTCTGGATCACCGCCGCGCAGGCGGGCATCGCGCTGGCGCTGGGCATTCCGGGCGCAGGCGTGATGGGGCTTGTCGGGCGCGAGTTCGTGGGGGGCACCGGAGCGCTGGCGTTCCTGCTCGCCGCCGAAGTGGTCGCCTCGCCCGCGGTGGTAAGCGAGGGCGCGCTGATCTACCTCGCGCGCGTGCGTAACATGAACGTTTCCATCGGGACGGTCGTGGTGCAGGCGGTGCTGACCTATGGCGGCATCCGTCTGATGCAGCATCTGGGGTACAACCCGCTCTATCAGGCTGCTGCCGCCGCGATCGCGCTGATGCTGGCGCTGGGGCTGACCTCGCTGGTCAAGGCGCGGATGCTGTCGGGCATTCTGGGCGAGCGGATCAGCAACTTCCGCTGGCCGCTGGTCTGGGCGGCGGTTCCGGCGATCGTGATCGGCTATCTGGCCAAGCGCTTCCTGCCCGAATGGGCGGAGCTGGCCTTCGGGATTCCGGCCATTCTGGGCAGTTACCTGCTGGTGATCTGGAAGAAGGCGTTCGGCCCGGAAGATCGCATGCTGTTCGCCAAGCGTCCGGTCGAAGAAGGCGAGCCGGGCGAACTGGCGACGGCGCTCGGCGTCGGCCCGAATCAGGGCTCTCAGCCTATGCCGATCTTGTCACGAGAAGGCTGACAGCCGCGTCGCGCTCGCCTAGGCTCTTTCGCATGAATGCCCGCCGCCTTGCCCTTGTCGCTGTCGGAGCCGCTCTCAGCCTCGCGCTGGCCTTGATGGCGACGCGCTGGGAGGGGCCGGTATTCGTCGCGGGCCTTGCGGCAAAGGCCGCTGCGGTGCGCGACGAGGCGGGCGGCAAGGGCATCGCGATCTCGTTTCGCGATCGCTACGGCGTGCTGACCCGGCACCCGACGCTTTCGGGTGGCAAGGGCCTCAGCCCCGATGTGCGCCGTCTGGTGGCGGAGCGCATCGCCGATGTGCCGGGGATCGGCGGCGTCAGCTGGGCGAACGACCCTGACGGCTCGCCGCAGTCGCTCCACTGTCAGGACGATGTCGAGGCGATCCTGCGCACCCGCTCGATCCGGTTCTCGCAGAACAGCGCGCATCTCGATCCCGCCAGCAACCGCCCGCTCGACGAGGTGGCCAAGGCGCTTCACCCGTGCGTTGGCAGCATCATCGCCGTGACGGGACATACCAATGCCACCGGCAACGAGGCGGCGAACATAGAGCTGTCCCGCGCGCGGGCCGAGGCGGTGCGCTGGTCGCTGATCGGGCGCGGCATTCCTGCCGATGGCCTGCGCGCGACGGGCATGGGCGCGGCGAGACCTTTGCCGGGGCTCGATCCGCTCGATCCCGCCAACCGCCGCATCGAGTTCTCGGTGATCGCCAGCGCGCCGGTGAAGCCGACGCCGATCGACACGCCGGGGCCGGGATGATGGCGGATCTGTTGAACGAACCGATTATGCAAACGAAAGGGCCCGTCGATGCCGATGTGGCTTGAAATGGGAGTCTCGGTGCTGCTGACTTATGCGGTCGGCTTCGGCATCGGTTGGCTCGTCTGGAACCGGAAGGGATAGAACTACGTGCTGGAGATGATTCAGGCGAACTGGCTGGTATTCGCCGCCGCGCTGGTGATCGGCCTGCTGATCGCCTGGTGGCTGTTCGGCCGCGCGACCAAGCCCAAGGCGCGGCACCACCGCCCCGATGTGCTCGACGAGGGCGCAGCGCCCGCACAGCGCAATCAGGCGCTGATAGACAGTCCGCCCGCCGCGCGGTTCGACGCGCCCGTCCATGTCGATCCTCCGGCGATGGCCGGGACGATGGCGGGCATTGGCGAGATCATCGCGGTCGCCGCGCAGGACGAGATCGACGCCGCAGAACCGCCGGTCGTGCCCGATGGCGAGGTGGAGAAGAACGCCGCGCCTTTAACGCCTTCAACGCCCATCGCTCCGGATTCGGCGGCCACCGCAGAGGGCGATGACCTGCGCCGGATCAAGGGCCTCGGCCCCAAGCTGGTCGCGCTGCTGCACGGGCTCGGGGTGACACGCTATGCGCAGATCGCCGCGTGGAGCGATGCCGATCTCGACGATCTCGACACGAAGCTGGGCGCCTTCGCCGGTCGCCCGCGTCGCGACAGCTGGGTGGAGCAGGCCAGGCTGCTCTCCGGCGGGGACACCGGCGCTTACGAGGCGAAGTTCGGCAAGCTCTGATACCAAAGCTCGATGAGCTTGTCTCATCGGGCTTTGGTTAAGCCCGTGTGGCGCTTGAACATTGCCAAGGCGTGATGCGTCAGCATCTCGGCGCCTTGGTATGAGAAGTCTTTCGCAGACAAACGAAAGGGCAGGAAACCGTAGTGGTTTCCTGCCCTTTCTCGTTTCAGCCAGTCGGAAAGCGCTTACTGCGCCTGCTGCTGGTAGCTGGCCATGATGTCCTTGCGCAGCATCGCGCCGCTGGAGGCGCGGGCGTAGAACATGTGGCCGCCGGGGTACATGTGCAGCTTGACCCGGTCCGCTACGCCGAAGCTGGGCATCTGCGCGAGGATCAGGCGCGAGGTCATGTAAGGGCACGACAGATCGTCCCAGCCGTGAACGATGTTCACCGTCATCTTCGGATCGATGGCGATCGCCTTGCGCAGGTCCGAGACCGGGCTGTCCGAATTGTCGCGGTCCCACTCGCGGTTCACCTCGAACGAGAGTGCCTCGTATGGTGCATCGATCTTCCAGCCGACCTGCCGGGTCACGAAGTCGACCATGGCCGACGTCGTCGGCGCGATCAGCGTGGTGAGCAGCGGGTCTTCGTACTGCGCATCGGCGCTGGCGGGGAAGGGGTCGTACTGAGTGTAGTTCGAATCGTAGACCGAGCCGATCAGCCCCTGATCGCGGCGGATTTCGCGAAGATACGTGCCGATATCTACGCGTCCGTTCATCCGGCGCACAAACGTGGGATCGAGGCCCGTCAGTTCGGCCACCTTGGCCGAAAGGCGGTCTGTCGCCTCCTTGTCGCGCGGGCCGGCCAGAAAGTCCTGCACGTACTGGGTACGGACGTACTGCTCGACAGGGGCCATAGTCGCCTCGTCAAGCGTCTTGCCCTCGCGCTCGAAATGACCGGCTGCCATGGCAGGCAGGTTGATCATCCAGGGCAGCGGCGAGAGCGCGTCGTCCTCGCCGATGGCGGGCGGGTCAAGATAGGGCGAAACCATCGTGATGCCCGAAATGCCCACGCCCATCTTGGTCTGCAGGTAATAGGCCAGACGGGGCACGCGGTAACCGCCATAGCTTTCGCCGACGAGATACTTGCGGTCGGTCAGGCGCTCGTTCTTGACGAGCCAGTCATAGACCACGCGGCTGAGGTAATGAATGTCGGCGTCCGAGGAGAAGAAGTCCTTCTTGGTCTTGTCGTCATCCTCACGCGTGCGTGAGAAGCCTGTGCCGATGGGATCGATGAACACCAGGTCGGTGAAATCGAGCCAGGAATTGGCATTGTCGTGCAGCACGGCGGGATCGGACGGGGAATCCCCCTCCGCGCCGAAGCGCACGGTCTTGGGGCCGATGGCGCCAAGGTTGAGGTAGACCGAGGCCGCGCCGGGGCCGCCGTTGAAGGCGAACGTTACCGGACGATGTACGCCGGTCATCGTATAGGCGGTGAACACCACCTCGCCGATCAGCTTGCCATCCTTGCCCTTGACGGGGATGGTGCCGACGGTCGCCGTATAGTTGACGGACTTGCCGCCGATCACTGCGGTCTGCTTGATTGATTTGTCAGCGGGGAGCGGGGCGAGATTGGTCTCGTCGCCGGCTGCCTTCTGATCTTCGGCCTTGGTCGGGGAGGGGGCCGGCTTGTCGGCCGCAATGGCCACACCGGACAGGGACGCGAGCAGTACGGCTGCGTACCCCATGATGAGCATTCGCATTGGTTCGAGCACCTTGCCTGAAAGGCCGGCGCGGGGAGAGAGGAGAGAGTGCGCCGGAATGGCGTGCACTGTATACGGGATATGTTGTAACACAAGTAGCCCCGCGCCGGTTCCGAAGACGCGGGGCTATTTTCATGGTTATCAGCGTGTTAGGGCATCATCGAGCCGGTATCGATGAAGCGCTGGTGCCACGAGAGCGCCTCGTTCGGCAGCATCGGGCTATATCCGCCGAACGAGCCCTTGAGCGCGCGCTGGTGATAGTCGTTCAGCATCGGGCGATAGGCGGGATGGGCACAGGTGCCGATCACCTTCTCGGCGCGCTGGCGCGGGGTCAGGCCGCGCAGGTCGGCGAGACCCTGCTCGGTGACGATCACCTGCACGTCCTGCACGATATGGTCGACATGGGCGACCTGCGGGACGATCGAGCTGATCGCGCCGCCTTTCGCGGTGGACGGGCTCATGAAGATCGAGACATAGCCGTTGCGCGCGAAATCGCCCGAGCCGCCGATGCCGTTCTGCATCTTCGATCCCATGATCCGGGTGGAGTTCACCGCGCCGTGAATGTCGGCCTCGATCATGCCGTTCATGGCGATACAGCCGAGGCGGCGCACAACTTCGGGGTTGTTCGAGATATCCTGCTGGCGAAGGATCATCTTGTCGCGATAGCGCGCCATGTCGGCATTCACGCGCGCGGCGCCATCGGGGCTGAGCGAGAACGCGGTGGCGCTGGCCATGCGCAGGCGGCCCGAATCGAGCAGGTCGACCATGCCGTCCTGGATCACTTCGGTGAAGGCCATCATGTCGTGGAACGGCCCGTCGACGAGGCCGGTCAGCACCGCGTTGGCGATATTGCCCACGCCCGACTGGATCGGCAGCAGCGAGGCTGGCAGGCGGCCCACCTTCACTTCATGCGCCAGGAAGTCCAGCAGATGCCCGGCGATCGCCAGCGCATTGTCGTCGGCAGGCGAGAACGGCGCATTGCGGTCGGGCGCATCGGTCTCGACGATGGCGACGATCTTGGCCGGATCGACGCGCATGTAGGGCTGGCCGATGCGCTGGTCGGCGCGCACCAGCGGGATCGGCACGCGGAACGGCGGCAGCGCCATGCCGTAGTAGACATCGTGCATGCCTTCCAGATCGGCGCTCTGCCAGGAATTGACCTCAAGGATCACCTTGTCGGCCAGTTCCAGCCAGGCCTTGTTGTTGCCCACCGAGGACGAGGGGATCAGGCTGCCGTTCTCGGTGATGCCGACGACTTCGATCACCGCCACGTCGATCTTGCCGAGCGCACCCTGCCAGGCAACCGGGGCGGCCTGCGAGAGGTGCATGTCGAGGTAGTCGATCGTGCCTTCGTTGATCTTGGTGCGGGCGATCGGGTCGGTATTGAACGGCAGGCGCTGGCCGATGCCGTCGACCTTGGCGAGCACGCCGTCGAGTTCGGGGCCGGTCGAGGCGCCGGTCCAGACGTTGACCTTGAACGGACGGCCCGCGTTATGCTCGGCCTCGATCCGGCTGGCGAGTGCGGTGGGCAGCACTTTGGGATAGCCCGAGCCGGTGAACCCGCTCATGCCCAGCGTCATGCCATGGTGAATGAAACCCGCCGCGTCCTCGGCCGACATGACCTTGGCGCGCAGCGCTTCGTTGTGGATCCTCATGGAACCTCTCCTGTATGTCCTGTGGGCGCATGCCTTGCCCTTCGCGCCGCGTAAAGACAGCGCAAAGGTGGACAGAAGAGTTGCGTTTAGCTCACGCGAGGCATGTCCCGGTTGTGGGACAGGTCACTTCCCCCACTTCTTCTGCTGCTTGCCGTAGCGGGTCTTGCGGGTGCCGGGCTTGCCTTCGTTGCTGCGGCCCACGAGGGGCGCCTTGTGTTCGCTGGGGGCAGGCCGAGTTCGGTCTGTTCCATGCGGCGGATTTCGTCGCGCAGGCGGCCGGCTTCCTCGAATTCGAGATCGGCGGCGGCGGCGCGCATGCGCTTTTCCAGATCCTCGATATAGGCGCGCAGGTTGTGGCCGACGAGGTTGTTGGCGCCGCTCTCGGTCTCGATCTCCACCGTCACGCCATCGCGCGCGGCGGTATCGGCGACGATGTCGGCGATGCGGCGCTTGATCGTCTGCGGGGTGATGCCGTGCTCGTCGTTGTAGGCCTGCTGGCGCGCGCGGCGGCGGTCGGTCTCGGCGATGGCGCGCTCCATGGAGCCGGTCATGCGGTCGGCATAGAGGATCACCCGGCCATCCACATTGCGGGCGGCGCGCCCGATGGTCTGGATCAGCGAGGTTTCGCTGCGCAGGAAGCCTTCCTTGTCGGCATCGAGAATGCAGACGAGGCCGCATTCGGGAATGTCGAGGCCCTCGCGCAGCAGGTTGATGCCGATCAGCACGTCGTAGACGCCCATGCGCAAGTCGCGGATCAGCTCGATGCGCTCCAGCGTCTCGACGTCGGAATGCATGTAGCGCACCCGCACACCCGCCTCGTGCATGAACTCGGTCAGATCCTCGGCCATGCGCTTGGTCAGCGTGGTGACGAGCGTGCGATAGCCGTTCGCGGCGGTCGCCTTGCACTCCACGATGCAGTCCTGCACCTGATCCTCGACCGGGCGGATATCCACCGGCGGGTCGATCAGCCCGGTCGGGCGGATGACCTGTTCGGCGAAGACGCCGCCGCTCTGCTCCATTTCCCAGCCGCCGGGCGTCGCCGAGACCGCGAAAGTCTGCGGGCGCATCGCGTCCCATTCGTTGAAGCGCAAGGGGCGATTGTCGATGCAACTGGGCAGGCGGAAGCCGTATTCGGCCAGCGTGATCTTGCGCCGGTGGTCGCCGCGCGCCATCGCGCCGATCTGCGGCACCGTCTGGTGGCTTTCATCGATGAACAGCAGCGCATTGTCGGGCAGATATTCGAACAGCGTCGGCGGCGGCTCGCCGGGGAGGCGCCCGGTCAGGAAGCGGCTGTAGTTCTCGATGCCGTTGCACGATCCGGTGGCGGCGATCATTTCGAGGTCGAAATTGGTGCGCTGCTCCAGCCGCTGGGCTTCCAGCAGCTTGCCTTCGGCGTTCAGCTCCTTGAGCCGCTCTTCCAGCTCGAACTGGATGGCGGCGCTGGCCTGCTTCATCGTCGGCCCCGGCGTGACATAGTGCGAGTTCGCATAGACGCGCACCGCGTCGAGCGTTGTGCCCTTCTTGCCGGTGAGCGGATCGAACTCGGCGATTTCCTCGATCTCGTCACCGAAGAAGGACACGCGCCAGGCCATGTCCTCGTAGTGTGAGGGGAAGATTTCGAGATTGTCGCCGCGCACGCGGAAGGTGCCGCGGGTGAACGCCGCATCGTTGCGCTTGTACTGCAGCGCGACAAGTTTGCGGATGATCTCGCGCTGGTCCTGATTTTCGCCCTTCTTCAGGTCGAAGATCATCGCCGAGTACGTCTCGACCGAGCCGATGCCGTAGATGCACGATACCGAGGCGACGATGATCACGTCGTCGCGCTCCAGCAGCGAGCGGGTGGCCGAGTGGCGCATCCGGTCGATCGCCTCGTTCACCGAGCTTTCCTTCTCGATGTAGGTGTCCGACCGGGGCACGTAGGCTTCGGGCTGGTAATAGTCGTAGTACGAGACGAAGTATTCCACCGCGTTGTCGGGGAAGAAGTCCTTCATTTCGGCATAGAGCTGCGCGGCCAGGATCTTGTTGGGCGCCAGGATCAGCGCGGGGCGCTGCAATTCCTCGATCACCTTGGCCATGGTGAAGGTCTTGCCCGAGCCGGTGACGCCCAGCAGCACCTGCGTCTTTTCATCGACGCGCGCGCCTTCCACCAGTTCGGCGATGGCGGTGGGCTGGTCGCCGTTGGGCTGATAGTCGGAAACGACGGTGAAGCGTTTGCCCGGCAGCGACTTTTCGGGGCGCTGCGGCTTGTGCGGCACGAAGGAGCCCGAGGTATCGGGTTCCTCCAGCCCTCTGCGGATCACGAGTTCGGCCATGTGGAACATATGGGGTATATCGCGCGTGGCTGCAATGGCCGGACTTTTCGCCCGATGCAGTCTCTCTTGGCACGGGAGGCAAGCTGTGTCAGGCGCTCGCGCTCTCGAATGTGGAGTCGCGCGGGTGATGGCAGGGTTTCGGACGGCAGGGGGCGTTTGCGCATTCGTCCTTGCAGCGATGCTCACAGGCTGCGGGCAGGGGCACAAGTCGGCGGACGACGTGCGCGCCGAAGTCGCCAAGCTGGAGCGGCCCTTGCCTGGTCGTTACGAGCAAACCTCCTCGATCACGCGCTTCGATGTGCCCGGCATGGACCCGGCCGCGCTCGCGCAGCTGCGCCAGATGATGGAGCGTACGCAAGTCCAGACGCTGTGCCTCACCAAGGCGCAGTCGGACGCCGGGTTCAAGGCGATGTTCGCGCGGCTGGAGCAGGGCGGCCAGTGCCATTACGCACACTTCACCGTGACTGGCGGCAAGATCGATGCACAGATGACCTGCAAGGGGCAGAACGGCGGTACAGCTGCCATAAACATGACCGGTACTATCGGCGCGCAGGGCTCGGACGTAACGGTCGCAATGGACCAGACCGGGCTGCCCGCGCCTGCCGAAACGGTGGCGATGACGATGCATATGGTCACGCGCCGGACCGGCGAGTGTGATAACGGTAAACCCTGAGCGGCGGCATCAGGGCACGACAACAGGAACGCGACAGGACCGGAACGGAACGGAACGGAACGGAACGAATTTCACGACAGGCCATGGCGAAGAGCAATCCGTACACCACTGACCGGATGACGGCTGCCGGAGGATCTCCGGGTGCCTCGGCGGACTGGCGCGAGGCGATCTCGCGGCGGGCGGCGCTGGCGCGTGAACGGCGTCCGTCCAGTGCACGGGCGCCTTCGCTCAAGCTGCTGTGGTCGGAACTCGGCTCGCTGCTGCGGCTGGAGCGTTCGTCGGCAGGGCATCTGGCCGGCGGGAAGCCCGTGCGGTCCACGCATGTCGCGGGCGGGGCTCGGCCGCAGCTTGTCATGCTGCTGCCCGGTTTCGGTGCACACCCCAAGCGGATGCGGCGGCTGCGTCTGGGGCTGGAAGCGGCGGGCCATGAAGTCCACGACTGGGGGCTTGGCGTCAATTTCGGGCCGAACCCGGCCAACTTCGCCTTCCTGATGCGCCGCGTGGGAACGCTGGCGCGGGCGCGGCGCCAGCCGGTGACGCTGATCGGCTGGAGCCTTGGCGGCTTGTTCGCGCGCGAGATCGCCCGGCGCGAGCCCGAGGCGGTATCGCGCGTCATCACCATGGGCACGCCGTTCTCGGGCGATCCGCGCAACAACAATGCTTGGCGCGCCTATCAGGTGATCACCGGGCATTCGGTGGACGCCCCGCCGGTAGACTGCGATTTCGCCACCAAGCCTCCGGTGCCGACGATCGCCTTGTGGAGCCCGCGCGACGGCGTGATCCACCCGCGCTCGGCCTGCGGCTGGCCGGGCGAGCGCGATCTGGCGGTGGCGGTGCGCTGCACGCATCTCGGCTTCTCGGGCGATCCGCGCGTGGTGGCCGAAGTGCTGCGCCAGCTTCAGGCGGCGATCTAAAAGCGCCGCTTCTCTGCGATGAGGCGTGCCGGGGCATCGCCCGTGTGCGTGCCTTGCCGGTTCGATGAACCGCTCCGCCAACCCCAGTTCAGCTACTCTGGGGTACAAGCTGAACGACATCGGGGGAGGAAAAGGAGCGACACCATGACCCGGACCCCGCTGTCCGATCCGACATCCGCCAGTGGCCCCAGCAACCGCAGCCGTTTGCGCCCGGTGCTGGCCACTGGATTGCTCGCGCTTTCGCTGATGCTGGCCTCCTGCGGCAAGTCCGATCGCGGCACCGAGGCGACGCCGACCAGCGGTTTCAGCGATTTTGCCTGGGGCGGGATCAACCCGGCAGGCGATGCACCGCTTCCGGACGCCCAGCCTATGCTTGATACACCGATGCTCGACACCGCGCCGCCGCCCGCGCTGGCTGCGCCCACGGGAGCCTCGCGCTATCTGGCCTCCAGCGGCCCCGCGCCGGTCCAGTACCTCCCGCAATATCGCGATTACCCCGCCGACGATGGCGGCTATGTCAGCGATCCCGATGCGGGGGCCTATGACATGCTCGCGCTCGCCTCGACGCTGGGGCTGTGTTCGGCTCGGCCCCGCCCGACTATGGCTTCGACTATGGCGACGAGCGCCCGTGGGCGTGGGAGACCGGCGACCGCTACGTGCGCTATGCCGAGCCGATCGATCAGGGCTATCGCTACTATTACTACGGCCCGGATTCCGACCAGCCCTATCTCGTGCGCGATCCGTGGTACAGCTATGGCTACCGCGACGGGCGGCTGGCGCAGATTTACGGGCGCGACGGGCGGGTGCTCGATGCGCGCCGGGCGCTGGTGCAACGGCGCATGGCCGACCGTTACTATGCCCGCGCTCTCGCCATGCGCCGCGCTGCCGAGAGCGAGCGCCATCAGGGTGTTTCGGCGCAGAACTGGGCGCGCCACCGCGTCGCCATCGCCCGCGCGCAGGATGACTGGGATCGCGATGCCGCACGCCGTCCGGGCTGGGAGCAGTGGAACGACCGCCACGCGCCCGTCGTCGCGGCGCGCTGGACGCAGGAGCGCGCCGTCCGCCGCTTCGCGGGCGATCGCTTCGCGCGCTGGCAGCAGGCAGGCTTTCGTGGGAAGTCGCCCGACTTCTACCGCGAGGCCGCCGACGATAGCCGGTTGCAACGCGACATTCGCACCCAGCGCCAGCAGGCGGTCCGGCAGGCTCAGATGCAGGCCCGGATTGGGGACGTCAGTCGGCAGGACAATCGCGAGCAGGACCGCCAGAGAGAGCGGCAGGCTCAGCGTGAGCAGGTCCAGCGCGAGCAGCAGCAACGCCTGATCGCGGCCCGGACGCAACGTCAGCAGATGCAGCAGCAGCGTCAGTCGCAGGCGCGTGAGGCGTCGATGCATCGCCAGCAGGCCGCGCGGATGCAGCAGCATCGCCAGTCGCAGGCGCGCGAGGCCTCGGACCATCGTCAGCAGGCGGCGCGGATGCAACAGCAGCGCCGGTCGCAGGCGCGTGAGGCGGCGGTCCATCGCCAGCAGGCTGCGCGGGTTCAGCAGCAGCGCCGGTCGCAGGCGCGCGAGGCCTCGGTGCATCGTCAGCAGGCCGCGCGGGTGCAACAGCAGCGCCAGTCGCAGGCGCGTGAGGCGGCGGTCCATCACCAGCAGGCCGCGCGGGCACAGCAGCATCGCCAGTCGCAGATGCGCGAGGCGTCGATGCATCGTCAGCAGGCCGCGCGAGCACAACAGCAGCGTCAGGCCCAAGCTCGTCAAGCCCAAGCTCGTCAGGCCCAATCGAGGCCGCATGGCGGTGGGCATGGCGGGCCGCGAGACGGGCACGGCGGCGGACATCCCGGCCATCCCTGAGGCCGGGACGGTGTGTGTCGGCTAAGGCTGAATGACGATCAACCCTGAGCCTTGTCTGCCGGGATGGCGGGAGGCGCGGCTGTGGTCGGCGTGCCGAGGTTGAGGTAGCCGGAATAGGCGTGGTCGCGGGTTTCCTTCAGGACCACGCCGCGCGGATAGCGCTTGTGCGATGGGCCAAAATCGCGGGCTTCGCAGGTGGGTGCAGGGGGGGAGTGTGCGTGTCGGCAAAGCACGACCACTGGGCGCCGCCATTGCCGCTGGCATCGAGTGTGACGGTGGCCTTGCCCGGCAGCCACCCGGCCATCGGCATGTAGCGCTGCGCGCCGAATGTCACCGGCGCGCGCCGGGCATGGACATTGCCGACCAGCGTCAGCACGAGGGCGCCGGGCTTTCCGGCGGATGATCCGAGGGCGTGCTCGACATGGGCGGCCATCGCCTTTTCGTAAGATTCCGGCGTGGGCGTTGGCGCCATCGGTTGCATGGCGACCACTGCCGTTACCTGCCCCTCGCGCCGCATCGTGAGCAGTCGCTCGATCAGGCCCAGCATGGCGACGCTGGAGCGGCCATCCCTGGGCCCGTCCTTCCACATGGGTTGCGCCAGCCAGGCCGCGCGGGCCTCGGCCCCGCCATCGGAGGCCAGATAGGCATCGAGCGCGGCCTGTTCGCTGTCCGGCAATTCCAGCGCGATCGTCAGCGGACGGCCTGTTCGCGCGGCCAGACAGGCGAGATCGCCGAAGGCCTGCGGCGTTTCCATCGTCCCATGCTGTTCGCCGACAACGATCCACTGCACCTTGCGATCGGTCAGCAGCGAGGCCGTGCCGGGGATCGGCGGGCAGGGCGCGGCCATGGCGGCGGCAGAGGTCAGCACGGACAGCACAGCATCCAGCATCGGTGTACTCTCCTTTCGTGTCAGTTGACGGGCGCCCGCCGACGATAGCTCAGCGCCTCGGCGATATGCACGCGTTTCACTGAGTCCGACCCGGCCAGATCGGCAATCGTCCGGGCGACCCGCAGGATGCGGGTATAGCCGCGCGCGGACAGGCGCATCGCCTCGGCGGCCTGCAACAGCAGTTTCTGGCCTTCGGCATCGGGGCGGCGTGGCGTTCGAGAAGCTCGCCGTCGAGTTCGGCATTGGTGCGCGTCGCGGTGCCTTCGTAGCGCCCGGTCTGGCGCGCGCGCGCCCTTGCCACGCGGGCGGCAACTTCGGTGCTGCCTTCCTTAGGCGGGGGCAGGGCGAGATCGACCGCGCGCACCGGATCGACATCGACGTGCAGGTCGATACGGTCGAGCAGCGGCCCGGAGATCTTCGCCTGATAATCGACCGCGCATTTCGGCGCGCGCGAGCAGGCGAGGGCGGCGTCCGTCAGATGTCCGCAGCGGCATGGGTTCATGGCGGCGATCAGCTGGACGCGGGCCGGAAACGTCACATGCGCATTGGCGCGCGCCACGCTGATCTCGCCGGTCTCCAGCGGCTGGCGCAGCGAATCGAGCACGGCGCGCTGGAACTCGGGCAGTTCGTCGAGGAACAGCACGCCCAGATGCGCCATGCTGACCTCGCCGGGGCGCACGCGCAGGCCGCCGCCGGTCAGCGCCGCCATCGAGGCGGAGTGGTGCGGGCTGCGGAACGGGCGCGCGCGGCTGATCCGCCCTTCCTCCAGCGTGCCCGCGACACTGGCGACCATCGAGACTTCCAGCGCTTCGGGCGCGGTCAGCGGGGGCAGCACGCCCGGAAGGCAGGCCGCCAGCAGCGACTTGCCTGCGCCGGGAGGCCCGTTCATCAGGAGGTTGTGCGCGCCCGCTGCGGCGATTTCCAGTGCGCGCTTGGCCGTTTCCTGCCCCTTCACCTGCTTCAGGTCCGGCCCCGGCGTCGGCGTCTCCACCGCGCCGGGAGCAGGGGCGGGCAGCACTTGCGTACCCTTCAGGTGGTTGATCAGGCTGATCAGGTTGGGGTGGCGATGACGGGCACTCCACTGGCCCAGCGCGCTTCGGAGCCTTGCGCGGCGGGGCAGATCAACCCCTTGTCGGCGCCGCTGGCGTGCAGCGCCGCCAGCAGCACGCCGGGCGAGGGGATCACCCGCCCGTCGAGCGCGAGTTCGCCCACCGCCACGTAATCCGCCAGTTGCTCGGCATCGAGAATGCCCATCGCGGCGAGCAGCGCCAGTGCCACCGGCAGGTCGTAATGCGAGCCTTCCTTGGGCAGATCGGCGGGCGAGAGGTTCACCGTGATGCGCTTGGCCGGCAGCGCCAGCCCCAGCGGGTCAGCGCGGCGCTGACCCGCTGGCGGCTTTCGCCCACCGCCTTGTCGGGCAGGCCGACGAGCGCGAAGGCAGGCATGCCCGGCGCGATCTGGCACTGCACTTCCACAGGCCGTGCCTCCAGCCCGAGATAGGCCACCGTCGATACCAGCGCGACCACCGGGGGCATGTCCTTTCCGGTCCGAAATTGCAGGAAATCCCGGCGGAATTACGGGCTTCCGGCGGGCGTTGAGGTTTCGGCAAGGAGTATCGGGTAATAACCCTAAGGTCTCGCGCGGAAATCATGCCTTACAGCGATTTAACCCTGTTCCTCACCGCTTCGGTAAGCGGTGCGGGCGCATGTTCCGACCATGCGCTACAGCTTCGCTCTTCTGGCCTTTTCGGCCCTCGGTACGGCCCCTTTGGGGGCTGTCGCCGCGCATGCCGAAGTCAGCGTGGCGCACGCGGAGCCCCAGGGGCCGGTGATCGCTTACGAAACGCTCGATCTCGATGCCGATCGCATCGTGCCGGGCGGCGAGCGTATGATGCTGCTGAGCGTTGGGCACCCTGGCGGTAAAGCCCCCGGAAGTGCCGCCTACGATTCGGGGCTGGGCGCGCCGAACTACGACAATCCCATCGCGATCCCGCGTGGCATTGCCCGCTACGGCCCGTTCCGCGTGCTCGATTCGCGACGGGCCGCGCTGGTCGATGTGACCGACGCGCGCAGCCCTGCCGCGTTCGCCGCGATGGTGCGCGATCATCCGGGGCTTGCCGAGATCGACATGATCGACTGCCCCGGTACCGAGGACGACGTCGCCAACTTGCGCCTTGGCCGGATGATCCGCGCGAGGGGCATGGCGACATATGTGCCGCGCGGCGGCTCGGTGCGCTCGGGCGGGGTCGAACTGTTTCTGGCGGGCGCCCGCCGCGCTGCCGATCACGGTGCCGAGTTCGCGGTCCATTCGTGGATGGACGATTCGGGTCGCGAGCCTGCGGACTATCCGCTGACCGCGCCTGAAAACCGTCGCTATCTCGATTACTACCGCGAAATGGGGATGAGCCGCGCCGAGGCCGTCGCGTTCTATGCGATGACCAATTCGGTGCGCTTCGATCAGGCCCGCTGGTTCGGCGCCGAGCAGATGGCCCAGTGGGTGATGCTCACCCCTGCCAAGGGCCTGAACGCCAGCGTCCTGCGCGCCCCGACCCTCGCGCTGGCGCGCTGAAGGCGACGAGAGCCTCTCGTCACTATCTCTTTTCCGTCGTCATTCCCGCGAAGGCGGGAATCCCGTTTCATCGCGCGTATCGCCTCGGGGCATGATTGGTAGAGTTGCCGGGGCCGGTTGCATGTGTCTGTCGGCAGGCGTAGCGGTGCGCGTGAGCTTTCCTGCGAGATCGCATGTCGTGCTCCCCGACCCCTCGCACGCTTCCTTGACTCTCCCGGCGGATTTGCGTAAGCGCGCCGTCTGTTTAGCGGCCTCTCGAAACGGGTGGCCTAGGTTATCCGTTTTTCGAGGTTTGTCATGAAGCGCACTTTCCAGCCCAGCCGCCTTGTCCGCGCCCGCCGTCACGGCTTCCGCGCCCGCACCGCGACCGTCGGTGGCCGCAAGGTTCTGCGTGCCCGTCGTGCACGCGGCCGCAGCAAGCTTTCGGCCTGATTTCAGCCAGCCTCCGGGCTGGTCATGATACCGGCCCGCGTTGCCTTTCCGGGGTTCGATGCGCTTCGTGCGCGACGAACCGGAGTGGCGGCGCGGGTCGGTCTCGTTTCCGGCCCTGCTGATTCGCGCCCGCTGATTCGCAGCTGCCTCCGGCCATGACCGCGCCTTACGCCACGATGACCCGCCGCGCCGATTTCGTCGCCGCGAATCGGGGCTTGCGAGTCGCGCGGGCGGGCTTCGTGCTGCTGGCCTATCCCAACGGCGGGCAGGGGATGCGCGTCGGGTTCACCGTCACCAAGAAGATCGGCAACGCCGTCGTGCGCAATCGCATGAAGCGGCGGCTGCGGGCGCTGGTGCGCGAGATACTGCCTGCGCATGGTCTGGCGAATACCGATCATGTGCTGATCGGGCGCGAATCGGGCATCGAGCGTGACTTTGCGCTGCTGCGCGAGGAGCTGCTGATGGCGCTGTCCCGCGCGCAGGCGGGCAAGGGCGATCCGCCGCGCCGGCATCCTTCGGGCAAGCGTTCGGGAGGCGGAAAGCGCCCCGGCGGCGGCAAGCCTGCGCAGAACTCGGGCAAACCGACGCCGACAGCTGGCGTGGACGGCACGCGGTGAAACCCGTGACAGCCCGCAGCCTTGCCTTTGTGCGGCGGCTTCCGGGGCTGCTGCTGATCGGCATCGCGCGGGCCTGGCAGCTGGGTCCTTCGCGCCTGATGCCGCCGACCTGCCGCTATACGCCCTCCTGCTCGCAGTACGCGATTGAGGCAGTCCGCCGCCATGGTGCGATTAAGGGTGGATGGCTGGCGTTCTGGCGTATATTGCGCTGCCAACCCTGGGGCGGGTGCGGCCACGATCCCGTGCCGGACTGACCTTGCGCCCCTATACATAGACGATTGAGTGGATGCGGCCTGCGTTTCTTGCGGTCCGCGACGGATCGAAGACGACAGGAAGCGACCCTCGGTGAACAATCAGCGCAACATGATCCTTGCGGCACTGCTGACAGTGCTCGTGCTGTTCGGATCTCAGTACGGGATGAACTACTTCTACCCGCAGCCCAAGGTGCCCGCGAAGGTCGCCGAGCAGCAGGTGGCAGACCCGGCAGCGGCGGCCAGCGCGATCAAGCCCACCCGTGAAGGCGGCATCCGCGATGCTGCCGATCAGGCGCTTGAGGCGAAGGATCTCAAGACCGAGCTGGCCACCGGCCCGCGCCTGCCGATTTCGGCGCCTGGCGTTTCGGGTTCGGTGAACCTGAAGGGCGCGGTGATCGACGATCTCGTGCTCAACCGTCACCGCGAAACCGTCGAGAAGAATTCCGGCCCTGTGCGCATCTATTCGCCTGCCGGCACGCCCGCGCAGGAGTTCGCGCAGTTCGGCTGGGTCGGCGCTGCCGGCACCACCCCCACCGGCGACACCCTCTGGACGGTTCCGGCCGGTGCCAAGCTGACGCCGCAGACCCCGGTGACGCTGACCTGGGACAACGGTCGCGGCCAGACCTTCGGCATCACGCTCAAGATCGACGACAACTACCTGATCACGGCCACGCAGACCGTCGCCAACCGCGCGGGCGGTCCGCTGCAGGTCCAGCCCTTCGCGCTGGTCAACCGCACCGACCTGACCGCCAGCCTCGACAGCTGGCAGGTTCATGCCGGGCCGATCGGCGCCTATGACGGTTCGGTCAGCTTCGGCACCAACTACAAGGACGTGGTTGCCGCCCAGCAGGTGAAGGAAGCAGGCCAGACCAACTGGATCGGCTTCACCGACGTCTACTGGATGAGCGTTGTCGCGCCTGTCGATGCCAAGGCGGCGGGTTCGTTCCGCGCGCTCGGCAACGACCTGTTCCGCGCCGATCTCGTCTACGACCAGAGCGTGTTGCAGCCGGGCCAGAGCCTGTCGCGTACCACCAAGCTGTTCGCGGGCGCCAAGGAATATGACGTCTTGGCCGCCTACGAGAAGCAGGGGCTGACCAACTTCGACCTGTCGATCGACTGGGGCTGGTTCCGCTGGTTCGAGAAGCCGATCTTCTGGCTGCTCAACAGCCTGTTCCACATGGTCAGCAACTTCGGCGTGGCAATCATCCTGCTGACGCTGATCGTGCGCGGCGTGATGTTCCCGATCGCCCAGCGCGGTTTCGCCTCGATGGCGGCGATGCGCGCGATCCAGCCGAAGATGAAGGCGATCCAGGAGCGCTACAAGGACGACAAGGCGCGCCAGCAGCAGGAGATCATGCAGCTCTACAAGCAGGAGGGCGTCAATCCGCTCGCCGGCTGTCTGCCGATGTTCCTGCAGATCCCGGTGTTCTTCGCGCTCTACAAGACGCTGACGCTGTCGATCGAAATGCGCCACCAGCCCTTCGTGCTGTGGATCAAGGATCTTTCGGCGCCCGATCCACTGCACATCATCAACCTGTTCGGCCTGATCCCGTTCGACCCGCCGGCCTACCTCGGCATCGGTATCCTGGCGCTGCTGCTGGGCGTGACGATGTTCCTGCAGTTCCGCCTGAACCCGACGCAGATGGACCCCGCGCAGCAGCAGATCTTCAACCTGATGCCGTGGTTCATGATGTTCGTGATGGCGCCGTATCCTGCGGGCCTGCTGCTCTACTGGATCACCTCGAACATCCTGACGATCGCCCAGCAGAAGTATCTCTACAGCCGCCATCCGCAGTTGAAGGCGCAGGCGAAGCAGGATGCCGAGACCGCCAAGGCCAAGAAGGGCGCCAAGGCCTGATCGGGCCGGGGCAGTACAGATGATGGATAACTTCAACCCAGACGATAACGGCGAACTTCAGGAACGCGCACGCAAGCTCTTTTCCGGGCCGGTGACGTTCCTGAGGAGCGCGCCGCAGTTGCAGTTCCTGCCCGATCCCACGGTGCCGGAGATTGCGTTCTGCGGTCGCTCTAACGTCGGCAAGTCCTCGCTGCTGAACGCGCTGACCGGGCGCAAGGCGATCGCGCGTACCTCGGTGACGCCGGGCCGCACGCAGGAGCTGAACTTCTTCGACGTGGGCGAGCCCTTGCAGTTCCGCCTCGTCGACATGCCCGGCTACGGCTTTGCCAAGGCGCCGCCCGCCGTCGTCGAGAAGTGGCGCCGTCTGGTGCGCGATTTCCTGCGCGGCCGCGTGGTGCTCAAGCGCACGTTGCTGCTGGTGGACGCGCGCCACGGCATCAAGCCGGTCGATGCCGACATGATGGAAATGCTCGACCAGTCGGCGGCGACCTATCGCATCGTCCTGACGAAGGCTGACAAGATCAAGGCGACCGAGCTGGACGCGGTCTATGCCGCGACCGTGGCAGAGGCGCGCAAGCACTCCGCCGCCTATCCGCAGGTCCATGTCACCTCCTCGGAAAAGGGGCTCGGCATCGAGGCCCTGCGCGCGGCGGTGCTGGGCGACTCGGAGCTGTAAGGCGATGGCGATGCGTCAGATCGCGGTGCTGCCCTATCGCGCGACCGGTCCCGGTATCGATGCGCCGGTGCGCATCCTGCTGGTGACATCGCGCGGCACGGGGCGCTGGGTGCTGCCCAAGGGCGGTCTGATGAAGGGCCTGTCGCCCCATGCTGCGGCCGAGGCGGAAGCGCTGGAAGAGGCAGGGGTGCTGGGCGCGGTGTGCCCGACGCCGCTGGGCTCGTTCCGCTATCGCAAGCGCCGCGATTCGGGCGCGTCGGTGTGGGCGGACGTCGATGTCTTCCCCTTCGCCGTGACCGAGGAACTCGATACCTGGGAAGAGCAGCACCAGCGCGAACGTCGCTGGTTCACGATGGCGCAGGCGGCCGAAGCGGTCGACGAGGAAGACCTGCGCGCGCTCATCCGTTCGTTCGGCGCGCGCGAATTCCGCGCCGCCACAAGTCCTGCCCGCTTCTTCGGAGCGATGGCCGACAAGACAGGGGTCAATACGATGTTTGCCTGGTTCCAGAAGCTGCTGCCGCAGCAGGGCAATTTCTTCGATCTGTTCGAGCAGCAGTCGCAGACGCTGGTTGCCGGTGCCGATGCGCTCGCCCGCCTGATGCAGGGCGGTCCGGGCCGCGCGCAGCATATCCGCGAGATCGAGGAGCGCGAGCATGACGCCGATAACGTCACCCGCGAAGTGCTCCAGACGGTGCGCCGCACCTTCCTGACGCCGTTCGACCGTTCGGCGATCTCGGACCTGATCTCGACGATGGACGATGCCATCGACGAGATGCAGCAGGTGGCGGGCGCGGTGAACCTCTATGACGTGACCGAGTTCGAGCCCGAGATGCGCGACATGGCCGCGATCATCGTCGAGGCCGCGCGCGTCGCTGCCGAAGCGATGCCGCTGCTGCGCAAGATCGCCGACAACGCCCATCGCCTGCACGAGCTGACCGAGCGCCTCGTGCGCATGGAAGGCCATGCGGATTCGATCCACGAGACGGGCCTCAAGCGTATCTTCCAGGCCAGCCAGGGCGGCGATCCGCTGCAGTTCATCGTCCGTCAGGAGATGTTCAAGCGGCTGGAGCGCGTGGTCGACCGCTTCGAGGATCTGGCGAACGAGATCGACGGTCTCGTGATCGATCACGCCTGACGGCGGCGGACCTCCCATGGACCACAGCCTTGCCTTTCCGCTGCTGATCGGCCTTGTCGCGCTCGCGCTGGCGTTCGACTTTCTCAACGGCCTGCACGATGCGGCCAATGCCATCGCCACGGTGGTCGCCACGCGCCTGCTCTCGCCGGTGCTGGCGGTGCTGTTCGCCGCTGCGGGCAACTTCGCGGCCTACTGGTTCGTCGGCCTCCATGTCGCCGAGACGGTCGGCAAGGGGATCATCAACGTCGATGCGGTGACGCCCGCCGTGGTGTTCGGCGCGCTGGTCGGTGCGATGTTCTGGAATGTCGTGACCTGGATCAAGGGCATCCCTTCGTCCTCCAGCCACGCGCTGATCGGTGGGCTGATCGGTGCAGGGATAGCCGCTGCCGGTCCCGGCGTTGTCGAAAGCTCGGGCACGATCAAGACGCTGATCGCCATCGTCGCCTCGCCGATCCTGGGCTTCATCATCGCCATGGCGCTGATGCTGCTGACCGCGTGGATGTTCAAGGGCTTCACCCCGCGCGGTGCAAACTCGGTGTTCAAGGTGCTGCACCTGTTCTCGTCCGCCGCCTATTCGATCAGCCATGGCGGCAACGATGCGCAAAAGACGATGGGCGTCATCGCCGTGCTGCTCTATTCCACCGACCATATGCAGGGCGCGTTCCACGTTCCCGAATGGGTGGTGATCTCGTGCTATTGCGCGATTTCGCTGGGCACGCTGTCGGGCGGCTGGAAGATCATCAAGACGATGGGATCGAAGCTCACCAAGCTGAACCATCACTCGGGCTTCTGCGCTTCGTCGGCGGGCGCAATCGTGGTGTTCGGCGCCAGTGCGATGGGCATTCCGGTTTCGACCACCCATGCCATCACCGGCTCGGTCGTCGGCACCGGCGCCGCGCGCCGCGCCAGCGCCGTGCGCTGGTCGGTCGCCAGCCGCGTGATCGTCGCCTGGGTGGTGACGATCCCCGCCAGCGCCGTGGTCGGCGCGCTGTTCTTCGAGATCACGCGGTTGTTTTGATTGTTCTTGTTCGAGCTGACGCTCGAATGCGGCACCGGCCCACGCCCTCACCCACCACCCGACGAGAGTATCCTGAACCGGGTGGTGGGTGGGGGCGTGGGCCGGTGCCGCAAGCCTCCTGCGGATGCAGGAGGCGTACTTAGCCAAGACTCCGGATCACGAACACTCGACACGCCCGCCCCCAGCTTCTAGGCCCTTGCTCCTGTAACGGAACCAACCGCAAGACCTGAACACTGGGGACGCGCGTGAAGCTGATTATCGGCAACAAGAACTATTCGAGCTGGTCGTTGCGCGGCTGGCTGGCGTGCAAGCAGTCGGGCCTCGCCTTCGAGGAAATCACCGTCCCGATCCTGGGCGACGACTGGGAGGAGCGCAAGCGCGCCTCGGGCGATCTCGCCCCTCGCAGGGGAAGGTGCCGATCCTGTGGGACGGCGAGGCGGTGGTGTGGGACAGCCTGGCGATCATCGAATACCTCGCCGACAAGGTCGGGCGCGAACGCTTCTGGCCCAAGGACGATGCCGCCCGCGCGATGGCGCGTTCGATGGTGGCGGAAATGCACGCAGGCTATCTGCCGCTGCGCCGCGCGCTGCCGATGAACATCCGCGCCCGCGTGACGCTGCAGGGGATCGACGACGAGGTGCGCGCCGATATCGTGCGCATCCTCCAGCTCTGGGCCGAGGCGCGGGCGCGCTTTGGGCAGGGCGGCCCGTTCCTGTTCGGTACCTTCGGCGCGGCGGACCTGATCTATGCCCCCGTCGTCAGCCGCTTCCTGACTTACGGCATCGGTGTGCCCGGCTTTGCGCAGGCCTATATGCAGGCGGTGTGGGAGCATGACTGGACGCAGGCCTGGATCTCTGCCGCCGAGTCCGAGGACTGGGTGATCGAACAATATGAAACTCCGGTGAGGTAAGCCCCCGATGCGTCGTTTCCTTCTGCTCATGGCCGCGCTCGTCGGCTTCTCCTCGCTCGCGACGCCTGCCATGGCCTGGGGCTATCTCGGCCATGCCACCGTGGGTGAGATCGCGATGGCCAACGTCAAGCCTGCGACCCGCGCGGCGATCCAGCGGCTGATGAAGTCGCAGTCCGGGCTCGATACGCCCGAATGCGCGATGACCTCGATCGACAAGGTGGCCACCTGGCCGGACTGCATCAAGGGCGAGAAGGGGCGCTGGGCTTTCCAGAGTTCGTGGCACTATCAGGACCAGCCGGTCTGCGGCACCTTCGACATCAAGGCCAACTGCCGCGACGGTACGTGCGTCACCGCGCAGATCGCGCGCAACGAGAAGCTGCTCGCCGACCGTAAGCTGGCGCCGGTGCTCCGCCTTGAAGCGCTCTCGTTCGTGGTCCACTTCGTGGGCGACGTGCACCAGCCGCTCCATGTGGGGGAGAACGAGGATCTGGGCGGCAATACCGTGAAGGCGCAGTACGGCGATGCGCCGGGCCGCAACCTCCACTCGATCTGGGACACCACGCTGGCCGAGCGCGCAATCACCTCGGCCCGCCCGCCGCTCGTGCGCGTTTACAGCAAGGCCGAGAGGGCCGAAATGTCGGGCGGTACGCCCGAGGACTGGGCCCGCGAAAGCTACGAGATCAGCCGCGACGTGCTCTATCCGCTGGCCTTCGGCGGCAAGCTGCCCTGCGGCAGCAAGGAACCCCAGAAGATCGTCTGGACCAATGCGGCGATCGAGCAGACGATCCCGGTCGTCGACAAGCGCATCCAGCAGGCGGGCCTGCGCCTTGCGAAGATGCTGGATGCCGCGCTGGGGTAAAGGATAGGCGCGCGGCCTATTCCTTCGCCGGATAGGCCGTGCCGTCGCGGTGGCAGTAGCCGCGCTCGTTCCAGATCATGTCGAGGTCGGGATATTCGCCGCCGCGATCGGTGCCCGCGCTGATCGCCACGAAGACGCAGTCGGCCTCGCTCTCGTTGATCAGATGATGCCCGTCCTCGACATCGGCGGGCCAGGCGCAGACGTCGCCGGGACGAATCATGGTACGGGTGCCATCCTCGATCAGCACCGCTTGGCCTGCGATCATCACCAGCAGCTCGTCCTCGCCCCGGTGCCAGTGGCGCTGGCTGGACCACGCGCCGGGTTTGAGCACGACATGGCTCGCGCCCATGTGGGTGAGGCCGCCCGCAGGGGCGAGGCGCTTCCACCAGCGACCTTCGACCTGCGCATCGTAGGGCGCGGGATAGCCTGTGGCGTTCGAGGGGGCGAGGGCGTCGATATCGATCCGGGGCATCGCTCTGTTATGTCCTGATGGGCTATGGTCATTGGCCGGTCGCTGTGCGATGGCGCAGGACATGTCCCAGATCACGCTGTCCGCCTCAAGCCCCGACGCCGCCGAGGTGATCCGCCTCGCCCATGACCTGATGGCTTGCGAAAGCGTCACGCCTGCCACCGGCAAGGTGTTCGACGTGTTCGAGAAGCAGCTCGCGCCGCTTGGCTTCGAGGTCCATCGCTTCGTGGCGGGAGAAGCGCCGGACGGCCCGGTCGAGAACATGTTCGCGATCCGCCGCGGTCCCGAAGGTTCGCGCCACTTCGCCTTTGCCGGCCACCTCGACGTGGTGCCGCCGGGCGAGGGCTGGACCAGCGAGGCCTTCGCCCCCGAAGTGCGCGGCGATCTGCTTTACGGTCGCGGTGCAGTCGACATGAAAGGCTCGATCGCGGCGATGGCAGCGGCCGTGGCGACGATCCCGGCGGACGCGGGCACGGTCAGCTTCATCATCACCGGCGACGAGGAAGGCCCCGCCGTCCACGGCACCCGCGCGCTGATCGACCACATGCGCGCGATCGAGACATTCCCCGATCTCATTCTCGTGGGCGAGCCAACCTCGGTGCATCGTCTGGGCGACATGATGAAGATCGGGCGCCGCGGTTCGGTCAATATCTTCCTCGATGTCGAGGGCGTGCAGGGCCACGTCGCCTACCCGCATCTGGCCGATAACCCGATCACCAAGCTGATGGCGATGCTCACCGAGCTGAAGGGGCTGGTGCTCGACACCGGGACCGACTGGTTCCAGGCATCCAACCTCGAAGTGACCGACCTCACCGTCGGCAACCCGGCGCACAACGTGATCCCGGCGAAAGCCTCGGCACGTATCTCGATCCGCTTCAACGATACCCATACCGGCGCCAGCCTCTCTGCACTGGTCAGCGAGATCGCCGAGCGCCATGGCGGTACCGCGCGTCCGCTGATCTCGGGCGAGGCGTTCCTGACCGAACCGGGCGAGTTTTCCGCCCTGCTGGCCGACGCGATCCGCGCCGAGACCGGGATCGAGCCGGAACTCTCCACCAGCGGCGGCACGTCCGATGCGCGCTTCCTCAAGGATGTGGCGCCGGTGATCGAATTCGGCCTGTGCAACGCGACGATGCACAAGCGCGACGAGGCCGTGGCCGTCCCCGATCTCGAAGCCTTGGTGCGCATCTACCGCCGCGTGACGCTGGCCGCGCTGGCGGCTCCTGAAAGCCTGTAACAAAGCGTTGCAGGGTAGCGGATCGGCGCGTCCTGATCGTTAAGGCAAGTTACACGAAGACCCTCGCGGCATAGCCTCGCGGGGGCGAAGGCACGTATCGGGCATTGCGGCGCGGGAATCGCGCTGTTACCATCGTGCGCAACATTATTGCGGGGGTCGCAACTTGGGTAAGCGTCTTACACTTTTCATCATCATCGGCATGGTGCTCGGCATCGTGGTCGGCTGGCTGCTCAACACCACGCTGACGCCTGCCGATCCGTCGCTTGCGAAGATCGCCGACTACTTCAAGTTGCTGCCCGACGTTTTCCTGAAGCTTATCAAGATGATCATCGCGCCGCTGGTGTTCGCGACGATCGTCACTGGCATCGCCAATATGGGTGACAGCACGGCGCTCGGCCGGATCGGCGGCAAGGCGCTGGGCTGGTTCATCTCGGCCAGCCTGATGTCGCTGGCGCTGGGCCTGATCCTCGTCAACCTGTTCCAGCCGGGCGTCGGCGTCGGCCTCCAGCCCACCGGCGACCTCGGCTCGCTGTCGACCGGCGAGCTGTCGTTCCGCCACTTCGTGCTGGAAATCTTCCCGACCAGCGCGTTCGACGCGATGGCGAACAACAATATCCTGCAGATCCTGGTGTTCTCGGTCTTCGTCGGCGTCGCGCTCACCGCCATCGGCGAGAAGGGCAAGATCATAGTCGAGGGTACCGAGGCGCTGGCTGACCTCATGCTCCAGATCACCGACTATGTGATGCGCTTCGCGCCCTTCGCGGTGTTCGGCGCGCTGACCAGCGTGATCGCCACCAAGGGCCTCGGCATTGTCGTGACCTATGGCGTACTGATGAGCGAGTTCTACTTCAGCATGGGCCTGCTGTGGGTGATCCTGTTCGGCATCGGCGCGCTGTTCCTGGGGCGGCGCATCTTCACGCTGGCCCGCTATATCCGCGAGCCGCTGCTGCTGACGTTCTCCACCGCCTCGTCCGAAGCGGGCCTGCCCAAGCTGTTCGAGCAGCTCGACCGTTTCGGCGTGCCGCGCCGCATCTCGGGCTTCATCCTGCCGCTGGGCTACAGCTTCAACCTCGACGGCTCAATGATCTACATGACCTTCGCGACGATGTTCATCGCGCAGGCCTATGGCATCCACGTCTCGATCGAGCACCAGATCATGATGCTGCTGACGCTGATGGTCAGCTCCAAGGGCATCGCCGGAGTGCCGCGCGCCAGTCTGGTGGTGATTGCCGCGACGCTGACCCAGTTCGGCCTGCCGGTGGAAGGCATCGCCCTGCTGCTGGGTATCGACACCTTCCTCGACATGGGCCGTTCGGCCACCAATGTCGTCGGCAACGCGGTGGCGACGGCAGTGATCACGCGCTCGGAAGGGATGCTCCAGCCGTCGGTGGACGATACGCCGGAGGATCGCCATTCGCCGCATCACTCGGCTTCCGAGGGACGCAAGGGGTTGAACGTCGATCCGGCTCAGGTTGAGGCGTAAGGCTCAGATAGAAGGATGATGCCGGGGCCTTGGGGCCCGGACCCCGTTACGTCTTCCGGCGCGAGTGTCGCTTATACACACACCTTCGTCATTCCCGCGAAGGCGGGAATCCAGTTCGACATTTCGGTTCGCGGAGCGTCTTGAGACTGGCGCTGCGCATTCTGGATTCCCGCCTTCGCGGGAATGACGAAGTGAGGGGGGTAAGTTATAGTCAGCGGTAGCGGCCTAGCCTTGGCAATACCCTATCGTCGGGAGACGTTCAGGGGGTGCAGGGGGGCTCTGCTCCCCTGCGTATTCCTTCCCCTAACTTTCAAACCTCAAGCTGCCGCAGCCCGCACCTTCGGCGCTTCGCTCTTGGGCTTGAAGCTGCACAGGTCGTCCACCGGGCAGCGCCAGCATTCGGGCTTTCGCGCCTTGCAGATGTAGCGACCGTGGAGAATCAGCCAGTGGTGTGCGCCGACCCGGAAGGGCTGGGGCACGTTCTTTTCCAGCTTCTTCTCGACCTCCAGCACGTTCTTGCCCTTCGCGAGGCCGGTGCGGTTGCCGACGCGGAAGATATGGGTGTCGACCGCGAAGGTCTCAGCCCCGAAGGCGCAGTTCATCACCACGTTGGCGGTCTTGCGCCCGACGCCGGGCAGGCCGACCATGGCATCGCGGTCCTCGGGCACTTCGCCGCCGTAGCGATCGACGAGGATCTGTGAGAGCGCGATGACGTTCCTGGCCTTGGTGTTGAACAGGCCGATCGTCTTGATGTGCTCTTTGAGGCCCTCTTCGCCCAGATCGACCATCTGCTGCGGCGTCTTCACCTCGCGAAACAGTGCACGGGTGGCCTTGTTGACGCCCACGTCGGTCGCCTGCGCAGAGAGCGTGACGGCGACCAGCAACTGGTAGGTGTTGCCGAATTCCAGCTCGGTCTCGGGCGAGGGGTTAAGCTCGGCGAGGCGGCGGAAGAATTCGAAGATCTCGGCCTTCTTCAAAGCCCCAAGACCTCGGGCATGGTGTAGCGACCGGGCGCCTTGCCCAGCAGCCACTGGCCCCCGCGAACCGCACCCTTTGCGAAGATCGAGCGGTTCTCGGCCATGTGCGAGAGGGCAAGGCGCTCGTTATCGCCGAGGAAATGCACGGTGTGATCGCCCGCCACGGTGCCGCCGCGCAGCGCCGCGAAGCCGATGGTGCCCGCCTCGCGCTTGCCGGTGATACCGTCCCGCCCGCGCACCGAGGCATCCGCCAGCGAAACGGCGCGGCCCTTGGCGGCGGCCTCGCCCAGCAGCAGCGCGGTGCCGGAGGGCGCGTCCACCTTCATGCGGTGGTGGCTCTCGACGATCTCGATATCCCAGTCCTCGCCCAGCCGCGCGGCGGCCTCGCGCACCAGATGCGCCAGCAGGGTGACGCCGAGCGAGGTGTTGCCGGTCTGGAGCACGGGAATTTCCTGCGCGGCCTGATCGATCAGCCAGTGGTGGCGTTCCTCAAGGCCGGTGGTGCCGATGAGGATCGGCACGCCCGCAGCCATCGCGGCATCGAGATTGGCTTCGAGCGCTTCGGGGCTGGAGAAGTCGATCAGCAAATCCGAGGCTTTTGCGAGCACCGTCACATCGTCGCCCCGCCCGGCGCCGCCTGCGAAGTCCTCGCCCACATCTGCCAGTGCGAGTTCGATCGCCTGTCCCATGCGCCCCTTGCTGCCCAGTATTCCGAATCGTGCCACTTGCCGTCTCCTGCAATCGCTGGTCTCATGGCGGCGATGGCAGCACACCGCAACATCCTGATCCTGACCGGCGCAGGGATCTCCGCCGAAAGCGGCATCGACACCTTCCGCGGGGGAGGTGGCCTATGGGAGCAGCACCGCGTCGAGGACGTGGCGACGCCCGAGGCCTTCGCGCGCGATCCCGATCTGGTGCTGCGCTTCTACGACATGCGCCGTGCCGCGATCCAGACCAGGGAACCCAACCCCGCGCATGCCGCGCTCGCCCGGCTGGAGCAGCTGTGGCCGGGCGAAGTGACGGTGGTGACGCAGAACGTCGACGATCTGCATGAGCGCGCCGGATCGCACAACGTGATGCACATGCACGGCGAGCATCTTTCGGCCTGGTGTACGGCCTGCGGCGAGCGGATGGGGTGGACCGGGCCATTGCTCGACCGTCCGCCGTGCCCCTCGTGCGACGAACCGTCGCTGCGCCCGGACATCGTGTGGTTCGGCGAGATTCCCTATCGCATGGAGGAAATCCACGCCGCGCTCGACCGGGCGGACCTGTTCGTCTCGATCGGCACGTCGGGCGCGGTCTATCCGGCGGCAGGCTTCGTGCGTCTGGCGCGCGAGATCGGCGCCGAAACGCTGGAGATCAATCTGGAGCCCTCGCAAGGCACCCACTGGTTCGACGAGGCCCGCCACGGCCCGGCGGGCAGGCAAGTGCCTGCATGGGTGGAGGAACTGCTGGCGGGGCTTTAGGGAGCCGCGTCGTAAGGATGGGGCATTGCATAGCCCTCTCCCTTCAGGGGAGAGGGGAGCCGCGGCCTAACCCCTCTCAACTCCGGCTAGTCAGCAAGCTGCCAAGCCTTCGTATCTCTCCCCTGAAGAGGAGAGAGGATACGTCCGCAACAGGGCGCGTGCAGACCTACGCGCTCTCGCCTGTCCGAAATGACGAACACAGCCACTCCAGTCTTGCCATGGAATGTTGCCCCTAGCCCCGCGTCTTGCGACGGATCAGGCCTTCCTGCGTCACGCTGGCGATCAGCTGGCCTTCGCGGGTGAAAACCGAGCCGCGGGTGAAGCCGCGGGCGTGTCCGGCCTGCGGGCTTTCCATCGCGTAGAGCACCCAGTCGTCGAGCGGGGGCGTCTCGTGGAACCACACTGCGTGATCGAGGCTGGCGAACTGCATGTCGGGCGTGAACAGGGTGACGCCATGCGGCAGCACGGACGTGCCCAGCAGTGCAAAGTCGCTGGCATAGGCCAGCAGGACCCGCGCCATGGCGGGGGAGGCGCCAAGCGGCGAGGCGAGGCGCAGCCAGGTGCGTTGGGCGGGAATGCCGCCGACCGGCTCGCACGGAGGGCAGGGGCGCATCTCGAAGGCGGCGAGGCGATCGACGAGACTGGCAGGCATTGAGCGCCCCACGGCAGCCAGCGCCTCCGCGAGCGAAGGGCACTTTTCGGGCGACGGTACGCGCGGCGTGTCAAGCTGATGCGCGAAGCCGGGTTCGGACCGATGGAACGAGGCGGCAAGGTTCAGGATCGGCACCCCGCCCTGCGTTGCGACCACCCGGCGATGGGTGAAACTGCCACCGTCCATGTCGCGCAGCACGCGGAAGATCACCGGGCGGGCGGTGTCGCCTGCGCGCAGGAAATAGGCGTGGAGCGAATGCGCCGGGCGCGAGCCGTCGAGATCGTGCCCCGCTGCGGCAAGCGCCTGTGCCACGACCTGACCGCCGAAGATGCGGGCGGCAGGGCCGGGTAGCGCGGGCGCGCGGAACAGGTCGGTGTCGATCGGCTCGACTTCCAGGAACGCGGCAAGGTCCGCCGGACGGGCGCGCAGGATGTCGGTATCGGTCATGCCTTCTTGCCCTCCGGCTGATCGCCCAGCCAGTCACGCGCCTGCTGCTCGATCAGCGCGAGTTCCTCCAGCGTCTGTTCCAGCGCGTGCTTCTGGCGGCGCAGTTCGTCCATGCGCTGGCTGACGCGGGACAGCAGCGCGCGCACCTGCTCCTGATGCTCGGGATCGACGTCGTAAAGGTCGAGGAATTCCTTGATCTCGCGGATCGAGAAGCCCAGCCGCTTGCCGCGCAGGATCAGCTGCATCCGGCCGATCTCGCGCCGGGAATAGATGCGCGTGGTCCCGGCCCGTTGCGGGGCGATCAGGCCCTTGTCCTCGTAGAAGCGCAAGGTGCGCATGGTGACGCCCAACTGCACGGCGGCTTCCTGAATCCCGAACATCTCGTCTGCAGGCGGAGTTGCCGCCTGCCGCGCGCCATCGTCGCGCGCCAGTGCCTGCGTCATGCGTCGTTGCCGGCGGCGCGCCGCGCGGCCTCTTCGGCGACCAGTTCCTTCTTCGAAAGCTTGCCGACCATGGTCTTGGGCAGGCTGTCGCGGAATTCGATGGCAGACGGCATCTCGATCTTGTTCAGACGGTCACGCAGGAAATCGAGCAGCTCGTTCTCCTCCAGCAGATCGCCGGGGTGCAGTGCAACAAAGGCCTTGGGCGTCTGGCCGCGATAGGGGTGCGGAATGCCGATCACCACGGCTTCGGCCACCATCGGATGTTCATAGAGCGCGTCCTCGATCACGCGGGGATATACGTTATAGCCGCCGCACAGGATCAGGTCCTTGATGCGATCGACGAGGAAAAGATACCCGTCTTCGTCCAGATAGCCAATATCGCCTGTGCGAAGCGCACCTGCAGCAAAGACCTGCGCGGTATCCTCGGGCCGGTTCCAGTAGCCGGACATGACCTGCGGGCCGCGCGCGCAGACCTCGCCCTTCTCGCCCGGCGGCATCAGGCGGTCCATGTTCTCCGGGTCGCGGATCTCGATCACGGTGCCGGGGAAGGCGGGGCCGCAGGAGTTGTCCTTGACCGTGCCCTCCAGCGGATTGCAGGTGATGATCGGCGAGGCTTCGGACAGGCCGTATCCTTCGACCACGCGCACGCCGGTCTTCTCCTCGAAGGCGCGGCGCACTTCCAGCGGCAGGGGGGCGCCGCCCGAAATGCACACGCGCACATCGTCGAAGGCGCCTGCCAGCGGCTGGTGGTTCAGCGCGGCATAGAGCGTGGGCACGCCGAAGAACTGCGTGGGCCGGGTACGGCGCGCGGTCGCCAGGAACGAGCGCATCTCGAAGCGGGGCAGCAGCACCATTTCGGCAGCCGTATCGACCGAATAGTTGAGCACGGTTGTCAGCGCGAAGACGTGGAACATCGGCAGCACGCCCAGCGTGCGCTCCTGTTTTTCGGGCATGTGGCCGACGTGCGCGATCATCTGCGCCGAATTGGCGGCCAGGTTCGCATGGCTCAGCATCGCGCCCTTGGGAATACCGGTGGTGCCGCCGGTATATTGCAGCACCGCCAGATCGTCGGGCGTCAGATCGACCGGATCGGGATCGTCATGCCGGGCGATCAGATCGTCGAACATCACATAGCGCAGATCATGTGGGACGGTGGCGATATCGGCGCGCTTGAACAGGCGGAAGGCAGTGGCCTTTACGCGGGGCAGGGCATCGGCGAAGGGGCACACGATTACCCGATGGAAGCTGCCCTTGCCGACCAGCGGCGTCAGTTTGGGCAACGAAAGTGCCAGATCGGTGGTGATCACCACGCTCGCCTGCGAATCCGTGACGAGTTGCTCCATCTCACGCGCGGTGTAGAGCGGGTTGAGGTTCACCACCACGCCGCCAACCCGCAGGACCGCGAAGTAGCAGATCACGTACCACGGCGTGTTGGGCAGGCACAGGCCGACGCGGGTGCCCTTGGTCACGCCCAGATCCTGAAGGCCGCGTGCGGCGCGGTGGGCGAGGTCGCCGATTTCGGCATAGCTCCAGCGTCGGCCCATGAAGTCGACCGCCGGCCAGGCGCCGTGGAATTCCACGGCGTGGTCGAGCAGGTCGGTGAGCAGCCGCGGTGCGATCGGCGGCATCTCCTCGCCGGCAAACGGGTTGGGCGACAGGCCCTCGATCGTCACCGCGGCCCCCATCAGAACGCCACCCGCGCGCCGAGCGAGAGCACCCAGGCGGATGCGTCCTGCAATTCGCCGTCGACGAGGATCGGCGTCTGCACCACGGTTCCGGCATAGGCTGCTGTCGTGCGGTTGATCGGCGCGTCCTTGAAGGCGATGTACGAGGCGGCTGCGTCGATCGCGATGCTCTTGCTCATCTGGTAGCTGGTGCCTGCCGAGAAGTTCCAGCGATCCGAATCGGGCACGCGGGCGTCACGCTCGGTGTTGCGTGTCGGCGTGCTGGCGTACTGGACACCGGCACGCAGGGTCCACTTCGGGTTGACGCGGTAATCGATGCCGCCCGCATAGGACCACGAATTGCGGTAGTCTTCGGGGATCGAGGTATTGAGCGGCGCGCCCAGATCGATGGTGTCGAACTTGCTCCAGCCATAGCGCACGACCTGCGCGTTGAGGGTCAGCGCTTCGGTGGCGCGATAGCGGATCGAGCCGACTGCCTGCCAGGGTGTGCTGAACTTGGCCTTGGCGTTGATCGTGCCGTTCTGCGCGGCGAGCGGCCCCAGCAGCCCGTCGATCGTGACGGAGCCTTTGAGCGTGTGCTCGATGCTGGACTTGTAGGCGAGGCCGATCTGCAGCGGGCCGGTCTGGTACTGGACACCGGCCGACCAGCCCACATCCCAGCCCTTGCCTTCCAGCGACTGGTGGCCGTCGGGCAGCGCGGAGGACAGGTTAGGCAGGTAGTTGGACAGCGTGGCGTCCACGTGCTCGACGTTCAGCCCCACGCCGATACGCAGGCCCGGCGTCGGCGCGAAGGCGACCGTGGGCTGAATATCGATGGTGCGCAGCTTGGTCTTGTCCGCCGAATAGCGCGACCAGCTGTCCGAGGCGTAATCGGTGGTGAACGAATAGGGCGAGGTCACCGAGACACCGAAGGCCAGCTTGCCCGTGCCCCAGGCGATGGCGCCCGAGGGCAGGACGCCGTTGTTGATCGGGTTCTTCGCGACAGGATTGCCGCCGACCGCTTCACCGGTGGTGCCGGGGCGCACGACAACCGTGCCGTTGTCCACCACCTTGCCGCGCGGCAGCACGGCGCTGGCGTGGACCGACGCCTCGCCGCCCTGGATTTCGGCGATCGAGGCCGGGTTCCACCAGATCGAATCGATGCCGGTATCGGCAGCTTCGCCCGAGAAGGCGCGGCCCTGTCCGCGTACCGACTGTTCCTGCAGATAGAATGCCTGCGCGTGGGCGGCGCCTGCGCTGGTCAGCGCCATCAGCGATGTGGCGCCTGCCAGAATCAGCCGCGTCGATTTCGTCGTCATCTTGTACTCTCCCATATTATCATGGCCTTGCTGGCCGTTTTATCGCGCCTGTTCAGCGTATCCGCGTCCAGGTCTGGGTCTTGCACAAGGGCCAGACGATGCAGCCCTTGAGCTTGAGCGTGTCGGCTCCGTCAGGCGTGATCGTTGCCTTGTAGGTGCCGCCATCCTCGGGATTGTAGATCGTGCCGCCGCTCCAGACGTTCCCCTTCGACGTGAAACCGCCGCCGAGAATCTGCAGGCCCTTGATCGCACGGCCACGCTTGGTCTGGTCCTTGTTGTTGACGTCGCGCAGGTCCGGGTTGGCCTTCAGGCCATCGGACTCCATCAGCCGACCGCAGATCGAGGCGCCGCATTTCACGATCTCGACCTGCCCGTGCTTGGTGGGGGTGCGCCATGTTCCGAGCACCGAGTCGGGGCTGGCTGCGGAAGCAGGTACGCTTAGCCCTGCTGTCAGCATCGTCAGGGCTGCAAGCCCCGCGATTGCGGGATTCCTGTAAGTCATGAACGACCTTTCCATCCTCTCTCACATCCTTCCCTTTTTCGCTGCGGACTTTGCCGGAGCGGGAAGTGACAAGACGAGGTCTGCCACAAAATTTACTTGACGTATAGGGAAACCTTTGCACCTTTAGGGGAAATAAAGGCTGCCGTTCGGGACTCGCCCGGCCACGGTGTCCGCCCATGGAGAGAGTGCATGAAATCTGTCGTGATCGCGGGCTATGTCCGCTCGCCGTTCCACCTTGCCAACAAGGGCGCGCTGGCCCGCACCCGGCCTGACGATCTGGCCGCGCAAGTGGTGCGCGGGCTGATCGCGAAGACCGGCGTCGCCGCGCAGGATATCGAGGATCTGGTGGTCGGCTGCGCTTTCCCCGAAGGCGAGCAGGGCTTCAACGTCGCGCGGCTGATCGGCCTGCTGGCGGACCTGCCGATCTCTGTGGGCGGGATGACCGTCAACCGTTTCTGCGGCTCGTCGATGAGCGCGATCCATTATGCCTTAGGCCAGATCCAGATCGGCGCGGGCGACGTGTTCGTCTGCGCGGGCGTCGAATCGATGAGCCGGGTGCCGATGATGGGCTTCAACCCGATGCCCAACCCCGAACTTGCCAAGCGCAGCGCCGCCTACATGTCGATGGGCGAGACGGCGGAGAACGTCGCCGAAAAGTACCGGATCGCGCGCACCGAGCAGGAAGCCTTTGCGGTGGAAAGCCAGAAGCGTGCCGGGGCCGCCCGTAGCGAGGGCAGGCTGGTGGACGAGATCGTGTCGATCGAGACCAAGGCCGGGACAGTGACCGAGGACGGCACCATCCGCCCCGAAACCACGGCGGAAGCTCTCGCCGGACTGAAACCCGCGTTCGATGCCAAGGGTTCGGTGACGGCGGGCACCTCCTCGCCGCTGACCGACGGCGCCAGTGCTGTGCTCGTCACCAGCGAGGACTATGCGCGCGCCCACGGCCTGCCGATCCTCGCCCGGATCAAGTCTGTGGCAGTTTCCGGCTGCGCGCCCGAGACGATGGGGCTCGGCCCGATCCTCTCCAGCCGCAAGGCACTGGAACGCGCCGGGATTTCTGCCGCCGATCTCGATGTGGTGGAACTGAACGAGGCCTTCGCCAGCCAGGCGCTCGCGTGTCTGCGCGATCTCGAACTCGATCCCGCCAAGGTGAACATCGATGGCGGCGCCATCGCCATTGGCCATCCGCTGGGCGCCACGGGCGCGCGTATCGTCGGCAAGGCGGCGTCGCTGCTCAAGCGGCAGGGCGGCAAGTACGCGCTCGCCAGCCAGTGCATCGGCGGCGGGCAGGGCATCGCTACCGTTCTGGAGGCAGCGGAATGACCCAGAAAATTCAAAAAGTCTGCGTAATCGGTGCAGGCACCATGGGCGCAGGCATCGCCGCACAGGTCGCCAATGCAGGTGTGCCGGTGCTGCTGCTCGACATCGTGCGTGATCCAGCCAACCGCAACGCCGTGGCAGAAGGCGCGGTGGCGAAGATGCTCAAGACCGAGCCCGCCCCGTTCATGAGCAAGGCTGCGGCCAAGCTGGTCGAAGTCGGCAATATCGAGGACGATCTCGGCAAGATTGCCGAGTGCGACTGGGTGATCGAGGCCGTGCTCGAACGGCTCGACGTGAAGCAGGACCTCTATGCGAAGCTGGAGGCGGTGAAGCGCCCCGGCACGGCGGTTTCATCGAACACCTCGACGATCCCGCTCGGAAAGCTGGTGGAAGGGCGCAGCGAGGCTTTTCGACGCGATTTCCTGATTACCCACTTCTTCAATCCGCCGCGCTACATGCGGCTGATGGAGATCGTCACCGGCCCGGACACCGATACCGCGCTGGCCGAAGCGGTCGAGCGCTTCGCTGACATTTCGCTCGGCAAGACGGTGGTCCATGCCAAGGATACGCCGGGTTTCATCGCCAATCGTATCGGCACGCTGTGGATTCAATTGGGCCTCAACGCGGCGTTCGATCTGGGGCTGTCGGTTGAGGAAGCCGATGCCATCGCGGGCAAGCCCATGGGCGTGCCCAAGACCGGCATCTTCGGTCTCGTCGATCTGGTCGGCATCGATCTGATGCCGCACTTGCAGGCGAGCCTGACCTCGACGCTGCCGGCCGACGATCCCTATCAGAAGATTGCGCGTAGCATTCCGCTGGTCGAGACAATGATTGCGGAGGGCTACACCGGCCGCAAGGGCAAGGGCGGGTTCTATCGTCTGGGCGAGAACCGCCGCCGCGAGGCGATCGATCTTGCCTCCGGCGAATACCGCGAGAAGGTTTCGGCACGCGCGCCGTCCGGTCCGGCAGGGAAGGGCGATCTGAAGGCTCTGGTCGAGGCGAAGGGCAAGGCGGGCGACTATGCCTGGGCCATCCTGGGCGGGACGCTCGGCTATGCGGCCAGCCTCGTGCCTTCTGCCGCCAGCGATGTGGTCGCGGTCGATGACGCGATGAAGCTGGGCTACAACTGGAAGGCCGGCCCGTTCGAGATGATCGACCGGATCGGCGCGAAGTATCTGGCCGAGCGCCTTGCCGCCGAAGGCAAGCCGGTGCCGGAACTTCTCACGCTGGCAGGCGATCGCACGTTCTATCGGATAGAGAACGGCAAGCGCCAGTCCCTCGGCCTCGATGGCGAGTACCACGATATCGTCCGCCCCGAAGGCGTGCTGCGTCTGGAGGACGTGAAGCTGGGCAGCAAGCCGGTGCTGAAGAATGCCTCCGCCGCGCTGTGGGACGTGGGTGATGGCGTCGCCTGCCTCGAATTCACCGGCAAGATGAATGCGCTCGACGGCGAGGTCATGAAGCTGATCGCCGAGGCGCTGCCGCTGGTCGCCAAGCAGTTCAAGGCGCTGGTGATCTACAACGACGGCGCGCATTTCTCGGCAGGCGCGAACCTTGGCCTTGCGCTCTTCGCGCTGAACATTGCGGCCTATGGCGAGATCGAGAAGCTGGTCGGTGGCGGGCAGATGGCCATCAAGGGGCTGAAGTATGCGCCGTTCCCCGTGGTGGGCGCGCCTGCGGGCATGGCGCTGGGCGGCGGCTGCGAAGTGCTGCTCCACTGCGATGCCATTCAGGCGCATGCCGAACTCTATGTCGGTCTGGTCGAATGCGGTGTGGGGCTGATCCCCGGCTGGGGCGGTAATGGCGAGATGCTGGAGCGCTGGCGCAATGCGAAGGGCATGCCCAAGGGGCCGATGCCGCCGGTTGCGAAGGTGTTCGAGATGGTCTCGACCGCGACGGTCTCCAAGTCCGCCGCCAATGCCCGCGAGTTGCAGATCCTGCGCGAGGGCGACGGCGTGACGATGAACCGCGATCGCCTGCTGTACGATGCCAAGCAGAAAGCGCTCTCGCTGGTCGATGGCTATAGCGCGCCTGCTCACCCCGAGTTCCGCCTGCCCGGCGCGAGTGGCCGCGCGGCGCTGTCGCTGGCCGCAGAGGGTTTCCACAAGCAGGGCAAGGCGACCGATTACGACATGGTCGTCTCCGACGCGCTGGCAGGCGTGCTGACCGGCGGCGAGGCCGATGTGGTCGATGTGGTGGGCGAGCAGGATCTGCTGCGGCTGGAGCGCGAGGCCTTCATGAAGCGGGTGCGCGACAATCGCACGGTGGCCCGGATCGAGACGATGCTCGCAACCGGCAAGCCGCTGCGTAATTGATAGATGCTGGTCGGCACCGGCCCTCTCCCCCACCCTGCCACCCGAAGATAGTACCCTATGGGTGGCAGGGTGGGGAGAGGGCCGGTGCCGACCCCCAACCAAAGAGGCGCGCGCCGGATGACGAGACGCGCGCCCGATCCGACGGAGAGTGACAATGCAGGTCTATGAAGCCCCCTTGCGCGACATGAAGTTCGTGCTCCACGAGCTTCACGAGGACGACGGGTTCGGCGGTCTGGAGGCTCTGGAAGAGTTCAGCCCCGATCTGGTCGACGCGGTGCTCGAAGAGGCGGCCAAGGTCGCCAAGGATGTGCTCCTGCCGCTGAATCGTAGCGGCGATATCGAGGGCTGCACGCTGGAAAACGGCGTGGTGCGCACGCCCAAGGGCTTCAAGGAAGCCTATGACATGTTCCGCGAGGGCGGCTGGTGTGCGCTCGCCTCCGATCCCGAATGGGGCGGGCAGGGCTTGCCTGAGACTGTCAACAAGATGACCGAGGAGATGATCTGTTCGACCAATCTTTCCTTCTCGCTCTATCCCGGCCTGACTCACGGCGCGACCACCGCGATCGAGGGTTATGCCAGTGACGAGCTGAAGCAGGCCTACCTGCCCAAGATGGTCGAGGGCACATGGTCGGGCACGATGTGCCTGACCGAACCGCACTGCGGCACCGACCTCGGCATGCTGCGCACCAAGGCCGAGCCGCAGGGCGATGGCTCGTTCAAGGTTTCGGGCGCGAAGATCTTCATCTCGGCGGGCGAGCATGACCTGACCGAGAACATCATTCACCTCGTGCTGGCACGGCTTCCCGATGCGCCCGAAGGCGTGAAGGGGATCAGCCTGCTGCTGGTGCCGAAGTACCTGCCCAAGGAGGATGGCACGCCGGGGCAAGCGAACGGCGTGTCGGTCGCCGCGATCGAACACAAGATGGGCCTCAAGGGCTCGGCCACCTGTCAACTCAACTTCGATGGCTCCACCGGCTGGCTGGTCGGCAAGCCCCACAAGGGCATGGAGGCGATGTTCACGATGATGAACACCGAGCGTGTCTCGGTGGGCGTGCAGGGGCTTGGCGTGGGCGAGGCGGCTTATCAGGCGGCGGTGTGGTATGCCAAGGACCGCCTGCAGGGGCGCTCGCTCTCCGGCGTGAAGAACCCCAAGGGCCCGGCCGACCCGATCATCGTCCACCCCGACGTGCGCCGCATGCTGATGACGATGCGCGCCTACAACGAAGGCTGCCGCGCGATCACCGGCTGGGTCGCCCGCGCGCTCGACGCCGAGAAGCACGCCACCGACCCGGCTGTGAAGCAGAACGCGCAGGACTTCATCGCGCTGATGACCCCGGTGGTGAAGGCGCTGTTTACCGACCTCGGCTTCGAGAGCGCGAACCTTGCGGTGCAGGTTTACGGCGGGCACGGCTACATCGCCGAGAGCGGTGTGGAGCAATATGCCCGCGATGCCCGGATCGCGATGATCTACGAGGGCACCAACGGCATCCAGGCGCTCGATCTGGTCGGTCGCAAGCTGCCCGCGCACATGGGGCGCTATCTGCGCGCGTTCTTCCATCCGGTTGCGGCCTTCATCGAGGCGCACAAGGACGACGAGGGCACCGAGCCCCTGTTCAAGGCGCTTGAGCAGGCGTTCGGGGCACTTCAGCTCTCGACCGGAACGATCGCCCAGAAGGGGCTGAAAGACCCCGAGGAAGCGGGGGCTGCGGCGACCGACTACCTGCGTCTTATGGGGCTTGTCGCGATGGGCCACTGCTTCGCCAAGTCGGTGGTGCTGGCCCGCGCGAAGCTGGCGGAAGGCAGTGCGGAGGCTGGTTTCTACAAGGCCAAGATCACGACGGCGCAGTTCTTCTTCGACCGTATCCTGCCGCAGGCGACGGCGGCCTTCCTGGCGATAAAGTCCGGCAAGGCCTCGATGATGGCCCTCGACGCCGACGAATTCTGAACGATCAGAACGCGCGGCGCAAAGTGATCCCGACGCTCGTCGTGGCGCCGGACTTGGCTTCGAAACTGCGGGTGGCAAACAGGTCCAGATAGAGCCTGTGCGTCACCTGCAGATTGGTGCTGGCACCCACCTCGAACCAGCTGTCGGCGATGTGGTTGCTGGAAATCAGCGTCGCGAAGCTGGTAGCGGTGGCATATTCGGTGGAGGAGTAGCGGATATCGGAGACGGCATTGCTGCTCCAGGCCCGTGTAACCGAAAGGCCGACATAGTTCTCGGCGTGATTTCCGAAAGCGCGATCGAGGCGAAGCGTGCCCGAGGCCGACCAGGTTGGCTCGTCTGTTTCGGCGTCGGTAAGGCCGGAATAGTCAGGCGCGGGGCGCAGCAGCTTGCCATGTGCGTAGGAACCGGTGACGGTGGCCGTCAGATACCACAGCTTGGCGAAGGGTATGATCTTGCCGAAATCGGCGCCGAAGGCCTCGTAATCGCTCGACTTGGCGCCGGTGCTGTCCCGGCTGCCCAGCGAGCTCGAAATCCTGCCGTAGTCCTGAATGCCGAAACTGCCCCAGACATCGGTGACCCAGTTGTGGAAGTTCCCGCCCGCGCCCAGCGTGCCGACGTAATAGGTGGAGGGCAGCGCGGTGTCGGATTGCACCAGCGTTCCTCGATAGCGCATGAACCCGGCCCGAACGTAGGCTTTGCCGACCTGACGACTCAGCGAGAGCGTCTGCCAAGAGCCGTCCGGACCGTCATCGCGCTGGCTTATGCCGCCGGAGGCTTCTGCAGACCAGAGCGGTGCAGCGGTATTGGAATTATCGGAGGCAGCGGGAACCTCGATCTGCCCGTCATCGTCCTTGGCTGGTGCCGCCGCCGCAGGCGCATTGCCCGTCGCCGTGACCAGGGGGGCGCCATTCTCGCTCTGCTGGGCGCAGGCGAGGCCTGGGCACAGCAGGGTGCCTGCCGCCAGAAGGGCGAAACGCGGGACGTGCATTGCGGTCATGCAGCCTTGCGCAGGACCGGTTCCGCCGGACGACGACGGGTCTGTTCGTAGGATGCCGGCAGCGACAGTCGGGCCACGAACCCGTCGCTGGTGTGCTGGAACGTGACGTCCCCGCCGTGCGCTCTTGCAATCGAGCGACAGACGGCGAGGCCCAACCCCGTACCTTTCTGTCCGGATTTGCGTGCGGCTTCGCTGCGATAGAACGGTTCGAACGCGTGGTCGAATTCCTCTTCGGGAATGCCGGTGCCGTTGTCGATGATCTCGACCACGGCTTCGCCGTTGCGCAGGCTCGCGCGCACGCGCACCGGCGTTGCGCCGTACTTGATCGCATTTTCGAGCAGGTTGCCGATCAGGCGCCGGATGCCGACGGGATCGACATCGACCGGAATGTGGGCATTGCGCTCCAGCTTGACGTCGCCGCCGACCAGTTGCGCGTCGTCGACGCTGCGGCTGATCAGGTCCGCGAAATCGAAACGTTCGCGGGGGCCGGGTGTCGAGGCGTCGCGGATGAAGGCAATGACCTGACTGATCATGGCTTCCATTTCGGTGACTTCCCGCAGCAGACCTTCGCGCTGCTCGTCGGGCACGTCCTCGATCCGGAACCGCAGCCGGGTCAGTGGCGTGCGCAGGTCGTGGCTGATCGCGCCGACCATGGCGGTGCGATCGTCAACGAAGGAACGGACCCGGTTGCGCATCTGGTTGAAGGCGTTGGCCGCGCGACCGATTTCGGCGGGGCCGGACAGCGGCAGGATCGTGGCGGAAGGATCGCGTCCCAATTGTTCGGCAGCGCGGGCGAATTCGCGCAAGGGCAGCACGATACGGCGCACGAACATCCATGCGAGGGGGCTGGTGATCAGCAGCGAGAGCGCGAACCACAGCATCACCCGCTTCTGCCAGGCGTTGGGGAACGGTTCCGCGCGTGGCGCAACCGCGATCCAGCGGCCGTCCGGCTGACGGGCGGCAGCGATGAAATCGCCTTCGATGAACGGCGGTGAGGCGAACGCGAACAGGCTCTCGTTCGAGCGGCGGAACGGGATCGGCTGCGGTGTGCCGGCCACAGTGGCATCGAAAGCGGCCTGTCGCGCCAGCGCGGCGCTGCGCTCGACAGAGACAGGATTGAGATCGTCGATCAGTCCGGCTGTCTGGGACGGAACGCTGCTTGCCATGGCGATCGGCGTGCGCACGGTTGGACGACGGATCATATCCGCGCTGTCATCGGCACGGTCAGCCGCTTTTGCTACAGGGCTGTCGATCACGAGCGGCCCTGACAGCCCAGCCGGTCGCGCAGCGTTCAGCGGTGCGGACACGAAGCCCGGAGTGTGTGCCGGGCCCATGCCCTGCGTGCCGACCTCGCCGCCGATGCCGTTACCGATCAGGGCTGAAGCAGGATTCTGTCCAAAATTGGGGATCTGCTGATAGCCGCGATCGGTCACGCTGGAACTGCCCGTTACAAGCGTGCTTTCCGGGCTGGTGCCGGTGAAGCCATTGCCGGGGGTGCGGGAGGGCATGGTGCCGTCCGGGTTCCGGGTTCCGGTCGGCTGGCCGCCGGGGGTAACGCTGCCGCCAGGAAGATGATTGCCGGGAAGGTGTCCGCCGGGGAACCGGCCGCCGGGCATGCCGCCGCCGGGCAATCGTCCGCCCGGCAAACGGCCGCCGGGAAACTGGCCGCCGGGGAAACGCATCGGGCTGGCGCTTTGCCCGATGCTGGGCGGTCCGCCGGGGATGGATTGGGCGTGGGCAACCTCGATCAGCAGCGAGGACAGGCCCAGCCAATGCGGAATGGCCGGACCCGTCGGCGCATTGTCGGCGAAATCGGACAGTGGCGAGCGGGCTTTGGCCGGAACTGCGACACCGCCGACAGGCAACTGGGTATAAAATGCCAGCACCACGTTGCGACGATCAACACCGAGCCGTTTGGCGAGCACATCGCGTGAGGATTCGGATACCAGCCATCCCTCGCCGCTCACATCGGGCGGCCCGGCCATGGTCTTGCGCTCAAGCCGGTCGGCCAGCTGCCGATTGGTGAGCGCATCGACGACCTCGTCGATGCTCCAGCGCGCGGTCGGGCTCGGCGGAAGCATGACCGTGAGGGCCAGCGTTACCAACTGTGCGGCGATGAGCGCGCAGACAAGCATCGCGATCATCTGCACCGCCAGGGGCAGACCTTTCAGGCGCGTGGTGGAAGGAGACTTCATGTGCGCTCCAATGCCACGATTCGGCGTCGAAAACGAGCGGTTGCGCAAGGTGTGTTTCGATCTCGGGCGTTTTGCGAAGCGGGCACAGGAGAGAGGGACACATCCCTCCTGAGCCCGCTCCGCGTCCCCGCCTGCCCGAAAGCGGTGCGGGAACGGTCACCTCGTAAAACCTTCAGGTCAGACCCGAACGTCGCAATCGAAGGCGCGATTCGTTTCGGGCCGACGGCCTGGAGCGGCATCTAGCCGATCCTTGTTGCAATTCCGAGGCCGTTGGAAAGCAGGGCGGGTGCGACAACAATTCCTGCTAAGCCAACGGCCTCGGGGCCGGCAGGGGTCTTGGCGGCAACCCCGGCGCCGGCGGTCTTGCCCGTTTCACAGAATGCCGGATCGTGCGGTATCTCGACGGGGGGCGCCGAAGTTGGTGCACGAAACATCCTGCATAACGGGCCAAGCCTTGCCTGACTGTTCATGCTGTTCTGAGTGCAGGGGGCAGTTTGCTGACCGATTTCAGGTCGGTTTCACACTGTTGCATGACTGTCGCGAGCTGTATCAATCGCTGAAATGCCGCTGGCACGCAGGCTTTCTATCTTGGGGTAATGAGCCTAGAAAATCCCGCGATGGACATGCAGACCCGAATCCTGATCGTCGATGACGACGAAGGTATCCGTTCGCTCATCGGCGAGTTTCTTGCCAAGCACGGGTACGACACCGTAACCGCCGCAGATCCGCCGGCCATGCGCGAGCATCTCGCGCAGGGACGTTTCGATCTGATCGTGCTCGACGTGATGATGCCGCGCGAAGACGGCTTGACCGCGCTTCGCCAGCTGGGGGCCGATGCGCCGCCGGTTATCATGCTGAGCGCGGTCGGCAGCGACGTCGATCGTATCGTCGGCCTGGAGATGGGGGCAGACGATTATCTCGCCAAGCCCTGCAATCCGCGCGAGCTTCTGGCGCGCATTCGGACTGTTCTGCGTCGTCGCGAGACCGGCGCGCCATTGCTCCATCTCGTTGCCGACAATACGATTTCCGCTTCGCCACGCTCAGGCGATAACGAGATCCACTCCGGCGAATGCCTCTATTTCGCCGGTTGGCGGATGGACCTTGGTCTCCGCCTTCTGTTCGATCCGGCGAACCGGCTGATCTCGCTGTCGGATGGTGAGTTCCGTTTGCTGCGCGCCTTTGCCGAGCATCCTCGCCGGGTGCTGACCCGCGACCAGTTGCTCGACTGGTCGCGTGGGGAAGACAGCGAACATTACGATCGCGCGATCGATGTGCAGCTCAGTCGCCTTCGTCGCAAGCTGTCGGATGGCGAGGGTGGTCAGGACATCATCCGCACCGTCCGCAACGAAGGGTATCTCTTCGTTCCCTCGGCATCGACCGAGCCGCAGCCGCGGTGATTCGATAATAATTGCAACAAATGGCCTGCCCGGTGGAAATTCGGGTGGGCCTTTTGGCGTCTTCCGGCCTCTCGCAAACTTTTGCGATGGAGTGGACGTCGCTCTATTTCACCAAATTGTCGCGATTTGTAGCAGTCGCCGTCGGGGCGGTAACAATGCGATGAACTGGTGAAATTTTCCGGCAAATGCCCATGGCCAAACCCCTTCCACCTTGCGGCTTTCCGCCGTGAGAAAGGGGAGGGTTTACCCAATGTACGGCTGTTCGATCGGCAGCGTCGCCATGACTGACATTGTCAGATGGCGAAGCGATCCCGAAGGGCTCCGGCATACCAGGGGACCATCCTGTCATCCGACGCTTGGGTCATCGCGACACTGAGCCTTTCGTCAGATACCATGGGGGTGCTGCGGCGTACCCCTGTTGCCAGACAGTAGAAAGCCAATATGCCCTCTCTCAAGACATCCTCGAGCCTCGGTGCGATGGTGCTGGCTCTTGCCGCCCATCCGGCGCTGGCGGCGACCAAGATCAGCGGCGATTCCACCACCGCGCAGACCACCTCGAGCACCGGCGACCTCACCGTCGCCGATTCCGGCACGCTGACCGTCAAGAGCGGCGCTGCCGTCACGGTAGACAGCAACAACGCAGTCACCAACAACGGCACCATTACGGGCGGCACCGGTGACAGCGCCAGCGCGATCTACGTGAACGCGGGCACCACCTCGACGATCAGCAATGCGGGCACGATTTCGGTTCTCGAGACGTACAACCCGGATGCGACGACGACGAACGTGACGGCCTCGGCCAGCGATCGTTACGGCATTTATGTTGCATCGGGTGCTACCAGTTCCGGGTCGATTTCGAACTCGGGTACGATCTCTGTCGATGGCAACGATTCGGGCGGCATCGTGCTTGCCGGCGACTACACCGGCGATGTGACCCAGACCGAAGACGGCTCGATCAAGGTTCTCGGCAACAACAGTGTAGGTATTTCCACCCAGGCGGTGGATGGCAACGTCGATATCGCAGGCGCCATCACGGCCATTGGCGAGGGAACCAGCGACGTTGCGATCAACGGTGATGTGACCGGCAGCGTGACGCTCGAAGGGACGATCACCAAAAGCTACAGCTACACCGACGATGATGGCTCAACGGTTGTTTTGGGACGTGAAGCCCTTAACGCAGGCACGGCGGCGGTATCGATTGCAGGCAGCGTTGATGGTGGCATCTACATTCCCGACGGTGATGACACGGATGATAACGGTAACGCTGGTTCGATCGTTAACTACGGCAATGGCGCCGCGCTGCTGATCGGTGGCACCAGCGATACCACCATCGGCGGTGTGGTGAGCGACACCGGTACGTATTCGCTGGCGATCGACGGCACTGTGACCAGCAGCTCGTACTACTCGCAGACCGATGCTTATGGCGTGGTCATCGGCGGGCAGGGCGGCAATGTCACGCTGACCGACGGTATCGGCGTCTCGGGCACGCTCACGGCTTCGACCGTGGACAGCAGCTCGACCGCGCTGCTGATCAACTCGGGTTCGACGGTGACCTCGCTGTACAACGAGGGCACGATCTCGGCTGCGGTCTCGGCTGGCGGCGAAGGTTCGGCAACCGCAATTCAGGATCTGTCGGGTACGCTGACCACGGTCAACAACACCGGCTATATCGGCGCGACCGGTACTTCTGGCGATACGCTGACGGCACTCGACCTGTCGGCCAACACCACCGGCGTCACGATCAACCAGTACCTCAACTCCACCGATGCCGCGACCAAGGCCAGCAACGAGGCCGATGGCACGACCGACACGACGGTCTACGCCAGCATCGTCGGCGATATCCATACCGGTTCGGGCGATGACACGATCAACGAAGAGACCGGCCTGATCAATGGCGATACCTACTTCGGTACCGGCAGCGACACGCTGAATGTCTCCAGCGACGCCGAATACGAAGGCGATGTCTACTTCGGCGGCACCGGCACGGCGAACCTCTCCGATACCGCCACGTACACCGGCACGATGGACTTTGCGGGCAACACCGGCACCGTCAACATTTCGGACAGCGCCAAGTACACCGGTAGCTTCTCCAATGCCGGAAATCTCACGGTCAACGTCGATGGCGGCAGCCTGATTTCGGATGCGACAGGCACCGTGAGCTTCAACACGCTCAACGTGACCAATGGCGGCACCTTGGCGATCTATGTCGATGGCGATACCGGAGAAAGCTCAACCTATTCGTTGACCAATGCCAACCTCGGCGACGGTACGCTGATCTCGGCCAATATTTCGAGCCTGGCCAATGCGGAAGGCACCTATACGGTGCTGACGGCGGACAACCTGACGACCACAGGTACGATCAGCTCCAGCGTGCCGTATATCTTCGACGGTACGGTCGCGGTCGATGGCAACAGCGTTGACCTGACGATCTCGCGCAAGACCACTGCGGAACTGGGTCTCACCAGCTCGCAGGCTTCGGCCTGGGATGCGATCTATGCGACCGCGCAGAACGACGACAACATGACGAGCAGCCTGCTCGACGTGGAGGATCAGGCGACGCTGCGCAAGCAGGTGGCCTCGATGCTGCCGGATCATGCAGGCGGTATCTTCGATGCTGTGACTCAGGGCACGCGCCTCGTCTCGCGCCCTGTGGGCGAAGACACCAACCGCTTCAGCATCAGCGATGTCGGCGGCTGGCTGCAGCCGGTCTACTGGCGTGACAGCAAGAGCGCGACGGGCACGGCCAGCTACAAGGACAGCGGCTGGGGTATCACTCTCGGGCTCGAGAAGAAGACCAAGCTGGGCTACTTCGGCGTGTCCTATGCTTACCTGAGCAGCACGGTGAAGGACAACGGTGGGTCGCAGAAGCTCGATCTCGGCCAGAACGACTTCGGTGCCTTCTGGCGCTACGACAAGGGCCCGCTGCTGGCTTACGCGCGGATCGGCGCCTCGAAGGTCTCGGTCGATTCGACACGTACCTACACCGGCACGATCGACGGCACGGACTTCACGGAAAGCGCGGACGGCAAGTGGGGCGGCTGGCTCTACTCCGGCCTGCTTGGCGCAACCTATCGCGCCAAGGTTTCGACCCGCTTCAGCCTGAAGCCCAAGGTCGAACTGGAGCAGTTCTACCTCAAGGAGCGTGGTTACACCGAAACCGGCGATTACGACGCGCTCAACCTGACCGTCGATGGCCGCACCAGCAAGTCGACCACCGCGACCACCACGGTCACGGCGTCCTACTCGCTGGGCAAGATCTCCGAAGACTGGCGTCCGTTGACATTCGAATTCGAAGGTGGTCGCCGTTCGGTGCTCTCGGGCTCGCTGGGTGACACCACGGCGAACTTCGAGGATGGCGATCCGTTCACGATCCAGGCCGACAGCCTGAAGGGCGCCTGGATCGGCGAGGCGCGCATGCTGGCCGGTGGCTACGACTTCACCTGGCAGCTGGCGCTCCGTACCGAACAGGGTTCGGACTATTCGGACTACTCGCTGCGCGCGGGTCTTTCGATCGCCTTCTGATCATAACGGTCCGCCCTCCGAGGGCAGATCTGCGGAACGGAAAAAAGAAGGGGCTCTCCGGCACAGCGGAGGGCCCCTTTTTGGCGTCTGCAGCCTTCAGATGTCAGGCCTTCTCGGCAATCGGCTGAAGCATGGTCAGTTTGCGTTCCCATGTCAGCGCGTGGCCGATCATCGTGTCGAGATCGGCATGACGGGGTACCCATGTCAAAGTCTTCAGAATACGGGAGTTGTCGGAAATCAGGCATCCCGGATCGCCTGCCCGGCGGCCTTCCAGGCGGCGATCGATCTTCGTATTGGTCGCGCGATCGACCGCATCGAGGACTTCGAGCACGGAGAAGCCTCGTCCGTAGCCGCAGTTCAGGGTCAGCGAGCGCGTCGGCTGCGCGATCAGGGCTTCGAGAGCCAGGACATGCGCGGCGGCGAGGTCTGAGACATGGATATAGTCGCGCACTCCGGTGCCGTCTGGCGTATCGAAATCGGTCCCGAACACGCCGACGTGCTCTCGCTTGCCGAGGGCGGCTTCGACGGCGACCTTGATCAGGTGGGTGGCTCCGGCGGTCGACTGGCCTGCGCGTCCCTGCGGGTCCGCTCCGGCGACGTTGAAATAGCGCAGCGCGCCGTAATTGAAGGGAGCAGCACGGGACACATCGCCGAGCATGATCTCGGTCATCAGCTTCGACATGCCATAAGGGTTGATCGGAAGTTGCGGGGTGTCTTCGGTGACGGCGGCGACCGATGGCGTTCCATAAGTGGCGGCCGTCGAACTGAAGATGAAGTGGGGGACCGATGCCGCAACGCATGCAGCGATTAGGGTGCGGCTCCGGGCCGTGTTGTTGTGGTAGTATTTCAGCGGATCGGACACCGATTCCGGGACAACCACGGATCCTGCGAAGTGCATCACCGCACCAACACGCTGTTCGGCAAATATCCGCGCCAGCAACGCAGTGTCCTCGATGTCTCCCTCATAGAACGGGACGTCGTGCGGCACAGCGAAGCGGAAGCCCGTTACCAGATTGTCGATCACGCATACCGGCCAACCGGCATCCTGCAGCGCGAGCACGGTATGGCTGCCGATATAGCCCGCGCCGCCGGTCACGAGTACGGTAGGTTTGCTGGTCATCATATGTCCTCGTCCATCGCCCGAGCCCGATAGTTCAGGGATATGGGCTGGCCTGCCTCGCCTCAAGCCTGTAGCGCGAACAGGTTAGATTTTCGTAAGCCCGCCTTCATGAATGATCGCTAAAGGCAGGCGCAAGCGGCCTCTGTTTCAGGGGGCCACAGGAATAAGGTGCCAAGGTGACGACAGTTTCCGATCTCTCTTTGAAAGGCAGGATTCTGGTGACAGGCGCTGCCGGGTTCATCGGCGCCGCTGTCTCCGAGGCGCTTGTCGCGCGGGGACAGGCTGTCATCGGCATCGACAATCTCAACGAATACTATCCGGTTGCGCTCAAGCATGCGCGTCTGGAGCGGCTGGAAGAGCAGGCGGGGAACGCGTTCTGCTTCCGGCATATCGACTTCTCCGACATGGCAGCCTTGAACGCGGGGCTGGAGGGCGAGGACTTTACGTCGGTCATCCACCTGGGGGCGCAAGCAGGCGTGCGCTATTCGCTCGAAAATCCGCAGGCCTATGTGGCTTCCAATCTGGCGGGCCACGTCAACATGCTCGAACTCGCAAGGGCGCGGCAGGTCGGGCACATGGTCTATGCCAGCTCCAGTTCGGTCTATGGCGGCAATGTGAAGCAGCCCTTCGCGGTGGAGGATCGCACAGATCACCCCGTATCGCTCTATGCCGCGACCAAGCGCGCCGACGAGCTGATGAGCGAGACTTATGCCCATCTGTTCCGCATCCCGTTGACGGGGCTACGTTTCTTCACGGTCTATGGGCCTTGGGGGCGTCCTGACATGGCGCTCTGGAAGTTCACCGAGCGGATGCTCGCCGGGCGCCCGATCGAGGTCTACAATCATGGGCGGATGCACAGGGACTTCACCTATATCGACGATATTGTCGCCGGAGTCCTTGCCTGCCTCGACCGCCCGCCGCTCGATGACGGTGCGGTGAAACCGGGGGGTCTTCGAAACCGCATGCGGTCTACAACATCGGCAACAATCGCCCGGAAGAACTGCTTCGCGTGATTTCCGTGCTGGAAGAGGCCTGCGGGGTTAAGGCGAACATGCAGATGCTGCCGATGCAGCCCGGCGATGTTCCTGCGACCTATGCCGATATCGACGCGCTTGTGCGGGACACCGGCTATTCGCCGCGGACCTCTGTCGAGGTTGGAATTCCGCGCTTCGTCGATTGGTATCGCGCCTATCATGGGCGCGACTGATAGCGGCACTGCACGCATTTTGCCTTCCACGCCCGCCGGGTGTAGGGGGCGCATGAAACCTGAAATCAAGGTGTTTGCATGAAGATTGCCATGGTGGGGTCGGGCTATGTCGGCCTCGTATCCGGAGCCTGTTTCGCCGACTTCGGTCATGATGTCGTCTGTATCGACAAGGACCAGTCTAAGATCGATCGCCTGCACGACGGGGTGATGCCGATCTACGAGCCGGGGCTTGCCGCGCTGGTCGGCAGCAACGTGCAGGCAGGCCGTCTTTCGTTCACCACCGATCTTGCCGAGGGCATTCGCGGCGCCGATGCGATCTTCATCGCGGTCGGCACGCCTTCGCGCCGCGGTGACGGGCATGCCGACCTGTCGTTCGTCTACGCGGTTGCGCGCGAGGTGGGCGAGGCGCTTGAAGGCGATGCGGTCGTGGTCACGAAGTCGACCGTGCCGGTCGGCACCGGCGACGAGGTCGAGCGGATCCTGCGCGACAGCGGCACCCCGCACCGCGTGGCGGTCGTCTCCAATCCCGAATTTCTGCGTGAAGGCGCCGCGATCGGCGATTTCAAGCGTCCCGACCGCATCGTCCTCGGCGTCGAGGACGATTTCGGGCGCGAGGTGATGCACGAAGTCTATCGTCCGCTGTTCCTCAACGAATCGCCGATCCTGTTTGTCTCGCGCCGTTCCGCCGAACTCATCAAGTACGCTGCGAACGCCTTTCTCGCGACCAAGATCACCTTCATCAACGAGATGGCGGACTTGTGCGAGAAGGTCGGCGGCAATGTCCAGGACGTGGCGCGCGGGATCGGCCTCGATGGCCGTATAGGCTCGAAATTCCTGCACGCGGGGCCGGGCTATGGCGGCTCGTGCTTCCCCAAGGACACGCTGGCCCTGCTCAAGACCGCCGAGGACTATGACAGTCCGGTGCGCATCGTTGAGGCGGTGGTGAAGGTCAACGAAAGCCGCAAGCGGGCGATGGGTCGCAAGGTTATCGAGGCGCTCGGCGGGCCAGAGGCGGCGCGCGGCAAGCGCGTGGCGCTGCTGGGGCTGACGTTCAAGCCCAACACCGATGATATGCGCGATTCGCCTGCCATCGCGGTAGCGCAGACGCTTGAGGATGCCGGTGTCGCCGTTGCGGCCTACGACCCCGAGGGTATGGAGCAGGCGCGGCCGCTGATGCCGGGCGTGGAGATGCACAAGGGCACCTACGAGGCGATCGAAGGGGCCGATGCGGTGGTGATCGCCACCGAGTGGGATGCGTTCCGCGCGCTCGACTTCCAGCGCGTGCGTCAACTCGCCAAGGCGCCGGTGCTGGTGGACTTGCGCAACATCTACAAGCCCGACGCGGTTCGTGCGCTGGGCTTCAGCTATTCGTCGGTCGGGCGCGAATAACCGATCTGCGCTGCCGGCAGTGTCCCGTCCGCATAGCGTGACAGCGGGCACTGTACGGCAGGCAGCGCTGCGCGCATCCGGGCGATGCGGTCCTTGACCGACCCATGCGTTGGGTCAGAGAAGATCCAGCCGAACGGACGCTCGCGAAAGCGCACCCAGAACTGCAGCCCGCGCCCCACATCGTAACCGGCGCACTTGGCCAGCGCCATTCCCAGGAGATCGGCTTGCTCTTCCTGCTGGCGGATCGCCGTGACGTTATGCAGGTCGCGATGGTGGTCGATCACGTGTCCGTATTCGTGTCCCAGCAGGAGGGCGAGTTCATCGTCGTTGTGCATCCCGGCAATGGTATCGGTCCCGATGGCGACATTGCGGGCATCGCTCTGCAGGTCGAGGCCTCCCGTTGTTTCGACAATGGCCTTGCCTGCGCAGACCCGCTGTGCCGTGACTTTCAGGTCTCGTGTCCCGGTGCCGCGAATGACGGAGATTGAAATCGTATGCCCTTCAGGAACCTTGGAAAACTGATCAAGTAATGCGTCGGATAACAGAGCTGGATCGGGGGTATTCGCCTTGATCTTGGCGATGGGAACGCCATCAATGGCTGCGATGTTATCGCCGATCTGTATGCCGGCGCGTGCAGCCGGACTATCGGGCGCAACGGATACCACTTGTGGCATCTCGCCCATATGGACAGTTGCGTATAGTTGTTTCCAGAGCTTGCTCTGGTAAGCCTCGCGGTTATCTGTTGATATACCTATATCTGTGGAAGTACGTGTGCATAATCCAGCGGCCTGATTTTTGAGTTTCCAGCTTATAATGTTAACTCTGTTCATGTATTCATGAATTAGTATCGTCCATGGTTGTTGTTCTGTGTTGTTGGCGTGAGCGCCATTTTCGGTTGATGCACTGATTAATATCAGTGTAATGATAAATTTTATGGACGATGATTTCACTTTGGAACCGTCGCATTATTTGTTGCGTTGCGTTGTGCGGTGCAGTATATATATTGCTCCGGAATACGTCCAGCATTGGGTACTAATGGAGGCGCCCCATGAAATTTGGTAAGATTCTCACCTCGGTTGCTGCAGTGGGCCTGGTTGCCGCTCCGGCGATCGCACAGGCCGGCACCAAGGCTTCGTCGGCCATGCCGGTTCGTGCCTCGGCTTCGGTCAAGGGCAGCCACAAGGCAAGCGGCGGCACGTTCGTGCTTGCTGGCCTTGGTGTCGCTGCGGCGGCTGGCGGTATCTATGCCGCCACCAAGAGCCACCACGACAACAAGTCGGACGGCGCACAGTAAGGCTCCTTAGCCTTCTGTTTGCCGGCCGATAACGGTTGGAATAGCCTCGGTTGCTTTGAGTGGCCGAGGCTATTTTTTTGCGCATGGCACGTGCAGTACAGTCGGCCGCATCGCCGCAAAGCGAGTAACGGGCCTTTCGCTCCCCGAAATTGTTGCGGCTGTGGAGTGCAAACTTCTCGCCTAGCTGTTAGGCGTTTTCCATTAAGGCTCGCGCGACGGGCTTTTGCTGATGAGGTGCCTTGTGCCGTCCAATCCCATTCCCGTTCCGGGGCCCGGCACGGTTCCGCTGCAGCCGAGGCACCGCGCCGATATCGGTCCGCGTGGAAGGCCTGGCGGTACGGTGCAGGCAGCGGTCGCGCAGCCACAACTGACCTATCTGGCAATTACGATTGCCGTTTCGCTGCTTCCGCCGCAATTCGCCCTCAATCTGGGGGCGGTCTTGCCGCTGTACCGCTTCTTCCTGCTGGCTGCGATCCCCTGGCTGGCCTTCGATCTCGTAAAGGGGCGTGCCCCGGTGCGAAATATCGACCTGCTGATCCTGGCCCTGTGTGGCTGGATTTTCGTGTCGGTCGCCGTTGTCCAGGGGCTCGATCATGCGGTGAACTCGGGCGGATCCATGGCAGTGGACATCGGCGTCGCCTACTGTCTGGCAGCGTGGAATATCCGCAGCTTCCGAGATGTGCGGCGTTTGCTGGTGATGATCGCCATTCCGTATTTTCTCGCGACGGTGTTCATGCCGCTGGAATCGGTTACGCGGCATTACATTGTGCAGCCGTTGGCGGTTAAGGTCGCCGGCAATGCGCAAATGAATATCGATACGTATGACTCCCCAGACAGGCTCATGCGCTTCGGACTTCTGCGTGCAATGGGGCCGTGGGCTCACCCGATTCTGGCCGGTCTGATCCTCAGCAGCCTGCTGCCTTTCGCCTGGCGCGGGTCCGTGCGCGGATGGCCTCGTACGATGCTGATGGTGAGTGGCCTGTTCTCGCTCTTTTCGATCAGTTCTTCGGCATTCTTCGCGTTGTTCGTTCAGACTGTTCTGCTGATATACGACCGGCTTGTCCGCAAGGTGCCGCAGTTGAGCTGGTCCAAGTTTTTCTGGGCCGCGATCATTTTTGCGATCGCCGCCGAAGTGGGGACCAAGCGCGGGCTCTGGGGTATGCTGCAGATGGCGGCGCTCAACGGCGGAAGCGCCTACTATCGCACCCTCATCTGGCGGTACGGCTCTGCCAGCGTCGTCGACCACCCCTGGTTCGGCGTTGCCTGGGGGCCTTGGCAGCACGAGTCGTGGATGACCGATTCCATCGACAACTATTGGTTGAACGTTGCGGTGCAGTTCGGTTTTCCTGCCGTCGTTTTCGCTCTGGCCGTGCCGGTGGTCACGATCGTCTCGCTGATCCGGTCTGCCCGCAGCGAGCGGGGGCAGGATCGCGATCTGGTCGTGGCTGCGGCAATCAGCCTGGCGGTGCTGGTGTTCGGGCTCGTCAGCGTGTCCGTCTGGCTGAACGCACAGGTCTGGCTCTCCGTGCTTATGGGGGTGTGCGCTGCAATTGCCCGTATTGCCAAGGGACGCCGCCCCGTACGTCGGCCTGTACTTGGCAATCGATAGATCGTCCGCGCCGCGTGCGCAGGACATTCCAGTATCAGCCGTTCAAAGAGGGGAATCACATTGAAAATTGTCATTTTCGGGATCGGGTATGTCGGGCTGACGTCAGCGGCCTGTCTGATCAACGATGGGCACGATGTGACCGGTATCGATATCAGCGCCAGCAAGGTCGCTCAGGTCAATGCGGGTAAAAGCCCGATCTTCGAACCCGGCCTTGAAGAGCTGCTGGCAAAGGGGGTCGCCGAAGGTCGTCTGCGGGCGAGCCAGGAGGTTGGCGATCACTTGCGCGATGCGGATATTGCCATCGTATGCGTCGGTACGCCCAGCGCGGTCGATGGCTCCCACAACATGGGTTTCATCGCCGAAGTCTCCCGGCAGATCGCGGTCGCAGTCGCGCCGCTGGACCGGGCAGGAAATCCGCTTACGGTCATGTATCGTTCGACGATGCGCCCCGGTTCTATCGACCGGCTGATCGCGCCGATCTTCCGCAACTTCCTCGGCGGCGATGAAGGTGTTGTGGAACTGGTCTACAATCCCGAGTTTCTTCGGGAATCGACCGCTATCAAGGATTACTACGCACCCCCAAGATCGTGGTGGGAACCCGCGACGGGACGCTGAGCGCGAATGTAGCGCGCCTCTATGCCGGTATCGATGCGCCAACGTTCGTCGTGGGGTATCGGGAAGCCGAAATCACCAAGTTCGTCGACAACACCTTCCATGCGTTGAAAGTGGCCTTCGCCAACGAACTGGGCCGCATCTGCGATGCCGAAGGCGTAAGTGCAGCGCAGGTCCATGAAATCTTCGTGGCGGATACGAAGCTCAACATTTCGCCGTACTATCTGCGTCCGGGCGGCGCTTTTGGTGGCTCCTGCCTGCCCAAGGATGTGCGCGCGCTCACGTACCTTTCGAACGAGGCCGGGGCGCAGACCTTCGTGGTCGATGCGATCATGCGGTCCAACGAAGCGCACAAGCTGTTCATTTTCGAACGGTCGATCAATGGGCTGGCACCGGGCGCGAAGGTGCTGCTCAACGGTCTGGCCTTCAAGAAGAACAGCGATGACCTGCGGGAAAGCCCGAATGTCGATCTGGCTCGACGCCTTCTGAACGCGGGTTACGATCTGAAGATCTGGGACCCCCAGATCAAGCCGGACGCGTTGACCGGGCAAAATCTGGGTTACAGCTTCGCGCATCTGCCGGAGATGGACAGCGTTATGGTGTGGGACAAGGCGGAACTGGCGTCTGCCGGGTTCGCAAGAGTCATCGATGCCCGCGGCAATGCCGCAGATCTGGGTCTGGACGATGTCGATACCCTCAAGGTTCACGACTTCCATTGAGCAGGCAGCACCGGTGCGCGCGGAATATTCGTCCGAGGCGTGCCGGTGCTGGAACGGCACGATCGTGACCGTGCAGGCACGGTAATGGCCGTCAGCGGATGATGACGGCAGGCTGGGGAGTTTCTGCGAGGATGCAGGGCATTTCATGAAAAAGCATCTGCAGAACTTCTCTTACATGTTCTTCGTGCAGGTTGCGAATTATGCGTTTCCGCTTGTCACGATCCCGCTTGTTTCGCGCATATTCGGGCCGTCCAACATTGGCCTGATCAACTACGTTGCAGCGATAGTCAACTATTTTGCTTTGGCGGTGAACTATAGCTTCAATTATACCGGTGTGCGCCGCCTGGCGCGGGGAGACACCGATGCCGAGAAGGTTTTCTCGGCCATCTTCATGTCGCAGGTTTACATCTTTTCGCTGTGCCTCGTGATCTTCGCGGCGATGACCTGGATGTTCGACGATCTCCGGAACAACATGGGGCTGGCCTGGGCAACCTTCCTGACCTGTCTGGCCATGCTGTTCAATCAGGTCTGGTTCCTGCAGGCAAAAGGCGATTTCAGGACGATTGCCCTGATTTCCTTTGCGGCCAAGGCTGCCACCTTCGCGCTGATCCTGATGGTCATCAGGTCGCCGAAAGATGTCGTTACCTATGTCCTGATCCTCAATGGGGCAGCCGTCGTCTCCGGGCTGTTCGGCCTGATCGTCGTCTTGCGCAAATACCGGATAAGATTGGCGATCCCTCCCGTTTCCGAGTGTCTGAAGATGATCGGTGAGGACAAGATCCTGTTTTTCTCCGCTGTCTCGACAAGCCTGTACACTTCGGGAGGGATCGTGCTTCTGGGCGCTTTTGCCGGTGTTCAGGAGATCGGCTATTACTCCTCGGCGCAAAAACTGATCGACGTCATCCGCACTGTGGCGCTCAATCCGTTCTTCCAGATCCTGTTTCCAATCCTCTCGGCCAGCGTGAGTCGGGATCGCGAGGGCGCTTTGAAGGTCATCAGGCTGTATATGCCGGTTTTCGTTCTTTTCAGCATCGGTCTGCTGATCGGCATGCTGCTATTTGGAAAACTGATGATTTCGGTCATTTTCGGTCAGGCGTTTCTCCCTGCGTTGCCGATCTTCCTGGTCCTGTCTTTCGGCTTGATCGCGGTCTTCTACGGCTTGCTGGTCGGCGGGCAGGTCATGCTCAATCTGGGGTACGACAGGGCCTTCCTGAATATCCAGATCGTGGTGTCGGTCGCGAGCCTGATCGTGAATTATTTCGTGCTGCCACGCGGCGGCGGCATGACCACGGCTATCGTGTGGTCCACTGCGGAAATCGTGATGTCGCTCTCGCAGGTTATCTTCCTTAAACGGGCAGGTGTCACGCTGTTCGAGCGGGATGCATTCCGCCTTGCGTCCCTGCGCAGGTTGCCCGGTCTGCTGCTGCGCAAAGGGGAGAGCCATGCTTAGGCGGTTTGCCAAACTGGCCGATGCGCTGGCGATCTTTGCCGAAAAGGAGGGGACGCTACCCGTCCCGCAATGGCTGGAGATCAATCCGGGCTGCGCGATGCCGGAAGAAGGTTATGTCGTCCCCAAGACCATCTGGATGTACTGGGACAGCCCGGAAATTCCCGAACTTGTCGACGTGTGCCGACGGCGGGTTCAGGAACTCTGCCCCGATTATCGTCTGCATTTTCTGAACGCGCAGACTCTGGGAGACTATATCACGCTGCCAGAGGTGCGCGCGGATCTTCCCAAGGCGAACTACGCCGACCTCGTCAGGTTCGCGCTGCTGGCACAATATGGAGGATTCTGGCTCGATGCCAGCGTACTGCTGCTCACGGATCTGGACTGGATCGTCTCGCGGATGCGGGGGCAGGAGGCGTTTCTGTTCTATTCCGATGAATGTACGCAGGATCTGTCGCGTCCGATCTCCGAAAACTGGATGATTGCGGCACCTCGACACAGCCCGTTCATGCAGGAGTGGCTGGAGGAGTATTCCCGCTGCCTAGCATCGGAGGATCCCAAGCGCTACTACAGCACTCTTGATAACTACGAATACCACGTACAGAATCTGACAAAGCCGGAATATTTGCTGCCGTATGTGTCGGCCATCGTTGTGCTGAACAGGCGTAGATGCAATATTCTGTACGTGTCGTCGGCGTCGTCCGGTCACTACTTCAATTACAAGTACCGCTGGAACGACCTCAAGATCGCGCTGCGCCTTCTGGTCAGGCGCCGGCTCGATACCGATTCCCTGCGGCTCATAAAATTCAATTCCACTGTCAGAAAGGCCAGCGAGTGGCTGATCGCCAAGCGCCTGTTTCGTCGGAACAGTGAGGTCGGACAGCACCTGCGCCGCTGAACCTGCCCGGTGCAGCAGGCAGGTCCGACAGGCCGCCCGGATATGCGCACCGGGGCTATCGGTCTGATTGGGCCTGTTTGCGAATGGACCGATAGCCTCCTGCGGATGCAGGAGGCGTATTCAACAAAGCTCAGTCCAGGTTCGGACGGAGCCAGCGTTCGGCGGTCTTCAGGTCCATCCCGCGCCGCGCGGCGTAGTCTTCCAGCTGGTCGCGGCCGATGCGGGCGACGCCGAAGTACTGGCTGTCCGGGTGGCCGAAGTAGAAGCCCGAGACCGCCGAGGTCGGCAGCATCGCCTGGCTTTCGGTCAGGGTGATCCCGGCGTTGTCCTGCGCCTTCAGCAGATCGAACAGGATCGGCTTGAGCGAGTGGTCCGGGCAGGCCGGATAGCCGGGGGCAGGGCGAATGCCGCGATATTCCTCGCGGATCAGCGCCTCGTTGGTGAACTGCTCGTCAGGCGCATAGCCCCACAGCCTGGTGCGGACGTGCTGGTGCAGCTTTTCGGCGAAGGCTTCGGCGAAGCGGTCGGCCAGTGCTTTCAGCAGAATGTCCGAATAGTCGTCGTGCGCGGCCTTGAAGCGTTCGATATGCGCATCGATGCCGTGGATGCCCACCGCGAAACCGCCGAGCCAGTCGTTGCCTGCCGGATCGACGAAGTCGGTAAGGCAGAAGTTGGCGCGGCCGCGTGATTTCTTGAACTGCTGGCGCAGGAACGGCAGGCGGGTTCCGTCGCCCAGCACCACGTCGTCGCCCTCGGCATGTGCGGGCCAGAAGGCGCAGACGCCCTTGGCGGTCAGCCACTTTTCGGCAACGATCTTGTCCAGCATCGCCAGCGCATCGGCATGGAGGCTGCGCGCGCTTTCGCCCACCACCTCGTCATCGAGGATCGCGGGGTAAGTGCCCGCCAGTTCCCACGAGCGGAAGAACGGCGTCCAGTCGAAGGTCTCGATCAGGTCGGTGAGGCTCCAGTCCTCGAAGACGTGGAGACCGGGCTGGAGCGGGGCCGCAGGCTTGAGCGCGAAGTCCGCCGGAAAGCGGTTGGCGCGGGCATCGGCGATGGGGAGCAACTCGCTCTGGCCCTTGCCCTCGCGCGCGATGCGAACCTTCTCGTATTCGTCGGCCACGCCTGCCTTGAAGCCTTCGGCCTGCGTGTCGGACAGCAGCTGCGAGGCGACGCCCACCGCGCGGCTGGCGTCGAGAACGTGGACCACCGGGCCTTCATAGGTCGGATCGATGCGCAGTGCGGTGTGGACCTTCGAAGTCGTGGCGCCGCCGATCAGCAGGGGAATGCTCATCCCGGCGCGCTGCATTTCCTCGCCCACCGTCACCATTTCGTCGAGCGAAGGGGTGATGAGGCCCGACAGGCCGATGATGTCAGCATCGTGCTCGACCGCCGATTCGAGGATTTTGCTCCACGGCACCATGACGCCAAGGTCGATCACCTCGTAGCCGTTGCACTGGAGCACGACGCCGACGATGTTCTTCCCGATATCGTGCACGTCGCCCTTCACGGTCGCCATGATGATCCGGCCCTTGGCTTTGGTGCCTGCGTCCTTTTCCGCCTCGATGAAGGGAATCAGGTGGGCGACGGCCTTCTTCATGACGCGGGCGGACTTCACCACCTGCGGCAGGAACATCTTGCCCGAGCCGAACAGGTCACCCACCACGTTCATGCCGCCCATCAGCGGGCCTTCGATCACCTCGATTGGGCGACCGCCGGCAGCAGCGATGGCGGCGCGGGCCTCCTCGGTATCCTCGACCACATAGGCGTCGATGCCCTTGACCAGCGCGTGCTCGATGCGCTTGGTCACGTCCCAGCCGCGCCATTCCTCGGCGGCCTTCTCGGCGACGGTATCCTTGCCCTTGTAGCTTTCGGCCAGCTCGATCAGGCGCTCGGTGGAGGTCTTGCCGTCCTCGCCCACGCCGGGGCGGCGCATCATGATGACGTCTTCGCACGCCTCGCGCAGGGCCGGGTCGATCTGGTCGTAGACGTCGAGCTGGCCCGCGTTGACGATCGACATGTCGAGCCCGGCAGGGATCGCGTGGTACAGGAACACCGAGTGCATCGCCCGGCGCACCGTCTCGTTGCCGCGGAAGCTGAACGAGAGGTTGGAAAGCCCGCCCGAGAAGTGGACGTGCGGGCAACGCGCCTTGATCTCCACCACGGCCTCGATGAAGTCCAGCCCGTAGCGGTCATGCTCCTCGATGCCGGTGGCGACCGCGAAGACGTTGGGATCGAAGATGATGTCCTCGGGCGGGAAGCCGATGCCGACGAGCAGCTTGTAGGCGCGCTCGCAGATCTCGATCTTGCGCTCCTTGGTGTCGGCCTGCCCGGTCTCGTCGAAGGCCATGACGACCACGGCGGCGCCGTAGTCCATGCAAAGGCGCGCATGGTGCAGGAAGGCTTCCTCGCCTTCCTTCATCGAGATCGAGTTGACGATCGGCTTGCCCGACACGCACTTGAGGCCCGCCTCGATGACCTCCCACTTCGAGCTGTCGACCATCACCGGCACCCGCGCGATGTCGGGCTCGGCGGCGAGCAGCTTGAGGTAGGTGGTCATCGCCACAACGGCGTCGAGCAGGCCTTCGTCCATGTTGACGTCGATCACCTGCGCGCCGTTCTCGACCTGCTGGCGGGCGACCTCGATGGCGGCGGGATAGTCGCCTGCCATGACCAGCTTCTTGAACTTGGCCGAGCCGGTGACGTTGGTGCGCTCGCCGATATTGACGAAACGGGCGCCGGAAGAGGAAGGAGTGGTCATGGTCGGTCCAGAATAAGAAGGTTCAGACTGTGGGAGCAGTCAGAAGGTCGCGGGCAGTGAGGTCGCAGGCGAGCACATAGTCGTCATGTTCGACGCTGCCCACAAGGAAACGGCGCGAGCCGATCGTTTCGAAGCCCTGACGGGCATAGAATGCCAGCGCCCGGACGTTCTTCGCGTTCACGCCCAGCAGCAGGCGGCGATGGCCTTGCGCGCCTGCGAGCGCGGCAGCCATCAGCGCCTTGCCAAGGCCGGAGCCCTGCATGCGCGTGAGCGTGTAGATGCGCTTGAGCTCGATGTCGCCGTCCTGCGCATGGTCGATTTCGGGCGGGCAGAGCAGCGCATAGCCGAGCGGGCACCCGGTCTCGGTATCCTCGCCCAGCCAGATGCGACCGCCCTTGGCCAGATAGCCGCGATAGGCCGCCGCGCTGTGCCCGTCGCGGCAGAACGCCAGCATGTCGGCGCGCTGGAGCAGCCCGGCGTAAGTCTCCAGAATGGCCGCGCTGCCCACCAGCGCGACCGCTTCCAGATCCTCTTCACCAGCCTCTCGCACCTGCCAGCCGTTGATATCGAACATCGCGAAAGGCTCGATCAGGCGGGCATGATGAAGGGTTCGAGCCCCGCCAGACGCGTCACCGGTTCAAGGCGCGGCAGCTGGCGCGAGGGAAGCCCCGCCACCTTCTGCGCGATCGCGCCGATGTGCGCAGGCGTCGAGCCGCAGCAGCCGCCCAGCACGTTGACCTGGCCTGCGACCGCCCATTCGCCGACGAAGCCTGCCGTCGTCTCGGGCATCTCATCATAGGCGCCCAGTTCGTTGGGGAGCCCGGCGTTGGGGTAGATCATGATCGCGCAGTCGGCGATTTCGGACAGCGTCTTCACATGCGGGCGCAGCTGGGTGGCGCCGAACGAGCAGTTTAGTCCGATCGTCAGCGGGCGGGCATGGCGCACGGCGTGCCAGAACGCCTCGACCGTGTGGCCCGAGAGGTTGCGGCCCGAAAGGTCGGTCAGCGTCATCGACAGCATGATCGGCACTTCGCGGCCCAGTTCCTGCTCCAGATGGCGCACCGCCATGATCCCGGCCTTGGCGTTGAGCGTGTCGAACACCGTCTCGATCAGGATGAAGTCGGCGCCGCCCTCAACGAGGGCTGCGGCCTGTTCCTTGTAGACATCGACCAGGAAGTCCCAGTCGATTTCGCGATAGCCCGGATCGTTGACGTCGGGGCTGAGCGAGAGCGTCTTGTTGGTCGGCCCGATGGCGCCGGCCACGAAGCGGGGGCGGCCATCTTTCGCCTGGAACTCGTCCGCCAGCTTGCGCGCGAGCTTCGCCGATTCGACGTTGATCTCGCGCACCAGATGCTCGGCGCCATAGTCGGCCTGGCTGATGCGGTTGGCCGAGAAGGTGTTGGTCTCGGCAATGTCCGCGCCTGCCTCGAAGTAGGCGCGGTGGATCGCTTCGGGCACTTCGGGCTTGGTCAGCGCGAGGATGTCGTTGTTGCCCTTCTGCTCGTGGCTGAGGCCAAGGTTGCCCGCATAGTCGGCTTCCAAGAGCTTCCAGTTCTGGATCTCGGTGCCGAAGGCGCCATCGGTGATGAGGATGCGCTTGGCAGCCTCGGCGAGGAAGGTTTCACGCGCGCTCATGCCGCATTCTCCGTCAGGGTCTCTTGGGGGCGCACGCCCAGCAGCTGGCAGATCGCATAGGCCTGCTCGGCGCGGTTGAGCGTATAGAAGTGATAGTCGCGCACGCCGCCTTCGTAGAGGCGCTTGCACAGGTCGGCGGCGGCGACGGCGGCGACCAGCGCGCGCGGGCCGGGGCGTTCGTCGAGCCCGTGGAACATCGTCTCCAGCCAGGCCGGAATCTCGGTGTTGCCCGACATGCGGCGGATCGCGGCGAAGTTCGTTACCGGCATGATGCCCGGCAGGATCGGCGCGTCGATGCCTGCCGCCAGCACCTTGTCGAGGAAGCGGAAGTAGGCGTCGGTCGAATAGAAGAACTGCGTGATCGCCCGGCTCGCCCCGGCATCGAGCTTGCGCTTCAGATTGTCGAGATCGCTCTGGGCGCTCACCGCCTCGGGGTGAACTTCGGGATAGGCGGCGACCGAAATGTCGAAGTCATGGCGACGGCGCAGCCCCGCCACGAGGTCGGCAGCGCCGGTGTAGCCTTCCGGGTGCGGCACGAAGCGGCCACCGTCCGACGGCGGCGGATCGCCGCGCAGGGCAACGATATGGCGCACGCCCGCGTCCCAGTACTGGTCGGCGATCTCGTCGATCTCGGCCTTGCTGGCGCCCACGCAGGTGAGGTGCGCGGCGGCGGGGATGCCGGTCTCGCTGGCGATGCGGGCTACCGTCGCATGCGTGCGCTCACGCGTGGTGCCGCCTGCGCCGTATGTTACCGAGACGAAGCTGGGCGCCAGCGGGGCAAGCTGGCCGATGGCGTCCCACAGCTGTTCTTCCATCTTCGCCGTCTTGGGCGGGAAGAATTCGAACGAGACGGAAACGTCACCGGGCAGATCCGCAAACAGCGGTCCTGCGGGCAGCGGCGCGGTGGCATTCATCGGGGTATGACCTTCCTGTTGTCGTCGGCGTCGGCACTGTGTTCAGGTGCAGGCGCATCGGGGAGCCGCGTGGCGGTCCAGATCTTCACGGTAAGCGGATCGCCGGGCAGGGCGACCGGGAGTTCGGGCGCAAACCCGGCGGTTTCGAGCAGATCGCGCATCTGATCGTCGGTAAAGCCGAGGCGTGCGTGGGCATGGGTTTCGCGCAGATCCTCGCGCTCGTGCGCGGCCAGATCGACCACGGCGATGCGCCCGTCTGCGCGCAGCACGCGCGCGGCCTCGCCCAGCACGGTGGCGGGCTGCTGCGCGAAGTGAAGCACCTGATGGAACGTGACCGTATCGAACGAGGCGGCGGCAAACGGCAGGTCGGTGAAATCGCCCTGCACCAGTTCTAGCTTGTCGGAGGGCAGTTCCTGCAAGCGCGCGCGGGCGAGGCGCAGCATGTCCGGGCTCTTGTCGAGCCCGGTCACGCGGCGTGCGCGTGGCGCCAGCAATTGCGCGATGCGACCCGTGCCGGTGCCGACATCGAGCAGGGCGCCGAGTGCGCCTTCTTCATTCTTTACGCTGTTCTTGGCCGAGCCTGCGGGAGTGAGCGCGGCGCACAAGGCCTGCTCGACCGGCTCATCCGCACCATGAAGTGCGCGCAAAGTGTCCCATTCCGAAGCGTGCCTTGCAAAATACGCTTCTGCGCTTGCTTCTCTTGCACTTCGAATCGCCGCGAGTTGACGGCGATCTTCGGCGCAGCGGGTTGAAAAGCCGCTGTCCTCAACCTCTGCCGCCGCCAGTAGCCGGGCGGTTGCCGGGCCGAGACTGCCGGTGTCGCGATTATGCTCGCGGCTCTCGTGAATCGCGCTGCGCAGGAACACCCAGCTGCCCTCGCGGCGGCGCTCGGCAAGGCCCGCATCGCAGAGAATCCGGATGTGGCGCGATACGCGCGGCTGGCTCTGATCGAGCACCAGCGCCAGCTCTCCAACCGCCAGCTCCATATGCGCCAGCAGGCGCATGATGCGCAGGCGGGTGGGTTCCGCCAGAGCGCGAAGAAGGGGGTCGATGTGCATGGCTTGCATATAAAGATATCTTTATATGTGCGCAAGTCCTAGGCGGCAGGCGGTTTTGCCCCCCCATCATTCCCATTTGCGTTGCACCATCGTCTCGTCTAAAGACTTGCACCGCAGGCTTGCCTGTAAGCGTTGGCCTATGCGCCAAACAATGCAAGGGGATTCGCATGAAGAAGATTGCTCTGGCCGCGTTCGCGTCGGCTGCCGTTCTTTCGCTCGCTGCTTGCGGTTCGGAAGCTCCGACCGACGCATCGACCGAGTCGGTTGAGACCGCACCGGAAGAAATGATGACCGGTGACGCCACCGACGCACCGACCGAGGCTGCGACCGAGGCGATGTAATCCGCAAAGGGGGCCGTCCCTCGCTCACAAGGCGAAGCGGCCCCCATTGCTACACCGGAAATTATCGAACCTTTTCGATCGCTTCCGGCCTGTTTCGGCAGGAAAAAGCCCTCCCCTGACGGGAGGGTTTTTTATTTGCATGGGGCATTTTCGGCGGGCATCACTTGCGCCATGGCCGATACCCTCAAGATCACTCTTGCACAGTTGAACCAGTCGGTCGGCGATATCGCCGGTAACGCTGAGTCGGTGCTGGAGGCGAGGGCGAAATCGCCCGATTCGGACCTTGTGGTCTTTCCCGAACTTCACCTGATCGGCTATCCGCCTGAGGATCTGATCCTCAAGCCATCGCTGATCGAACGCGCGGCGGCTCAGCTCCAGACGCTGGCCGAAGCCACAGCGCAGCCCGGCCCGGCCTTGCTGGTGGGCTCCGCCTTCGTGCTCGATGGTGCGTTGCACAACGGCGTGGCCTTGCTGGACCAGGGGCGCGTTTCCGCTGTCCGGCTGAAGCACGAACTGCCCAATTACGGCACCTTCGACGAGATGCGGCTGTTCCAGCCCGGCCCTCTGCCCGAGCCGGTGATCTTGCGCGGCACGATGCTGGGCGTGCCGATCTGTGAGGATATCTGGCGCCCCGAAGTGTGCCGCCATCTGGCCGACTTCGGCGCCGAGATGCTCGTGTGCATCAATGGCAGCCCTTACGAGATCAACAAGGACGCGCTGCGAATCGAAGGCGTGGCCAAGCGCCGCGCGGTCGATACCAACCTGCCGCTGGCCTATCTCAACCGGGTGGGCGGGCAGGACGAACTGGTGTTCGATGGGGCCAGCTTCGTGGTGAACGGCGATGGCGCGCTGGCGGTGCAGATGGCCGATTGGCGCGAACAGGTGGTGCAGACCAACTGGACCCGCACCGCGCAAGGCTGGCGTTGCGATCGCGGCACGATCGAGACCCTGGCCACGCACCCTGAGGATATCTACTGCGCGATGGTCGTCTCGCTGCGCGATTATGTGGAGCGCAATGGCTTCCCCGGCGTCGTCCTTGGCCTGTCCGGCGGGATCGATTCGGCAACCTGCGCGGCAATTGCCGTCGATGCACTGGGGCCGGACCGGGTCTGGGGCGTGATGATGCCTTCGCGCTTCACCAGCACCGAAAGCCTTGAGGATGCCGCCGAATGCGCCCGGCGCCTCGGCATCCGCTATACCGTGCTGCCGATTGGCGACGGAGTGGACGGGTTCGACGCGATGCTTGGCACCGTGTTCGACGGTCTTGCCCGCAACGAGGCCGAGGAAAACCTGCAATCGCGTATTCGCGGCACGGCGCTGATGGCGCTGTCCAACAAGTTCGGACCGATGGTGTTGACCACCGGCAACAAGAGCGAGATGAGCGTCGGTTTCGCAACGATCTATGGCGACATGGCGGGCGGCTATAACCCGCTGAAAGATGCCTACAAGATGACCGTCCGCTCGATCGCGCAGTGGCGCTGCGGGCAGGTGCCGCGCGTTCAGGCCGAGGGCGTGCGGCAAGTGGGTGAGGGTGGCCCGATCCCCGAGCGGATCTTCACCAAGCCACCCAGCGCCGAACTGCGTGCCGACCAGCGCGATTCGGATACGCTGCCACCCTACGAAGTGCTCGACCCGATCCTCCTCGGCCTTGTCGAGCACGACAAGAGCGTCGAGCAGCTGGTGGGCGAGGGTTTCGAGCGCGATCTCGTCCAGCAGGTCGAGCGCCTGCTGCACCGCGCCGAATTCAAGCGCCGACAGGCCGCGCCGGGCGTGAAGCTGACCGCCCGCAATTTCGGCCGCGACCGGCGCTACCCGATCACGCACGCCTTTCGCAGCGGCTAGGGGGCACATCACGGAGTGCCTCGACAGCGACACGCTTCGCGATCATGCTGGCGCCATCGAGGCAGGAGGCGGGCGTATGGGGGATATGGTGATCGTGGCCTATCGGCCAAAACCCGGATGCGACGAGGCATTGCTCGCGCTGACCCGCGATCATGTGCCCGAATTGCAGCGCCTTGGTCTTGCCACCGGGCGGAGGGCTCTGGCGATGCGCTCGAAGGAGGGCGTGATCGTCGAGGTGTTCGAATGGAAGCACGGTGCGATCGAGGTGGCGCACACCCATCCCGATGTTCTGGCGATGTGGGAGCGCTATGCGGCCGTCTGCGACTATGTGCCGCTTGGAGAGCTGCCCGAAGCGCAGGACCTGTTCGCGCAGTTCGAACCCATCGACCTGACCTGATCCGACGTTCCCGATCCCGACGCTGGCCGGACGGCTGCCCGGCAATCCTTTGTTACAAACCTGCATTTCGTCGCACGTCCTGCACTGCACGCACGCGTTTCGCGCCGCAGCAAAACTTTGTAACGCAATACACATGGCACAGACAGATCGTTGCACCAGATAGTGTGAGAAGGGCGTCGTTGTGCGGCGCACCATGAAACACCGTTCGGAGATTCTGACATGCGACAGTTTGACGAACTCAAGCAACGCAACGCCACCGAAAGCCTGCGCTCGACGCTGCTGCTGCTGCTGTTCGGGCTTGGCACGCTGGGCTTCCTGGTTGCCGCCGACCACCCGCAGTGGTTCTCGATCCGCCCCGCCAGCGGCAGCTCGTTCGCGATGTCGCAGGCGGTTGCCAGCGAGGCCCGCGAAGCGCCATGATGCCTGCCATATTATCTAAAATCCCCGGAGGCGCCCCCTCGTGATCGTGACTGCCCATCCCCGCGTGGGAACATTCCTGAAGCAGATCGCCGCGCCGCTTGGTCTGCTGTTCGTCTGGGACGTGCTGGTCACGGTGACGTACTTTACCGTGCCGTTCACCGCGCCGGACCTGCCGCTGACCCTGTTCGGTACGGCGGTGGCGCTGGTGCTCGGTTTCCGCAGCAACTCCGCCTACAACCGCTGGTGGGAAGGGCGCGGGCTGTGGGGGCTGATGATCAACGCCAGCCGCAACCTGTTGCGCGGCGTCATCAACTTCATGCCCGATCCCGAAGCTGCCGAGATGAAGCGCCGCATCGCCAAGACGCAGGTGGCCTACGTCAATGCGCTGCGCTGCCAGTTGCGGCGCCTCAAGCCCGATGACGAAGTGCGCGCGCGCCTGCCCGAGGCCGACGCCGATGCCGCGCTCGCCAAGACCAACGTCGCCAACGCCCTGCTCAACGAGATCGGCCGCGAGATCGACGAGGCGCGGCGCATGGGCTGGATCGACACCATCCAGCAGAACCGCCTCGAATCGGTGCTGATCGACATCGCCAACTCGCAGGGCGGGATGGAGCGGCTCAAGAACACGCCGCTGCCCAACCAGTATCGCTTCTTCCCGACCTTCTTCACCCACCTGTTCTGCGTGCTGCTGCCGTTCGGTCTGGTCGAGACGCTGGGCTACGCCACGCCGCTCGGCTCGACGGTGGCGGGGGTGATGTTCCTCGCCGTGCTCAAGATCGGCGACGATCTGGTCGATCCCTTCGCCAACACGATCCACGACCTGCCGCTCAATTCGATGTGCCGCACGATCGAGATCGACGCGCTCCAGTCCGTGGGGCTCGAAGCGCCCAAGCCGATCACGCCCGACAAGGAAGGCGTGCTCTGGTGAAGAGGCGGCATCTGGAAATTCGCTGAGGCGAATTTCTACGGCACCGGCCCCTTTTTGCTTTTGGCGCCGGTGCCGCTCCGCAAATGCCCGAAAGGGCATTTGCACCAATGCAACTCTCCCCGTTTGACGCATGACCCGGCGCGCCGTAATCGCGCCGGGTATGACCGTCACCCGTTTCGCTCCCTCACCCACAGGCCGCCTCCATGTCGGCAATATCCGCACGGCGCTGCACAACTGGCTGCTGGCGAAGCGTGAGGGGGGCAAGTTCCTCCTGCGTATCGACGATACCGATGCCGAGCGCAGCCGCGAGGAGCACGTCGAGGCGATCCGCGCCGACCTCACATGGCTGGGCCTGCACTGGGACGGCGAGGCGCGCCAGTCGGAACGCTTCGCGCTCTACGAGGCGGCGTTCGAGCGCCTGAAGGCGGCGGGGCGCGTATATCCCTGCTGGGAAACGCCGCAGGAGCTGGACTTGCGCCGCAAGGTGCTGCTGGGGCGCGGGCTGCCGCCGATCTACGACCGCGCCGCGCTCAAACTCTCCGAGGACGACAGGGCCGCGCGTATCGCGGCAGGGGATATGCCGCACTGGCGTTTCCTGCTCGATCATGGCGCGCCCATCGGCTGGACCGACGGCATTCGCGGCGAGCAGCACTTCGATTCCGCGCAGATGAGCGACCCGGTGGTGCGCCGCGCGGATGGCTCGTGGCTCTACATGCTGCCCTCGGTGATCGACGACATCGACATGGGCGTCACCGCGATCCTGCGCGGCGAGGACCACGTTTCGAACACCGCCGTGCAGGCGCAGATGTTCACCGCGCTCGGCGCGCCGCTTCCGGCCTTCGCGCACGAGGCGCTGCTGGTGGGGAGCGAGGGCAAGCTGTCCAAGCGCCTCGGTTCGCTGGGCGTTGCGGAACTGCGCGAGGCGGGCACCGAGCCGCAGGCGCTGATCGCGCTGTTGGCAAGGCTGGGGACTTCCGATCCGGTCGAGGCCGGGCTGTCGGTGGAGGAACTGGCCGCCGCCTTCGACCTGTCGCACTTCGGCCGCGCGCCTGCGCGCTTCGACGAGGCGGAACTCGCGCGCGTCAACGCAGCCGTTGTTCACGCGCTGCCCTTCGCCGCCGTGGCAGGCCGCCTGCCCGAGGAGATGGACGAGGGCGCCTGGGAAGTGGTGCGCCCGAACCTTGCGACCGTCGCCGAAGCGCACGACTGGTGGCGCGTGGTGATCGGCCCGGTCGAGGCGCCCGTGCTCGCGGAAGAGGACCGCGCCTTCGTGGCACAGGCCGCAGAGGTGCTCGATGGCCTCGCATGGTCCGACGCGATCTGGAAAAGCCTGACCGAGGCGCTGAAAGCCGCGAGTGGCCGCAAGGGCAAGGCGCTGTTCCTCCCCTTGCGTCAGGTGCTCACCGGCATGGACCACGGCCCCGACATGAACGCCCTCCTCCCCCTGATCGGCCGCGACGCCGCACTGGACCGCCTGCGCGGGTGAGGGGGGGCTGGTTCCGAATCCCGCTCAGCCTGAGTCTGAGCCTGTCGAAGGCCACGCGCTGGGGTGTGTTCGGGGTAGTGAAAGGTGCCGTTAGCGTGTGACCCGTCCCAGCCGCTCGTTTTTGACCCTGACGAGCCTTCGATAGATTTTGGGGCAGTCCATATCGTTTTTTATCGTGGCTTGGCCATACTCGTTCGCGGTAAAAATTAACTACAAGGTCGGGGATAGCTTGCCGGCAAGCTGTTGATTAGTTTCCTTCTCATGCTCATATTTAGGGAGGGTTTTGTTTTCCTGTCGGGGGCTTGGCTAATGAGTGTGTATAATTTCATCAGTCAGGACGAGATTGATGATCTCGATGAAGATCCCCGGAATGCATTTATGCAGTTTTGCTCAAAAGTGTTGCAAACGCTAGATGGTAAAAGCGAGAAAATCGACACGAATAGTGAGGACGAATGGCGGGTTCTGAACGAGCTTCGCTTTTCCTGCATGAATATTATTTTGGCTGCAGCGACCCGCTTCGATATCGTTCAGTTCCAAGCTCTTGAGTTGCCCGCTCGGCATAATTTCAATGACGCAGATTGGTTTAATTTCCGCCATGAAGTTGATCATTATGTAACGCAGATCGTTCTCGATAATGCGCCCCGCAATCGATCTGGCAGTGTTGCCATGCTTCCACGTACCAAAGAACAAATCAGGACGTACATCGCGGGTCTCCGTCGCTGCATCGAAGAAGCTACTATGGATGAAGGCAAGCGCGAGGCATTGCTGAAGAAGCTGGATGCTTTGGAAAAAGAACTTGAAAAGCGGCGCGTCAATATGATGACTGTCGCGCTCATCGCATATGCAGTCTGGCAGGTGCCCAACGACGTATGGGGTTCATACGATGTGATGAACAAACTCCTCTCGAATGTCATGCATACGGTCGCTGAGGCGAAAGCAGAGGAAGATCAAATCAAGCAGATCGCTCCCATGGACGCACCGAAAGCTTTGACTCCACCGAAGAAAGCTACGCCAAGGGATGATTGGGCACGTCCACGTGCGACTGGTTCGACGGAGACTGATTGGGCTAGCGCCGGAGATGAAGACCCGGCGTTTTGATTAGATCGTTGCGTGGTTTCAAGGGGCAGATTGACGGCGCTATTGCTGAATGTCTGCTGCAAAGCGTCCTAAACCGCTGTCTAACGGCACGGTTGGGCGCCTAACCGCCTCCCCCTAAACCCGCACTTCCCGCCATTCGCCGGGGGCGAGATCACCCAAAGTCCATTCGCCGATGGCCTTGCGGACGAGGCGCAGGGTGGGGTGGCCGACGGCGGCGGTCATGCGGCGGACCTGGCGGTTGCGGCCTTCGTGGATCGTCAGCTGGAGCCAGGAATCGGGCACCGTCTTGCGGAAACGCACCGGGGGATCGCGCGGCCACAGCGCAGGATCGTCGATGGCGATGGCCTTGGCGGGGCGTGTCGGGCCGTCGTTCAGCACGACGCCGCGGCTGAGCGCGGTGAGCGCCTCGTCGCCGATCGTGCCTTCCACTTGCGCGAGGTAGGTCTTGCCCAGCTTGTAGCGTGGGTCGGCGATACGGGCTTGCAACCGGCCATCGTCGGTGAGCAGCATCAGCCCCTCGCTGTCGCGGTCCAGACGCCCCGCCGGATAGACGCCGGGCACGTCGATGAAGTCCGACAGCGTGCGCCGCGTCGTCTGCGTGCCCCGGTCCGTGAACTGGCTGAGGACGTCGAAGGGTTTGTTGAAAAGGATCAGCCGGGCCATGACAGCCCGGCTGGATCATCGCAGGCTTCGGGTCAAGAAGAACCCGACCGGGGGTTGCGTCAGTTCATATACCAGCCGTGGCTGGCGACGAGTGACTGGCCGGTCAGAGCGTTGGTCTGGAAGGCGGCGAAGAACAGCGCGACTTCGGCGATATCGTCCACCGTGGTGAACTCGGTATCGACGGTATCGCCCAGCATGACCTTCGAGATCACCTCGTCCTCGGAGATGCCGAGTTCCTTCGCCTGCTCGGGGATCTGCTTGTCTACCAGGGGCGTGCGCACGAAGCCGGGGCAGATCACGTTGGTGCGAACGCCCTTCCTGCCGCCCTCCTTGGCGATAACGCGGGCGAGGCCCAGCAACCCGTGCTTGGCGGTGACATAGGCGCTCTTGAGCGGGCTGGCCTCCTTGGAATGGACCGAGCCCATGAACAGGATCGCGCCCGAGCCCTTGGCATACATGTGCGGCAGGCAGGCCTTGGAGGTGAGGAAGGCGCCGTCGAGGTGGATCGCCAGCATCTTCTTCCAGTCGGAAAACGCGTATTTCTCCACCGGGTTGACGATCTGGACGCCCGCGTTGGAGACCAGCACGTCCACCCCGCCGAAGGTATCGACCACTTTCTGCACGCCAGCGTTCACCTGCTCCTCGCTGGTGACGTCCATGGCGATGGCAAGCGCCTCGGTGCCGAACTTGGCCTTGATATCGTCCGCCGCCTTCTGCGCGGCTTCGAGTGCGATATCGGCGATGACCACTTTGGCGCCTTCGCCCGCATATTTGTGCGCGATGGCATTGCCGATACCGCTGGCGGCGCCGGTGACGATGCAGACCTTGTCCTGAAGTTTCATGGCAGGCTCTCTCCTCTTACTGTAAGAAGCGAAAAGGTAAGGGTCAGTGGCCGCCGAGCGGTTGCTCTCCGGCCAGATCGAACGTGACGATTTCGTCGGGGTGCAGCACGCGTCCGGTCCAGTCGGGATGGTGCAGCGAGTGGAGCGCGTCGGCCTTGCCCGAGGCCCAGTGCTCCTTCACCGTCATGCGCGAGAATTCGTAGTCCTTGGAATGCGTCTCGTAGCCGCGGGGGCGGTTGATGAGGTGCATGATCGAGACCGGGCCGACCGCGTGATTGGCCAGCAGGGTCTTGAGATCGGGATCGTCGGCCAGTTCGTTAGGCAGCTTCTTTTCGAGGCGCCGCGCCGCCGCGCGCAGCTTCTGCAGCTGGCGGGAAAGGTCGGTGTTCATGCGGGTGCGGCTGGAGAAGCGGATGTCCTTCTCGCGCTGCGCGGCCTCGGCCATGGTCGTCGGCACGATCCCGCGTGAGGAGAACAGATCGACCTGATAGATCGTCATGTCGCAGCTGGGCCGGTTGTCGAGCACGTATTGCAGCGGGGTGTTGGAGACGAGGCCGCCGTCCCAGTACCACTGCCCGTCCACCTGGATCGGCGGAAATCCCGGCGGCAACGCGCCGCTCGCCATGATATGTTCGGGCACGATGGTGCGCTGGCGATTGTCGAAATAGGCGAAGTTGCCGGTCAGCACGTTGACCGCGCCGACGGAGAACCGGGTCTCGCCGCTGTTCAGCCGGTCGAAATCGACGACTTTGAGCAGCGTGTCGCGTAAGGGGGTGGTGTCGTAGTAGCTCAGGCGCGAGAAATCCTCGGGCCAGTCGGGCAGGGGCATCGGCACGCGGGGTTGAAGAAGCCGGGCACGCCGAAGCTGGCGACCATGTTGGCCGAGGCCTGGTTGAACAGGCGGCGGGCGAAACCGGCGGGTTCGTCGAGTTCGTATTGCAGTTCGCTGGAGACGAGGCCCCAGAACTTGCGCAAGTGCTTGACGCGCTCGCCCACCGCGTTGCCCGCGATGATCGCGGCGTTGACCGCGCCGATGGAAATGCCCGCGATCCAATCAGGCCGAAGATCCGCTGCTGCCAGCGCCTCGTAGACGCCCGCCTGATAGGCACCCAGCGCGCCGCCGCCCTGCAGAACGAGCGTGGTGTGGCTCGATTTCCCGGCGTCCGATTTTTGGGCTTCTGGCTTTTTGGCGTCCGGCATAGTCCGACTCCCGCGAACAGGCGCCGATGTTGCGACGCAGCACACGGGTAACACATGGGCCGGGAACGGGTTGCTTGCAAGTCTTCGCACAGCGCTTGCGAAAGTTTGCATCCGCATGTGTTGGGGGAGGTGTGGCGCTGGTCCACCCCGCTGCGACTAGCGCCCTTGCGGGCGACAAGTCTCGCGGCCCTCCCGCAGGCGGGAGGGCAAAGGAATGCCCGACAATTTCCCCTCCCGCCTGCGGGAGGGGAAGCGAGACTTGGAGAGCGCAGCGAACCTAGTCGCAGCGGGGTGGGCCGTGTGGGGCTCAGGAAACCTCGACCGCCGCCTCCGCCAGACGGCGCTCCAGCGCCTTGATGCGGCTGCCCGAGGTCAGCTTTCCGCCCAGCAGGTCGGTGACGTAGAAGGTATCCACCGCCTGTTCGCCATAGGTGGCGATATGGGCGGAGTGGACCATCAGGCGCTGCTCGAACAGGCCGTGGGCCAGGCGGTTGAGCAGGGCAGGGCGGTCTCGCGCGCTCACTTCCACCACGCTGAAGCGGTTGGAGGCCTTGTTGTCCACCAGCACGCTGGGGCGCACCTCGAAAGCGTCGGCGCGCGGGCGCACTTCGGGCTTGGCGACCAACTGGGGCAGGATCTTGACCCGGTTGGCGAGCGCGTTCTCGATCGAGATGCGCAGGCGTTCGAGCTGGCCTTCCTCGCGGAACGGGCGCCCGAGCGGGTCCTGCACGAGGAAATTGTCGACCGCGCGGCCCGTGCGCATCGTGTGGATGCGCGCGTCGATCACGTTGCCGCCCGCAAGGTGAATGCCGCCGGCAATGCGGTAGAACAGTCCCGGATGGTCCGAGGCGATCACGGTGACGAGCGTGGCACCGCGCGCCGGATAGTATTCGGTCCAGATCGAGAGCGGTTCGCTGCCGGTCGCCTCGATCTGGGCGAGGTTCTTGACGATCACGTCCTCGCTCTCGGCCACCCAGTAGCTGTCGAGCAGGTCCGGGCCGATGGTCTCGACCAGCGAGGCCTGCTCCGGCGCCAGCGCCATCACCGAGGCTTTCTTGGCCAGTACGCGGTGCTCGCGCCCGAACTCGGCATGGCCGAGGCGCAACTGCTGGTCGGCGGCGTTGTAGAGATCGCCGATCAGCTGGCGCTTCCACGAGTTCCAGATGCCGGGGCCGACCGCGCGGATATCGACGATGGTCAGCAGCGTCAGCTGGCGCAGGCGGTCGATCGTCTGCACCACGGTGACAAGATCGGTGATCGTCTTGGGATCGGACAGGTCGCGCTTGAAGGCCATGGCCGAAAGCAGCAGGTGATGGAGCACCAGCCAGCTGACCAGCTTGGTCTCGTCCTCGTCGAGGCCGAGGCGCGGGCACAGCTCCAGCGCGATCTCGGCGCCCAGCTCGGAATGATCGCCGCCACGGCCCTTGGCGATGTCGTGGAGCAGTACCGCGACGTAGAGCACCCGGCGCGAGCGGATCTTGTGGACGATGGTGCTGGCCAGCGGGTGGTCCTGCATCAGGTCGCCGCGCTCGATCCGCGAGACGAGGCCGATGGCGCGGATGGTATGCTCGTCGACCGTGTAGTGGTGGTACATGTCGAACTGCATCTGCGCGTTGACGCGGCCGAACTCGGTGATGAAGCGCCCGAACACGCCGCCCTCGTTGAAGGCTCGCAGGGCCTTTTCGGGTCGTTGCGGCTGGTGAGCAATTCCATGAACAGGGCGTTGGCCTTGGGGTCGGCGCGCAGCTCGTCCTTCACCAGCGCGGCGTCACGGGCGATCAGGCGCACCGTTTCGGGGTGGATTTCCATCCCTTCGCGATCGGCGATCACGTAGATCTCGATCAGGCGCAGCGGCTTTTCGCGGAACCAGTCGTCCGAAGGCGCGCGGATGCGTCCGCCGAACACCTTGTAGCCCTTGATCGTGCGTTCCTTGGCGCGGAACCCTGCCAGTAGCCCGCGCGGCTGGCGGCGGGCGAACTGCTCGTCCAGTTGCGCCAGGAACACGCCGGTCAGCACGCCGACGACCTTCGCCTGCAGGAAGAACATGTGCATGAACCGCTCGACCGCGCTCTTGCCGGGGCGGTCTGTGTATTTCATGCGTGCGGCGACCTCGCGCTGGAGGTCGAAGGTCAGCCGGTCCTCGGCGCGGCGGGTGATCGTGTGCAGGTGGCAGCGCACCGCCCAGAAGAAGTTCTCGGCGCGGCGGAAGGCGTGGTATTCCTTGCGCGTGAGCAGGCCTGCATCGACCAGTTCGCTGGGATCGCGCACCTTGTGGATGTACTTGCCGATCCAGTAGAGCGTGTGCAGATCGCGCAGGCCGCCCTTGCCCTCCTTCACGTTGGGCTCGACGACATAGCGCGTGTCGCCCATGCGCTTGTGCCGTTCCTCGCGCTCGGCCAGCTTTTCGGAGACGAACTGCCGCTCGGTCCCGGCCACCACGTCGCGCCAGAAGCGCGCGCGCATCTCCTCGTAAAGGTCCTGATCGCCCCAGACATAGCGGCCTTCGAGCATGGCCGTACGGATGGTGAGGTCCGACTTCGACATGCGCACCATGTCGTCCAGCGAGCGGCTGGAATGGCCGACCTTCAGCCCCAGATCCCACAGGAAATAGAGCATCGCCTCGATCACCTGCTCGCACCAGTGGGTCTGCTTGATCGGGGTGACGAAGGCGAGATCGACATCCGAATGCGGCGCCATCTCGCCGCGCCCGTAGCCGCCCACGGCCACGATCGTCAGGCGCTCGCCCTTGGTGCGGTTGGCCGCCGGGTAGACGTTCACGGTGACGTGATCGTGGATGATGCGCAGCAGCTGGTCGACCAGATAGGCCTGCGCCTCGGCGATCTCGTGCCCGGCCGAGGGCTTCTCCACCAGCCGCCGGGCGATCTCGGCGCGGCCGTTCTCCAGCCCCTCGCGCAGCAGGTCGACGATCAGGCGCCGCGCCTCGCGGGCGCCGCCGCCGGTCGTGCCATGCGTCTCGACGATCGCGGCGATGCGCTCGACCAGATCGCGACGGTCGATCACGGCGCGGGGAGAGGGGATGCGGATGACGCTCATGCAGCGGCTATCTAGTGATCCTTGGCGGGCGAGGGAAGCGGGGAAGCCTGTGCGAACGCCTTAGCGCGCAAAGGTGAATTCCCCGCTACCATCGCGCCTGCGCCTATGCCAGAAGGCGCGGCAAGATGTGTCGCCACAGGGGCCTGTCGCTCCGTGGTGTCCCAGCCAAGCCAATAAGCCAAGCCAAGAAGAGGCCGCGTCCTTGTCCCTGCTCCCCATCCTTGCCTCCGCAGCTGCCGAGGTCCACCAGCCGATCTACTGGGCCGACCTTGGCCTCAAAAAGGGGATCGATCTGGGGGTCTTCACCCTGCGGTTCTACTCGCTCGCCTATCTGGCGGGCATCCTGCTGGGCTACTGGCACCTCTCGCGCATGATCAAGGCGCCCGGTGCCCCGCTGGCGCAGCGCCATGCCGACGACCTGTTCTTCTACTGCACGCTGGGTATCATCCTGGGCGGACGGCTGGGTTATGCGACCTTCTACACCGGCGGCAATACCGGCATTCCCAGCCTCTGGGCGCACCCCAAGGACCTTGTTTCGCTGTGGCACGGCGGCATGAGCTTCCACGGCGGCGTGATCGGCGTGCTGCTGGCGATCAGCTGGGTGTCGTGGAAGAACAAGCTGAACTTCATCCGCGTGGCCGATTACATCGCCGTCTGCGTGCCGTTCGGTATGATGTTCGGCCGCCTTGCCAACTTCGTGAATGGTGAGCTGTGGGGCCGCGTCGTCACCAGCTATGTGCCGTGGGAAATGGTCTTCCCTGACGGCGGCCCGCTGCCGCGTCACCCGAGCCAGCTTTACGAGGCCGGGCTTGAGGGTCTGACGATGATCATCATCATGCTCACCGTGTTCTGGAAGACCCGCGCGCGCTATCGTCCGGCGCTGCTGGTCGGCGTGTTCACCGCCGGCATCTCGGTCGCGCGCTTCACCGTCGAGTTCTTCCGCGAGCCCGACGCGCAGCTGCTCACCTTTGCCGAGCGCACCGGCCTGTCGATGGGCCAGTGGCTGACGATCCCGCTGTTCCTGGTGGGCGTGGGCATGATCGTCTGGTCGCTCTCGCGTCCCGCAATCGGCTTGGGCCAGACCCTGGAGCCCAGGGCCGAGCCGCACACCGCATGAGCGAGCCGGGGGGCATCGGGAACGGCGGCGATGGAGCACCGGAGGGCGAATCGCTCTCCGTCATATTCCGCCGCCTGATCGCCAATTACGGCCCGATCACGATCCAGCACTATTTCGGCGAATCGAACGCCCGCTATTACACCGCGAAAGACCCGCTCGGAAGCGAGGGCGATTTCGTCACCGCGCCCGAAATCAGCCAGATGTTCGGCGAACTGATCGGGCTGTGGCTGGCCGACATGTGGATTCGCGCAGGCAAGCCGGAGCCGGTCCACTACGTCGAGCTTGGCCCCGGTCGCGGCACGCTGGCGCGCGATGCGCTGCGGGTGATGGCGCGCTATGGCCTGACCCCGCAGGTCCACTTCGTCGAGGGTTCCGCCGCGCTCAAGGCGGTGCAGCTCGAAGCGGTGCCGCACGCGCGCTGGCATGGCGATCTCGACAGCATTCCCCATCACGGCGCGCTGCTGGTCGTCGGCAACGAATTCCTCGATGCCCTGCCGATCCGCCAGTTCGCGCGCATGGCCGAGGGCTGGCGTGAGCGCATGGTCGGGCTTGCCGACAATGGGGCCGAGGATGGCCAGGGCTTCCTGCCCATCGCGGGCGAAAAGCCGATGGACCTTGCCGTGCCTGTCGAACTGCGCGAGGCGCCCGAAGGCACCATCGTCGAGACCTGCCCGCCCGCCACCGGCATCGTCTACGAGCTGGCCGGGCGGCTCAACGCGCAGGGCGGCTGCGCGCTGCTGATCGACTACGGCCACGCCCATACCCGCACCGGCTCGACCCTGCAGGCGGTGCGCGCGCATCGCAAGGTCGATCCCTTCGTCAATCCCGGCGAGGCGGACCTCACCGCCCATGTCGACTTCGAGGCGCTGTCCCGCGCCGTCCTCTCGCGCGAGGGCAAGTGGCTGGGCACGGTCACGCAGGGACACTTCCTGCGCGCGCTCGGCATTGAGGCGCGCACGGCAGCCCTTGCGGCGAAAGCCCCGGCGCATATAGTCTCGCTGGAGACAGCCCGCGACAGGCTGATCGAGGAGGGACAAATGGGGGCATTGTTCAAGGTCATGGGGATAGCCGCGCCGCAGTGGCCGGATGGAGCCGGTTTCTAGGGGATGGGGCCGCAGGCCGGGGCTTTTGACGCCTCTCCCGCCGCCTCCCTACCGGTAGACGTCCTGACGTCGCAGAATCCCACCCCGCACAGCGGCGGGGCGGGATTCGCGCTGGAACGGGTGGTGTTCTTTTCCGATGCGGTCTTCGCCATCGCCATCACCCTGCTGGTGCTGGAGATCGAGGTGCCGCACCTGCCCGAAGGGGCGGGCGCCAGCGCCTACTGGCATGACCTTGCCGGACTGGTGCCCAGCCTGCTGGCGTTCCTGCTGAGCTTTCTGGTCATCGGGCGGTTCTGGATCGGCCATCACCAGATATTCAGCCGGGTCAGCCACTTCGCGCAAGGGCTGCTCTGGCCCAACCTCGCTTGTCTGTTCACTATCGCGACGATGCCCTTCACCACCGCCTTCGTCGCGGCGGGGCACAACAGCTTCGTGCCCGCGCTATGCTACAACCTGAACCTGCTGGCGGCAGGCATCGCGACATGGTTCCTGATGCTGCGCGTGAAGCAGCTTGGCCTTGCCGTGCTCGAGGCGAGTGGGGATCAAGGCGGGGCCGGATCGCCTGCCGTTATCGTTGCCGCCGTCCTGAGCGTCGCACTCGCTTTCGTGGTGCCCACGATCAGCCAGGCCGGGATGCTGACCCTGCCGCTCTGGCGGCTCGCCTTCCGGCGTCTGACAGCGAACGGGGAGGCATCGGCATGAGCACGCTTCCCGTCGATACCGTTTCGCCAACCCCGCTCCGCAGCACCGTGCCAGACCGGCTGGAGCGCGCGCTGGGCGTGCTGTCGCTGGCGATGCTCGTGGTGGTCGCCGTGGCCGTCGCCAAGGGCGCGCCGCAGTGGAGCCTGATCCCCCGCCTCGTCTGGGCGCATCTGGGCACGATCTGCCTCGCGCTGGGGCTTACCCCGGTGCTGATGTGGCAGCGGCGTGGCACCCGGCTGCACCGCCGGCTGGGCTATGTCTGGTGCGCGGCGATGTTCGGTACCGCGCTGGTCAGCCTGTTCGTCCACGGCGCGAACAGCCGGTTCAGCCTGATCCATATCCTGTCGGTGCTGGTGATCGTGCTGGTCCCCTCGCTGATCCTCGCCGCCCGCAGTCACAACGTCGCCCGCCACCGTCGCACCGTGCGTGGCCTGATCATCGGCGCGCTGCTGGTCGCCGGGTTCTTCACCTTCCCGTTCCACCGCCTGCTGGGCATGTGGCTGTTCGGGTAGGTGAGGCGGCATGTCCGGATTGGAGTTTGTCGCGTAAAGTTGCTCGCAGTATCAAATGCTTCGTCATTCCCGCGAAGGCGGGAATCCAGTCAGCGCAGCGGAAATCGCTGGGGTGCTGCACCATGTGGGGTTTCACGTCCGGATCAGGGGGACGAGTTCGATGCCGAACGAGCCTTTGCGTGCCGATGTGAGGCTATAGACGGCGGGCGCCAAAGTGTCCTTTATCATGAGGTTGCCACTGGATTCCCGCCTTCGCGGGAATGACGAAACGGAGAGAATGCCGGTCGACCGATCGGAACGGCCAATTCGGGCGCCTGACCGCCACCTTCCCTCACGCCACCCCCAGCAGTTCCTCCGCGCCCACAAGGTCCACGCTGACGAGGCGGGAGACGCCTTGTTCCACCATCGTCACGCCGAACAGGCGGTGCATGCGGCTCATCGTCACGGCGTTGTGGGTGACGACCAGATAGCGCGTTTCGGTCTCGCGCGTCATCGCTTCGAGCAGGTCGCAGAAGCGTTCGATATTGGCATCGTCGAGTGGGGCGTCGACCTCGTCGAGAACGCAGATCGGCGCGGGGTTGGTCAGGAACAGGCCGAAGATCAGCGCCACCGCCGTCAGCGCCTGCTCCCCGCCCGACAGCAGCGTCAGCGATTGCAGGCGCTTGCCCGGCGGCTGGGCGAAGATTTCGAGGCCCGCCTCCAGCGGATCGTCCGAATCGACGAGGGCAAGGTGCGCCTGTCCGCCCTGGAATAACTGCGTGAACAGGCGGCGGAAGTGGCCGTCCACCGCCTCGAAGGCCGCGCGCAGACGCTCGCGCCCCTCGCGGTTGAGCTTGCCGATCGAGCCGCGCAGGCGATTGACGGCCTCGACCAGTTCGGCCTTCTCGGTGACGCTGGTTCCGAGCCGCGCCTCGGCTTCGACCAGTTCGTCGGCGGCGACGAGGTTGACCGGGCCGATCTTCTCGCGCTCTCCCGTCAGCCGCTCCATCGCGGCGCTCTCGGCAGATACTGTGCCGACATCGCCCCAGGCGAAGCCGTGGCGTTCGGGCAGGACCGGGGGCGGGCACTGGAAGCGCTCGGCGCAGGTGCGGTTGATGTCGAGCCGCCGCGCGTCTTCCGCCTCGGCACGGGCGGTGGCCCCGGCGCGTGCTTCGCGGGCAGAGGCCAGCGCTTCGGTGGTGGTGGCAAGCGCGGTATCGGCCTGCCTGGCGGCCTGTGTCGCGGCCTCCAGCGCAGCGTCGGCTTGCGCAAGCTCGGCGGCAAGGCGCTGGCGGATGGTCTCGGCCTGCTCGATCTGCGCCAGCAGCGCATCGGGGCGCCCGGCATTGACCGCGTGCTCGGCCTCGATCTCCTCCAGACGGCCCGCCATCTTGGCAAGCCGCTGCGCTGCATCGCCCGCGCGCGCCTGCCAGCCCTTGATATCGCCGCGCTGCGAGGCGATCCGCTCGCGCGAGACGGCAAGGCCCTGATCGTGGGCGGCAAGCGCGGCAGTGGCGGTGATCATGCCCTGCCGCATGGCCTCGTTGCGCTGACGGGCCTCGGCAAGGCTTGCCCGACCGACTTCGGGATCGGGCAGGCCGGTGCGTTTGGTTTCGGCGACCGCGAGTTCGTCCTGCGCGGCTTCAAGGCGTTGTGACAGGTCGGCACGGGCCGCCTCGATCTCGACGCGGCGAGCTTCGTGACGGCGTGCGGCGTCCTCGGCGTGATCGACGGCGCGCAAGGCGGCGCGCTCGTCGGCCGCCGCTTCGCCCAGCGTGCGTTCGAGCGCGATAATCTCGGCCTGAAGTGCGCTCAACCGGGTTTGTGTCGCGTTCTGTGCCGTCTCTGCCTGTTTCAACGCATCCTTGAGCGGGGGCATCTGCGCGTCGAGCTGGGCAAAGCGATTGTCCGCCTCAAGCCGCGCAGCTTCGGCCCCGCCTTCGCCACGCGCGACGAAACCGTCCCACCGCCGCAGCACGCCCTCGCGCGTCACCAGCCATTCGCCGGGGGCCAGAAGGCGGCCATCATCGGCCTCGACAACATGGACCAGCGCCAGTCGTGCGCGCAGTTCGGGCGGGCATTCGGGGACGTGAAGCGACAGGTTTTCAGGGACTTGCGCCGGGGCTTCCGCGCCGGTCCAGTAGCGTCCGTCGCTGCCCGGATCGCGCCCCAGCGGCGCGCGCGCATCGCGCCCGAGCACGGCGGCGAGTGCGCGTTCGTAGCCGGGTTCCGCACGCATCGCCTCGATGGCGGGGGTCATCCCGTGCGCGGCTTTGGCGCCGCGCGCACGCGCCTCGCGGTCGCGCAGCAGGCCGGCATGTTCGCGCTCGACACCGGTCAGATCGGCGCGCGCCGTCGCCAGCGCGGAAGCTGCACCATCGCGCTCGACCTGCAAGGAGGCCTTGGATTCGTTGGCCTTTTCAAGGTTTCCCCGCGCCGCCTTCAGGATCGCCGCAGCGTTCTCTACGTGGGCCTGCGCCTGCTTCACGGCAGCCGCGAGGTCGCCCGCAGCCGCATGGGCGGACGTCTGCGCCTCAATCCGGGAAACCTCGGCATTCAGCCGATCGCGTGCGGTCTGGGCTTGCCGGATCTCGGCCTCGACGATGCGCCATTCCGCCTCGATACCCGCCTGCGCGGCGGTCGCCTGCGCGAGGTCCAACTCGGCGGTTCGTGCCGACCGTTCGGCCCCTTCCAGCGCGTTGGCAAGGCGCGGACGTTGCGTTTCTTCGGTCTGGAGGCGCACTTCGCCCTCGGCCACGTCCTTCTCCAGCCGGGCGAGGGCCTCTGCGGCATCGCGGGTCAGCCGGTCGGCGTCGCCCCGGTCGGATTCGAGGCGCATGCGCTGGCGCTCGAGGTCTTTCAGGCGCTGTTCCGCCGCGTCGAGCTGCCCGGTCAGCGTGGCGAGGCGGTGCCCTTGTGCATTGGCATCGTCGCGCCGGTCGGTGAGGATATCGCGTGCCTTGGCCAGCGCCGCCGCAGTTTCGGCCTGTTCGGTCTGCGCCTGCGCGGTGGCGGTCTGCGCCGCTGCGACCGAGGTTTCACAGGCGAGCGCCTGCTTTTTCGCCGCTTCGGCGGCCTCTGCCGCGTCGCGCCAGCGGGCGAACAGCACGCGCGCTTCGGCCACCCGGATCTGGTCGGAAAGGGCACGATAGCGCTCCGCCGCGCGGGCCTGCCGTCGCAAGGCGCCGACCTGCCTGTCGAGCCCGGCCATGATGTCGTCGAGCCGGGCGAGGTTGGTTTCGGTGGCCTTGAGCTTGCTCTCGGCATCCTTGCGACGGACGTGAAGCCCGGCGATGCCGGCGGCCTCTTCCAGCATGGCGCGGCGTTCGGCAGGCTTGGCGGCGATCACGGCGGCGATGCGGCCCTGGCTGACGAGCGCGGGCGAATGTGCGCCGGTTGCGGCATCGGCAAAGGTGAGCGCGACGTCCTTGGCGCGCACGTCGCGCCCGTTGATGCGATAGGCGCTGCCCGCGCCGCGCTCGATCCGGCGGATGACTTCGAGTTCGTCGCGGGTGCCGTCTTCGCGAAGGGCCGTATCGCCCACCAGCACGACTTCGGCGAAAGCGCGGGGCGGGCGGCTGGCCGTCCCTGCGAAGATCACGTCCTCCATGCCGCCGCCGCGCATCGACTTGGCCGAGCTTTCGCCCATGACCCAGCGGATCGCTTCGAGGAGGTTGGACTTGCCGCAGCCGTTGGGGCCGACGACGCCGGTCAGCCCCGGCTCGATGCGCAGTTCGGCAGGCTCGACGAAGCTCTTGAAGCCACTGAGCCGAAGACGCCGGATGCGCATCGAGAGGGTATCAGCTGATCAGAGGATTAGCTTGCGCGGATCAGCGCGCACCGGCCTCTTGCAGCTTGGTTTCCAGCTCGCCCCACTCCATCGACCCGATCGACGAGCCGTTGAGAATGAAGGTGGGCGTGCCTTCTACGTTGTACTGCTTGGTCGCCTGCTCGGTCATGTCGCTGAGCGCCTTGGCCTTGGCCGTATCGGCAAGGCAGGTCTGGGCCTGCGCCTTCGAGATGCCGCGTGCAGCGAAGAAGTCGGTCATGCCAGAAAGCTGGGCGACAGCCGGGATCTGCTGTGGCGGCGGCATGTTCTGCAGTTCCTTCAGCTTGGCGTCGCCAGCGGCCTGGATGTTCTGGAACATGTTGGGCTGCCAGGCCCAGAACTGCTCGGACAGCGGGATCACCGTCTCGGTCGAGCCGCAGGTGGCAAGCAGGGCTGCCGGAATGTCGAAGGCGTTCAGCATGAAATAGCGCAGTTCGTAGCTGACGCGGCCGCTGTCGATATAGGTGTTGCGCAGCGTGGCGAAGCCGTCGTCCGCCAGCTTGGCGCAGTGCGAGCAGCTGAGCGCGCCGTATTCGATCAGCTTGATCGGGGCGTTCGGGTTGCCCATGCGATAGCCGCCCTCGGGCGTCTTCGAGATCACGTCGGACCACTGTTCACCGGTCGGCGGGGCGACCTTGGCGACTGCGGTGGCGCTGGCGGTCGGGCCATCGCTGGAGGAGCCGGAGCCGCAGGCGGCGAGACCGAGGGCGAGCGGGGCGGCCAGAAGGCCAAGCGCAAGAGCGCGGATGCGGGTCATCGACAGGAGATCCTTTGCTGGAAAGGGCAGGCTAGCGGAGGAAGCAGGGCGCAGGCAAGCACGGTCGTCGCGACGATAGCTGCGCCAGAATGGGGTGCGGGATCAGGACATGCTGCTGCGGTGGGCGGCGATACGGCCAAGCAGGTCCTTCTGGAGCGTGGGCCAGTCGTGCTCTTCCGCCAGCTTGCCATCAATGACGAAGCTGGGGGTGCCGGGAACGCCGACCTGTTCGGCGACCTTCTGCAGGCCCATCAGCTTGTCGATCGCCGCTTTGCTGGACAGGCACTGGTCGGCCTGCGCCTGGCTGATGCCCCAGGGCTTGACCGTCGCATAGAAGCCGAAGTCGGTGGTGATCGCTTTCATGCGGTCAGGCACAGCGCCGGTGAACCAGCGCTGCTGCTGATCGCGCGTGAACATCTCGGCCTTGGCGATCCACACATCCTGCGTGGCCATGAAGGCATTGTGGCGGGTCCACATCTGGCGCGGATCGCCGCAGGCCACCAGCAGCGAGACGGCAAGGTCGATGGGGTTGCGCAGCAAGGAGCTGACCGTCACCTGGATCTGGCCCTTGGGGATGGCCGACTGCTGGAGCGCGGCGGTCGAGTCCTTGTGGAATTCGGCGCAATGCGGGCAGGTATAGCTGACGTATTCGGTCATCTTCACCGGCGCATTGGGATTGCCGACGGTGATCGTGCCGTCGGGATTGGCGCTTTCGACCAGCGACCAGTTGCGGCCTGCCGAGACTGCGGCCTTTTTGGGGGCGGCGGCGGAAAGGGCGGTGCTGCCTGCCGTGCCGATCAGCAGCGCGGCGGACAGGCCGACAAGCGCGGCGGTATGCTTGAACATTACTTGGTCTCCTGTCCGTCCCTGGCACTCATGCTGCGGGCAAGCGATTCGAGGACCGCGCGCAGTTCGGGATCGCCGATGTCGCGCAGCGACTCGCCAAGTTCGAACGGCACGGGCTTGAGTGATGGCGGCGCCCCCTTGGGCGGTGAAGCAGGCGGTGCCTTAACCGCGCCTTGCCGGATCTTCACTTTCGCCACGGCATTGTACCCGAAGAACCGGTTTACCCTCTCGACGATCTCGGGAATCACGTGCTGGATGATCGTGGCATGGGCCGGCACGACCACCAGCTGGAGGATGCCCTCGCTCTTTTCGCCGGGCGGGAAGCGGATCGATTCGGGCGAGCAGATGCGCGCATGACGGGCACCGACGATCTCGGGCCAGCGCGAGACCACGCTGGACTGCACGAAGCCGAAACGGCGAAATGCCGTGCGACCGACTTCGGGCATAAGGTCGGAGATCGCCCGTGCAGGGCCGCCGCGCGCCCGCTCGAAGCGCTTGGGCGCGACGGCAGCTTTCTCGCCCTTGGCCTTTTCAGCCTTGGACCCTTGCGCCTTTTCGGGGGCGGATTTTCCCGGAGATGTCGAGCCTTGGCGTTCCATTGTCCGCGTTCCAATGCCATAGCGGCGCGATGGACTCCAGTTCCGAAACGGCCCTGCTTGCAAACGATCCACCACACGTTGCAGTCGCACGCGATCTGCTGGCCTGGTACGACGTTCATGCGCGGCAGTTGCCCTGGCGGGCACCGCCCGGAACGCCGCCGAGCGAGCCCTATCGCGTGTGGTTGTCCGAAGTCATGCTCCAGCAGACGACGGTGGCGGCGGTAAAGGCCTATTTCGCCGCCTTCATCGAACGCTGGCCGAGCGTGATGGACCTCGCAGCTGCGCCGGACGCCGATGTCATGGCGGCCTGGGCGGGCCTTGGCTACTATGCCCGTGCGCGCAACCTGCTGGCCTGTGCGCGCGAAGTCTCTGCACGAGGCGGCGTGTTCCCTTCGACCGAAGAGGAACTGCGCGCGCTGCCGGGATTGGGGGCCTATACGGCGGCGGCTGTCGCGGCGATTGCCTTCGGGCAGCGCGCAGTAGTGGTCGACGCCAATGTCGAGCGGGTGGTCGCCCGGCTGTTCGCGCTGGAGGACGCCTTGCCGGGGGCGAGGCCGCGCATCCGCGAACTGGCGGACCGGATCACGCCCGATGCGCGCGCGGGCGATTTTGCGCAGGCGATGATGGATCTTGGCGCGACGGTCTGCACCTCGCGCAACCCGCGCTGTTTGCTCTGTCCGATCTCTGCCGACTGCGCGGGGCGGATGTCCGGGGAGCCGGAGCGGTTTCCTGTCAAGGCGCCGAAGAAAGCCAAGCCGCGCCGACAGGGCCGGGCGTTTTGGATCGAGCGCGAGATCGGGGGCGAGCCGCATGTCCTCACCGTGCGACGCGAAGGCAAGGGCATGCTCGGCGGGATGCGCGCGCTGCCCGACGATGGCTGGAGCGCGAAAGGCGATGGGCACGCAGAGCCGCCGTTAGCCGGGGCTTGGGAGCCGCTGGGCCGGGTTGAGCACGTCTTTACCCACTTCACGCTGGAGCTGGGCGTTTCGGGTTGGCTTGGTGCCGATGCGCCGCTGGAACAGATGGCGCGTGACATTGATGGCGAGTGGTGGCCGCTTGCCCGGATCGACGAGGCGGGACTGCCCACACTGTTCGCCCGTGCGGCAAGGCTGGGTCTTACGTGAACGCTGAACGCCTCGGCGCGGCGATGGACCGGCGGCTGTTCCTGCGCATGGCGGCGAGCGCAGGGATCGGCGCTGCGCTGCTGCCGCGCCTTGCGCTGGCCGCTGCGCAGCCTGACCGTATGGCGCATGTCGAGGCCGTGGTTGCGCGCTGGGTCGGGACGGGGCATTTTCCCGGCCTTGTCGCCTCGCTCGGCCTGCCGGGGCAGCCCACACAGTTCGTCGCGCGCGGCATGCAGGCCTTCACCGATGGCACGCCGATGAGTGCCGACAGCCTGTTCCGCATCTATTCGATGACCAAGCCGATCACCGGCATCATGGCGATGCAGTTGATCGCGGAAGGCAGGCTCGGCCTCGACCAGCCTCTGGCGGAAATCCTGCCCGAATATGCGCAGATGCAGGTGCAGAACCAGTACGACGGCTCGATCACCGCGCTGCATCCGGCGCCGCGCGCGATCACCATCCGGCAATTGCTGACGCATACCTCGGGCCTTGGTTATTCGATCGTTCAGAAGGGGCCGATCGCGGCGCTGATGCGGCGGCAAGGACTGGTGCCGGGGCAGGTGACGCGGATCAGCCTGCCGGGGCTCGACTGGGGCACGCCGGTTCCGGGACTGGAGGCTTTCGCGCAAAGGCTGGCGAAAGTGCCGCTGGTCGCCGATCCGGGCACGGCATGGCACTATTCGATGGGGCTCGACCTGATGGGCCGGGTGATCGAGGTGGTGACGGGCCAGCGCTTCGATGCTTTCCTGCGCGAGCGCCTGTTCGCGCCCGCAGGGATGGCGAGCACGTCGTTTCAGGTGTCGCCGCGCGATGCACATCGGCTGACGACGAACTATGGCGTCGTCGCGGGGCATCTGGTGCCGATCGATCCGGGCGAGACTTCGGTGTTCCTGAGCGCGCCCGCGTTCCCGTTCGGTGGATCGGGCCTCGTTTCCTCCCCGCGCGATTACGACCGGTTCCTGCGTCTGCTGGCACAGGGCGGCATGCTCGACGGGCGCCGTATTCTGTCCGAGCAGGCGGTTCGGGTCGGCACGTCGAACCTGCTTCCGCCCGGTGTTCCGTTACCGGTGATCGATGGCGCGCCCCGCAGCGGCTTCGGCGCCGGTGGCCGCGTCGGCCTCGGGGCTGAGGCCGGGATCTTCGGCTGGTCGGGCGCTGCCGGGACGGTGGCCATGGTCGACATGGTTCACGGCTATCGCTCGCAGCTGTTCGCCCAGTTCATGCCCCCCAACGCGCTTGGCCTGCTGCCCGAGTTCCAGCGCGCCCTCAAGGCCGATATCATGGCTATTCTGGAGACTTCCTGATCGTGTCGCTTCCCCCGCTTCCCTGCTGACCCGCACGCTCGGGCCGATTGCCTTTTCCGGTTCGCACGTCGACCGTGCCGATCCTATCCGCGCTGACCCTGAGGCGCTGGCACGTCTGAAGACGGACGATGCGCGCCTGCTGCTGCTCGACAATCTGGAGCCGCGCCTGACCGATACCGGCGCGCTCGTCTGGGCTACGCTGGCCGATGCGCGCGAGGATGCCGAACTGGTGTTTCTGGGCCTCGACGGCGAGCGTGGCTGCTTCGTGGCCGTGCCCGAGGCCGCGCCCAAGGGCGGCTATCGTCCGGGCCGCGCGAACTGGAGCGTGATGGCCGGGCTCGGCAGTGGCGAACTGGCGGCCTATGGCACCGCGCGCGCATTGGCGGCGTGGCATGCCAACCATCGCTTCTGCCCGGTTTGCGGCCATGCCTCGCGCATCGCCAAGGGCGGCTGGCAGCGCCATTGCGGCAGCGAGGATTGCGGCGCCGATCACTTCCCGCGTGTCGATCCGGTGGCGATTATGCTGATCGAGCACGAAGGTCGGGCGCTGCTGGGTCGTGGCCTGAACTTCCCCGAGCGTCGCTATTCCACGCTCGCCGGGTTCATCGAGCCGGGCGAGAACATCGAAGAAGCCGTGGCGCGCGAAGTCTACGAGGAAGCGGGCGTGCCGGTGCGCGACGTGGCGTATATCGCCAGCCAGCCATGGCCGTTCCCGGCCTCGCTGATGATCGGTTGCCATGGCCTTGCCGACAGCGCCGAGATCGTGATCGACGAAAGCGAGATGGCCGATGTGCGCTGGTTCACCCGCGAAGACGTGATCGAGGCACTGACTGCGCGCGAAGCCGGGCGCGACGGCGAGGCGTTCGATGCCCCGCCGCTCACCGCTGTCGCCAACTGGCTGATGCGCTGGTGGGTGGAGAAAGGCTGAGGCGGAGGGTCGCGCCCTTTATGCCGCCTTGCGACTGAGCAGGTCGTCGCCTGCGCCGCGCGGCAGCAGTAGCCCATCGACCAACCCGGTAAGCGTCAGCAGTCCCATGCCAAGAAAGGCAAGGCGATAGGCGATCCCCGGCTGGTCCAGCCCGAGGGCATGGGCCAGCGGTTCGCTGCCGCGCACGAACAGCGCCGAAATCGCGATGCCCGCTGCCATCGCCAATTGTGAGGTGGTGTTGAACAGGCTGTTGGCGTCGCTCATGTCCGACTTGGGGACGTCGGCGAAGGCAAGCGTGCCCATCGTGGTGAACTGCATCGAGCGCGCCATACCGCTGGCGAAAAGGATTATGCAGATCACGGGGGTCGGTGTTGCCGGGGTGAACAGGGCGCAGGCGGCGACAGTCACCACGCAGGCGAGGCCGTTGACCAGCAGCACCCGTCGATAGCCGAACGCGCGCAGCGTGCGCGTGGTGATCAGCTTCATCGTGATGTTTCCGGCGAACAGCGCCAGCAGCAGCAGTCCGGCATGGAACGGGGTGTAGCCGAAGCCCACCTGGAACATGAGGGGCAGGAGGAACGGCACGGCGGAGATGCCCATGCGCGAAAACGAACCGCCGCGGATCGAGGCGCGAAAGGTGTCGATGCTCCAAGACTTCAGGCGGATCATCGGCGCACTCGCGCGGTTCATGTGGATTACCGCAATGGCGAGCAGCACTAGTCCTGCGACGATGGCGCCTACGCCGGTCATGCTGCCGCCTTCGCCCGCCAGTTCAAGGCCGAGCAGCAGCGCGAACGTGCCAAGGCCGCTCAGGAAGAAGCCCGGCCAGTCAAACCGGCGCTGGTCTTCGCCATAGGCCTGCGGGATCAGCATCCAAGCGGCGATCAGCGCGGCGATGCCGAGCGGTACGTTGATATAGAAGATCCAGCGCCAGCCGAAATGCTGGGTGATGAAGCCGCCCAGTGGAGGCCCCAGGACCGGCGCGACGAGAGCGGGCCAGACAAGGTTGTTGAGCGCCACCACAAGCTGGTCACGCGGGGTGAAGCGCATGACGACGAGGCGCCCGACCGGCACCATCATCGCGCCCGCCACGCCTTGCAAGACGCGCAGGGCAACGAAGACCCACAGATCGCTCGCTTGCGCACAGAGCGCCGAGGCGATCGTGAACAGGGCGACCGATGCGGCGAACACCCGCCGGGCACCGAAGCGGTCAGCCACCCATCCGCTGGCGGGGATGAATACTCCCAGCGTCAGCAGATAGGCACTGACACCGATGTTGAGCGCCACCGCCGTGGTCCCGAAGGCCTTGGCCATCGAGGGCAGCGCGGTGGCGATGATCGTCCCGTCGAGAATTTCCATGAACATAGATCCCGTCACCAGGATCATCACCAGCCGCAGTCGCGCATCGGAAATGCGGGGCTGCTGTTCGGACTGGGGGCCCGGCTGACTGTCGCGGGGACTGGCAGCCGGGTTCATGGGCTCGCGGGACGTTTCACTCATTCGATCGGATCACCGTTCTGGGGGCCGGGATAGCGCGACAGCCAATAGGCATAGGGCTCGGGCAGCAGCGTCGCCGACTTGGGCACGCCAAGGTTGCGGGCAAGGCGGAAGGGATAGTGCGGATCGGCAAGATGCGCGCGGGCGACGAACACCACGTCCATCTGCTCGCCGTCGATCGCGGCCGTGACGACCTCGGGCTTGTCCATGCCCCAGGCGGTGCCGACCGGCAGGCCGGTTTCCTCGCGCACGCGCTTGGCGATGGGGCCTATGAAACCGTCGCTCCACGGCACATTCGCCTCGATCGTCGAGAAGCCCATCGAGACCGACAGGAAATCGAGCCCTTCGGTCTTGAAGGTCTTCACCAGGCCGATCGCCTCGGCCAGCGTTTCCTCGTCGCGGCCGTCGAACTCGATCACGCCGAAGCGGGCGGTCAGCGGCAGGTTCTCCGGCCAGACCTTGCGCACTTCGCGCAGGGTCTCGATCAGGAAGCGTCCGCGCTTCTGCGCATCGCCGCCGTACTCGTCGGTGCGGGTGTTGGCGTGGACCGAGAAGAAGCTCTGCGCCAGATAGCCGTGCGCGAAGTGCAGTTCGAGCCACTGGAAGCCCGCATCGAGCGCGCGCTTGGCAGCGCTGACGAAATCGGCGGTGACGCGGGCGATATCGTCCTTCGACATCTCGGCCGGCAGCTTGGGCAGACCGCCACCGAAAGCGATGGCCGAGGGTGAGATCGTCTGCCAGCCGCCGGGAGCGTCGTTGGCGATGTGATCATCGCCTTCCCACGGCTTGTTGGCACTGGCCTTGCGACCGGCATGGCCGATCTGGATGCCGGGCACCGAGCCCGCCGCCTTGATGGCGTGGGCGATGCGCGCCATGCCTTCGGTCTGGCCGTCTTCCCACAGGCCGGTGCAGCCGGGCGTGATGCGGCCTTCGGGCGAGACGCCGGTGGCCTCGACGATGACGAGGCCTGCGCCGCCGCGGGCCATGGCGGTGTAGTGGGCGAGATGCCATTCGGTGACGTAGCCGTCGCGTGCCGAATACTGGCACATCGGCGGCACCGCGATGCGGTTGCGGAGAGTGATGTCCTTCAGGGTGAAGGGAGAGAAGACTCGAGTGGTCATGTCGTTGCCTCGTAGACGCAAGTGACGAAAAAGGAAAAGTGTGCGTGCGGGAGTTTCAGGGGGGGAGGGAGAACGCCGCGCACGCACACCTGTTCGGTCGCCTTCGGGGGTGAAGATGCGACCGGGGGAGGAAATCAGGCCGAAGGAGTAATCGCTTCCAGCACCAGCTGCGCGACGCCGAGCGAGGATGCCGGGTTCTGCCCGGTCACAAGCTGCCCGTCGCGCACGGCGTGGGCCTCGAAATCGGGGCCCTTGTCGATCTGCGCGCCAAGTTCGGCGAGGCGCGTTTCGAGCAGGAAGGGGACGGCCTTGTCGAGGCCGGCGGCGCGTTCCTCGCTGTCGGTGAAGGCGCTGACCTTGCGACCGGCGACCAGCGGCTTGCCGTCTTCGTCGGTGGCGCTGACCAGCCCTGCCGGGCCGTGGCATACGGCGGCGACGACCTTGCCTTGCGCCCATGCCTTGCCAAGCAGCGCGGCGAGGACGGCGTTGCCGGGCATGTCCCACATGGTGCCGTGGCCACCGGGCAGGAACACCGCGTCGTAGTCGGCAGCGTCGATCTCGGCGATCGAGGGGGTGCCGGCGATCATCTGTTGAAAGACTTCGTCGCTAGCGGCGCGCTCGACGCTGGCGGGAGTTTCGCTGCCCTCTTCGGCACCGGCCTGCGAATTGGGATCGACCGGCACCGCGCCACCGGCAACAGAGGCGACGGTCACTTCGCAGCCTGCATCGGCAAAGGCGTAGAACGGGGTGGTCAGTTCCTCCAGCCAGACGCCGGTGGTGTGGCCGGTATCGCCCAGCGACGTGTGCGAGGTGACGACGATCAGGACACGGGACTTGGTAGTGTCGGTCATTGTGATGCCTTTCCGTCCAGAAGGACGATCGGTTTACCGGTGAAGTTGCGGTCGCGCAGCCCTGCAAGGGCCTGCGGCAGATCTGCGAAGGAGGCGGAGACGAGCGGTTCGGCGACGATCCGGCCCGCAGCGATGTCGCTGAGCAGCACTTCGCCGTGGGTAACGACGCGGGCCCAGTCCTCACTGTCGCCGTGCTGGTGCAGCGCGCCGAGCGCGATTTCGTGCAGCGACAATGCGCGCCCGAAGGCCGGGCTCGGCCATTGGGCGACACGGCCCTGGATGCACACGAGATGCCCCTTGGCGCGGACTGCCGGGTGGAGACGCATGGCATGGTCGGGGCCGATCGAATCGATCACGGCGGAGAAGCGGCGCGGATCGCTCCACATCGTATCGTCCGGCAGAGGGCCTGCGATCCAGTCGACCGCGCCCAGACCCGCGAGCCTTTCGCGATGGCGCGCGTTGCACATCGCCGTAACGCGCCACCCGGCGCGGGTGGCCAGCTGAACGATATACCCGCCGACAGCGCCGCCCGCGCCGCTCACCAGCATGGCCTCGCCGGGGCGCGAGGGCAACTGGTCCAGCGCGGTCCAGGCGGTCAGCAGAGGGCAGGGCAGTCCGGCCGCCGTGGCGAAGTCCATCGCTTCGGGCAGGCGCAGCAGCACCTCGGCGCGGACCGGCGTGAACTCGGCATAGCTGCCGTGTACCAAGAGGTTCTGGTGATAGGCGACGCGCTGGCCGAGCCACCCGGTCGTGACGCCTTCGCCCAGCGCAACGACCACGCCTGCACCGTCGACGCCCGCCACATGGCCCGGCGCCCAGCTGTCCATTGCGCCCAGCACTTTCCAGTCGACCGGGTTCAGTCCGATCGCGTGGTTCTGCACGAGCACCTCGCCCGCTGCCGGAGAAGGCAGGGGGCGGGTGTCACGCGTCAGGGTCAGCGGGTCGGAGCCTTCCTGCCAGCCCCAGGCTTCGTATTCGCCGGGAAGCGCGATCATCTCAGGCGTAGGCCCCGGCCGAATAGGTCAGTTCGTAGCTGTGGCTGTAGACTTCCAGGATATTGCCGAACGGGTCCTCGCAGTAGACCATGCGATAGGGCTTTTCGCCGGGGTAGTAATAGCGCACGGGCATGCGCTGCTTGCCACCGGCGGCAACGATCTTCTCGGCGAGGCCTTCCACGTCAGGGTCCTGCACGCAGAAGTGGAAGACGCTGGTCTTCCAGTATTCGAAGTTGTTGTCCGGCTTCTCGGCATTGAGGAACTGGAAGATTTCCACGCCCACGCGGTCACCGGTGGAAAGATGGGCGATGCGGAAGGACTTCCAGTCCTTGCCGAACACGTCGGTACACATCACGCCGATGGCGCTGTCGTCCTCGGTGATCGTGGTGGGCGGCATGATGAGATACCAACCCATGACTTCGGTGTAGAACTTCACGGCGGCATCGAGGTCCGGCACCGAAAGGCCGATATGTGAGAACGCGCGCGGGTAGGTGGTGGTCATCAAGATCGCTCCTTGAAAGGGTCGATCTTGGAATAGGTATGGATATGGATTAGAAGAAGGCATGATGCCTTATCCATTTCATAAAACATCCTAATGATAAATCCGCTGTGGAGCCGCTCGCTGCTGGCGCTGGAAAAGGCCGGCAGCTTCACCCGCGCCGCGCAGGCGCTCGATCTGACGCAGGCCGCTGTCAGCCAGCATATCCGCCAGCTGGAAGACCGGTTCGGGGCAGTGGTGCTTCGCCGCTCCCGCGCGCTGGAATGGACGCCTGTGGGACTGGCCTTGCTGGATCATGCGCGGGAGCTTGAAGCGGCGGAACTGCGGCTGGCGGCGCGGCTGGTCGGGCAGGATGTGCTGGCCGGTGACGTCGAAGTGGTGACGCCGGGCAGTGTCGGCCTGCTGCTGAACCCGCTGCTGCTCGATCTTCAGGAGCGGGAGCCGGGCCTCGTTATCCGTCATCGTTTCGCGCCGGATGCCGGAGTGGTCGAGGATGTCGCCGCCAACCGGGCGGACTTCGGCATAGCCTCGATCCGCCCGGACGATCCGCGTCTGGCCGCGACGCCCTTTCTCGAAGAACCGCTCGAACTGATCGTCCCCGTGAACGAGGTCGCGGAAAGCTGGGAGGATCTGCGGCGCATCGGTATGATCGATCACCCGGATGGCAAGGCAATGGCGACGCGGCTTCTCTCGCGGCGTTTCGGGGGCAATCCCGGCGTGCGCCACCTGCCGGTGCGCGGCTTTTCCAATCAGGTCGGCTTGATTCTGGAGCCGGTGGCGCGTGGTCTCGGCTTTACCGTGTTGCCGCGTTACGCCCGGCAGGCTTTCGCGAAGCAGGACCGGATCTGCGTTGTCGAGTGCGGAACGCCGGTGGTCGATACGCTCTGGCTTCTGCACCGCGCCGAATGGCCGTTGCCTGCCCGTGCCCGCCATGTGGTGGAACACCTGCGACGGTCGCTGGGGCTACCCACCGATATGGCTCTCTAGGTTCAGGGGCGCCTGAGGTCAGGGCGGGGTACTGGAAGGCAGGGTAGGCCAGATAAACGGCGCGTCGTCTTCGTGATGGACTTTTGGCGGTGTGGCGTGGCTGGAAACCGCCAGCGCATCGAGCGGTGCGATCAGCGGCCGGAGGGGAAGTCCTGCCAGATTATCCGTTACCGGCGATAGCGAGAGAGAGGGGGCGGGGAGGTGTGCGTCCGGCGGCGTGACATTGTCGATGGCCGGTGCGAACAGGGCGGTCTCGTCGTCAAGCAACCCGGCAGCGCGCAGGGCGCTGGCCTGCGTGATCAGGGCATCGGCTTCCGCCTGCGCCAGCGTGGTGCGGGCCGTCAACAGGTCGGTGGTGGCATCAAGCACTTCGCGCAGTGTGCGAATGCCGGCGCGCTCCTGTTCCTGAATGCCGGCCACGGCGCTTTCGGCATTGCGGACCGCTTCCCGGTAAAGCGGCAGCCGCTCGCGTGCGGCGGCAGCGCTCGCCTGATTGGCGGCGATGGCTTCGCGCATGTCGCGCCAGGCCTGTTCGATCTGGAGGATCGCGGCCTGATCGCGCGCCTCTGCCTCGCGCACGGCAGCCGAGAGCTGGCCGCTGCTGTAAAGCGGCATCGACAGCGTGACGCCTGCCACCAGCGCCTCGCTGCGGCTGGTATTCGCATAAGGCGTAAAGGGCGTTCGTTCTGCCGAGGCGTGGGCGGAAAGCGTCGGCCCTGTCTCGGCGCGGGCGGCGGCGAGCGCGGCGGCGGCGATCCGCTCCTGCAGGCGGGCGATGGCCAGATCGGGGCTGGCATCGATGCCTTGCGCCTCAAGCTCCGTACGCGCCGGGAGTGCCGGGGGCGAGGGGATTGTCTGAAGGTCTGCCGGGTAATGGCCGACCAGATTGCGATAGCGGGCAGCGCTTTGCTCGGCAGCGGATCGGGCATCCAGCACGCGCCCCTCTGCCAGAGCCAGCTGGGCGGCGGTCTGTTCCAGATCGGGGGCAGTCGCATCGCGCAGATCGTAGCGGGCCTGAATGATCGCGCGCTGGCGCGTCAACAGATCGCGGTTCTCCCGTGCCACGGACTCCAGCGCAAGGTCGCGTCGAAGCGCGGCATAGGCGGCGACGACATTGAGGATCAGCGTCTGGCGCACGGCCCGCAACTGTTCGCGTGCGAGCCCTTGCTGTGCCTTTGCCGACAGGGTGGCCGCCGCGAGGCGCCCGAAGGTGAACAGCGGCTGGGTCAGAGTCACGGCACCCGAGGTCGCGAACCCGTCTTGCGTCGAGGCATAAGGCGGGTCGCGATCGGTTTCGAGCGTATAGTCATGGCTGACCGTTACCGACAGGCTTGGACCATAGGCGCCTTGCGTCCGGTTGCGAACTTCGTCTGCTGCACGCACCTGCGCCTTTCCGGCTGCCAGAACGGGGTTCTGTTCGAGCGCGGCGGCAATCGCCTCGGGCAGCGTTTCCGCATGGGCAGTGCCGGGATACAGAAACAGGATTGCGACCGGCAGCAGGCTTTCGGCGGTCCACAGGCGAGGGCGATCCGTGGCGGCTGTGCGAAGGGGCATGGTGGTGTCATCCGGCAGGGCGGCATGGGCAAGCGCCAGCTACGGCCAGTGTAGAGCGTCGATGGGGCATCCAGCACGCGGGGATTGCTCGAAAATGCACCGATCTCGCCTTGCGCGGTCGCGTCTTGCAGCGGACGATCCGACCTTGCTGCGGAGGTAGAGGATCGATGTTCGGCTTCGGCGTTCTGACGCAGGATCTTCGCGATGCCACGGCTCCGGTGCGCCGGGTGCTTTTGCCGATTGCGGCGATCAGCAGCGTCTACAACGTCCTGCTGCTGTCGGGCTCGTTCTTCATGCTGCTCGTCTATGACGATGTGCTGCCTTCGCGCAGCGTGCCCTCGCTGGTCGGCCTGTTCGTGCTGGTGGCTTTCGCCTACCTGTTCCAGGCGGGTTTCGACATTCTGCGCGGTGCGATCCTTGTACAGGCGGGCACCATGTTCACCCGGCGCCTGTCTGACCGGGTCATGGATGTGGTTTCCGGCTTCGAGCTGACTCACGGCGTCCTGCCCAATGGCATCCAGATCGTGCGCGATGCCGATGCCGTGCGCAGCTTCCTCTCCGGGCCGGGGCCTCTGGCACTGCTGGACCTGCCCTGGGTGCTGCTCTACCTGCTGGTGCTGGCCGTTTTCCATTGGAGCCTTGCGCTGCTGGTGACGGCGGGCGCGCTGGTGCTGATCGGGCTGATGATCTTCAACGATCGCGCCACGCGGGCCACCGCCATGCTGAACGTGCAGGCATCGAGCGCGCGTTTCGGCATGGCCGAGACCACGCGCCGAAATGCCGAGACGATCCGGGCGATGGGCATGTCGCGCTGGCATCGCCGGGCCTGGCACGATGCGGAAACCGCGCATCTCGCCGCAAACGATCGTCTCGCCTGGCTGTCCAGCTCGATCGGCGGGGCGAGCAAGGCTTTTCGCCTGCTTCTGCAGTCAGCGGTGCTGGCGCTCGGCGCATGGCTGGTGATCGAGGGCAGGGCGAGCGGCGGGGTGATCATTGCCAGCTCGATCCTGTCCGCCCGCGCGCTGGCGCCGGCCGAACAGGTGATCGCCAACTGGAAGCAGTTGCTCGCCGCCCGGCAGGCCATGGTCCGGCTGCGCGATCATCTGCAGGCCGTGCCGGTGGAACAGGAGCCGATGGGGCTCGATCTGCCCTCGCACGATCTGGTGCTGGAGGCAGTGGCCTGTGCGCCGCCGGGTCTTCGCGAGCTGACCGTGTCGGGAGCGAGCTTTCGTTTGCAGGCAGGCGATGCCGTGGCGGTGATCGGGCGCAGCGGATCGGGAAAATCCACGCTGGCACGGGCGATCTGCGGGATCTGGCCGGTACGCCATGGTTCGGTGCGACTGGACGGGGCCACGCTCGATCAGTGGTCGGGGCCGCAGCGCGGGCGGATCGTGGGGTATGTGCCGCAGGGGATCGAGTTGTTGCCCGGCACGCTGGCGCAGAACATTGCGCGCTTTGAGCCGGACGCAGACCGCGATGCGATTCTGGCCGCGGCGCGTGCAGCCGATGTGCATGATCTTATCGTCGGGCTGGAGGGTGGATACGACTATGTGATCGGTGCCAACGGCGCCAGCCTTTCGGGTGGGCAGCAGCAGCGTATTGCGCTGGCGCGGGCGCTCTATGGCGATCCTTTCCTGCTGGTGCTGGACGAGGCCAACAGCAATCTCGATTTCGAGGGGGAGCGTGCGCTGGCGCGAGCTATCGCCTCGGCACGGGCACGTGGCGGCATCGTCGTGGTGATCGCGCATCGGGCCAGCATCGTCCAACATGTCAGCCATGTGCTGGTGATGGGCAATGGCCGCATAGAACAGTTCGGGCCGCGCGACAGCTTCATGCGCCGCGATGTGGGCGAGCGGGGCTCGCAGCCGTCACCGGTGGAGGAAGATCTGGCGATGGCCGAGGCCGATGCCGAAGGGCATGGATGATGGGGCTGGCGCTTGCCATACCCGCTGCTGCGGTTTCTTCGGACCCGGCTGGCTCGACTGCCGCTGCGGACGAGGTGCGTTTGCGACGGCTGGCGGTCGCGGGCGTTCTGGGCGTCGTCGCCTTGGTGTTTGGCCTGGGCGGACTGGCGGCCTTCCTGCCGCTGGCGGGAGCCGTCGTGGCCGAAGGGACGGTCGATGTCGCAGGTCAGGTCAAGCGCGTCTCGCAGCCTTATGGTGGTGTGGTCTCAGAGATTGCCGTGCAGAACGGCGATCACGTGCAGGCCGGGCAAGTGCTTGTGCGGCTGGACGAGTCTGTCACAGAAGCCAGTGCGGCATACGCCGGGCTGGGGCGGGATCGGCTGATCGCGCGGATCGACCGGCTGCGTGCGCAGAGTGAGGGGCGCAGTGACGTCGCCGCATCAAAGGCGCTGTCCGGGCAGGCTACCACAGGCATCCTGCGCGACGAGCGGCAGGCGCTGCGCCTGAACGAGGCCGCTCTTGCCGATCAGGCCCGCGCGTTGCGGGCGCGGATCGCGGCGGCACGGGCTGATGTCCGGCGCGGTGAGGCGGACACCGTCGCCTACGCCAGCCAGCAGGCGCTTATCGGGCGCGAACTGGATCAGACCCGCAAGCTCTACGAACGCCGTCTGACCACGCTCGATCGGTTGAGTGCGCTGGAGCGGGCCGCCGTGGGCGTGGAGGCCAGTCGCAAGACCGCAGAGGAAAGCGTCGCCGGGGCACGGGCACAGATCGCGGAACTTGAGGCGCAACTTGCCGCGCTTGCCAGCACTTCGCGGGCGCAGGCGGCTGCCGATCTCGGGCAGGCGCAGGCGGCGCTGGCCGATGCAGGGCCGCGCGCTGCCAGCGCGGAAGATGAAGATCGGCATACCGCGATCCGCTCGCCGGTCGCGGGCACGGTCGAGAAGCTGGCGGTCTCGACGATTGGCGGGATCGTGCGGGCCGGCGACACAGTGGCCGAGGTCGTGCCGGATGGCGGGAGGCTGGAAGTCAGTGCCCGGATTTCGGTGAGTGCGGTTGACCGGGTAGAGGCGGGGCGCCGGGCAGTGCTGCGTTTCACTGCGTTCGACATGCGCACCACACCCGAACTGAACGGGCGTGTCCTGCGCGTTGCGACGGACCGCACGCAGGACGCTGCCACGGGCGCCGTGTGGTACGAGGCGCGGATCGCCATTCCGCGCAAGGAACTGGCCCGGCTTCACGGCAAGCGTCTGGCAGTGGGCATGCCGGTGGAGGTGTTCATCCAGACCCAGCAGCATTCGCTGCTCAGCTATATCCTGCGCCCGCTGTCGGACCAGTTCAAACGCGCATTGCGGGAGTAGGCAGGAGAAGGGGCGTCGGTTTTTTGCGCGGTCGATCAGACGTTAGTCGGCGGGCTTGATGGGGGAGCGAAAATGGACGTATCCCTGCTCGTCATCCTCAACTCGCTTCAGGATCCATGGCTGAGTGGGCGTGCGCGGTGAGAATCCGCAACCCACGTCAGTCTTTCATGATCGGAGTTGGCTTGATGGACCTGAAACACGTTCACTTTGACGTCTGGTATGGGTGGATTGCGGTCATACGACCGATTCACTTCAACTTTCGTCATTCCCGCGAAGGCGGGAATCCAGTCGGCGCAACGCGTCGAAACCGAGATCGCTGGCGAGATTGCACCACGGCGGATTTCCCTTTTCGATCAGGTGCGGTGCTTGCGCAGGAGGTAATGTTTTGTGCCAGGGCGAGAATGGAGGGATCAGGTCGGCAGGCATCCCTTATCGCAAGGTCGCTACTGGATTCCCGCCTTCGCGGGAATGACGAGGAAAGGGGCGATTGCCGAACGGCAGAAAACCTCGCTCCTGGGAGCATTGTATATCGTGACCGGATAACCCTCCTTCAGACATTACCCCCACACGCCCGGCAGGCGGGGTCTTTCGCGATTCGCATGGCGCGCATGCCGGGCTTTAGGCCGTCGATCAGGTGGAGGGTGCCGAACTGCGGATCGTCGCCCAGCGCGGCGTGGCCGTGGAGCAGCACGCGCATCGCGTGCATGGCCGCGAAGGTGCCGACCATGCCGACCATCGCGCCCAGCACGCCGTCGGCGGCGCAAGTGTCGCAGTCGGCCGCGTCGAAGGCGTCGCCCACGAAGCAGCGGTAGCAGGGCTGGTCGGGCAGGTGTCCGGCGAAGTTGGCGACCTGTCCCTGAAAGCGGCCGACCGCCGCACTTGTCAGCGATATGTCTGCCGCGACACAGGCATCTGACACCGCGAGACGAGTCGCGAAGTTGTCACACCCGTCCAGTACCAGATCGGCGCCGGAGACCAGTGCGCTCGCGTTATCGCTCCCCACGTTCTCGACGCAAGCGGTGACATCGATGGCAGGATCGAAACGCCGCACCCATCCGGCCGCCGCTTCCGCCTTGGGCGTGCCGACATCCGACGGCGTGAAAACAGTCTGGCGCTGGAGATTGCTGGTGTCGACGACATCACGGTCTACCAGCGTCACTTTCCCGACCCCTGCGCCCGCCAGATACTGGAGCGCGGGGGCACCAATGCCGCCGCAGCCGATCAGCACCACATGCGCGCGGGCAAGGGCGACCTGTCCGGCGCCGCCGATCTCGGGCAGCACGATATGCCGGGCGAAGCGCTGGGCGCGCTCTGGCGTGATGATGGGGGCAGGGGAGGTCGTCATGACCCTGTCCTAGCGCATGGGCAGGGCAGGGTGAAGGCTCGGCCTGATGCCGCAGGCAACGCCCAAGGGGTGTTCGACATTCAGATGATGACGAGCCGAAAATGGTGATTTTTCGGGACCGGGAGCGCAGCGTACTTCCGGTACGTGAGCACAGGAAGCTCGGAAAATCGCCATTTGCAGGCCGTCAGGGCTGAATGTCTGCCCTATGCTGCCAGCGTCACCCGGTTGCGCCCTCCGGCCTTGGCGCGATAGAGCGCGGTGTCCGCCGCGCGCGTGGCCTCTCCCAGCGAGGAGAAGCCTGAAAGCGGGGCAAGGCCGCACGAGAACGTCACGCGGCGGCTGCCGACGCCGAGCGCGGTGCTCTCGGCAATCGCGGCGCGCAGGCGGTCCATCACCCGGTGTGCTTCGTTCATGTCGGTATCGGGGAAGACCACCGCGAATTCCTCGCCGCCCCAGCGCGCGACCAGATCGGTGCGGCGCACACCTTCGGACAGGCGCGCGGCAAAGGCGGTGAGCAGGTCGTCGCCGCGATCGTGGCCGAGTTGGTCGTTGATCAGCTTGAAGTGGTCGATATCGACGAGCGCGAAGACACCCGAGCGCTCGCCGTCGAGCAGGCGCTCGGCCGTGCCGAGAAAGCCGCGACGGTTGCGGATGCGGGTCAGCGGGTCGCGCTCTGCCGCGTCGGTCAGCTTTTCGATCCGCGCCGCCGATTCGTTGGCGGCGGTGGTGACGCCGTGGAGCAGCTGGCCGACCAGATCGCGACCCCCGATGGGAATGTCGGTGACGCGCTTGCCCGCCTGGATCGATTCGAGCATCCGCGTCGCCTTGGTGACGGGGGAGAGCAGGCCGTGCACGGCAGCAAGTCCGCAGGCGGTGCCTGCCAGCGTCGCGAGCAGCAGGACCAGCAGGGTAATCGGATGCCACTGGCCCGACAGCGCGGCAAAGGCGACGCAGGCGATCAGGGGAACATGCACGGCGCCGAAGCAGACGGTCAGAATGCGCCACTCGTAATGGCGCGGAAACAGGAACGTGGTGGCCTGATAGAAGCGCATAGGGGGGCTTGCCTCTTCCTCTGGTTGTAGACGTTGGTGTGGTCGAACCCGAAGATCATCAGGCTTGAAAGGGACGCTAGAGACGCGCGGGTTAGCCAAAAGTTAAAAAGTGTGAACGCGCGTCGATACGGGCTTTGAAGGCGGTAAAATGCAAACAGGCCGGCGCGCATTGGATGCGGCCGGCCTGTGGGTAACGTTGTGAATAGGCTGTTGTTCCGCGCCGGATATCCGGCGGAAAACCTCAGCTTTCGAGCTGGCGGAGCAGCGAGCGCACGTCGCCGTCCATGTCGGCATCGCGGCTGCGCAGATCCTCGATTAGGCGCACGGCGTGGATCACCGTCGAGTGATCGCGGCCACCGAACTTGCGGCCGATCTCGGGGTACGAGCGCGGCGTCAGCACCTTGGCGAGGTACATCGCCACCTGACGCGGGCGCACGACCGCGCGGGCGCGGCGCTTGCTGCTCATCTCGGTGCGGTCGATGCGGTAGAACTGGCAGACCGTGCGCTGGATCTCGTCGATGGTGATCCGGCGGCGGTTGGCCGAGAGGATGTCGGTCAGCTGCTCTTCGGCAAGCTGGAGCGACACGGCCTGCCCGGTCAGCTGGGCATAGGCGATCAGCTTGTTGAGGCCGCCGACCAGCTCGCGCACGTTGCGATTGATGGTGCGGGCCAGGAACTCGATCACGTCCGCAGGCACGTCCACCGAGGCGAAGCGCGTCAGGCGGCCTTCGAGGATCGCGCGGCGCAGTTCGATGTCGGCAGGCTGGATGTCGGCGACGAGGCCCATCGACAGGCGCGAGAGCAGGCGCGGTTCGACGCCATCGAGCGCCTGGGGCGCGCGGTCGGCGGCGAAGACCAGTCGCTTGCCTTCCTGCAGCAGCGCATCGATCGTGTAGAGCAGCTCTTCCTGTGCCGAAGCCTTGCCGATGATGAACTGGATATCGTCCACCAGCAGCAGGTCGAAGCCGCGCAGGCGGGCCTTGAACTCGATCATCTGGTTCTGGCGCAGCGCCTGGACGAACTCGACCATGAAGCGCTCTGCCGAGCAGTAGAAGATTCGCGCCTGCGGGTGGCTGGCAAGGTAGGCGTGGCCGATCGCGTGGAGTAGGTGCGTCTTGCCCTGACCGGTAGCGGCCTTGAGGTAGAGCGGCGAGAACTGCGGCGTTTCCGTGGCCGACATGCGCTGTGCGGCGTTGAACGCCAGCACGTTCGAGGTGCCGGTCACGAACGAGGCGAACGTCTGCGAGGCGTCGATCCCGGCCGGGCCCTGACCCAGCGAGGCGAACGATTCGCCGACGAGCGCAGCGGCCAGCGTGTCACCGGCGCCCTGTGCCGAATCATTGGCAGGGGCGCTGGCGGGACGGCCACCGCCGCCCAGACGCAGCTCGGGCAGCTGGCGACGGCCCGGATGCACCAGCACGCGCACGTGGCGCACGTCGGGACGGGCGATCTTCCAGGCCAGCGAAAGCCGGTCGGCGAAACGGTCGGCAACCCAGTTGGCCGAGAATTCGGTGGGGAGATAGAGATCGAGCGTGCCCGTCTCCGCGCAGTAGTTGCCCGGCTGGATCGGACGGATCCACTGGCTGTGCGCCTGATGGCCCAGGTCCTTGCGAAGGCCCTGGCTGATGTCTGCCCAGTCTGCCGCCAGATTTACGGCTTCCTGATCCTCTTCCAT